>CALKHM010000032.1 GCA_937988695.1 uncultured Microbacterium sp. | reverse complement strand
GACGATCGAGCCGGGCGTCGCGCACGTGGTGGTGTGGCGCGCTGACGGCATCCTCGGCGACGCGGCCGATCTCGCGGCTCGCCGGCACTGGCACACGCACTGCTGGAGGGTGTTCTGAGTGGAGATCCGCGGACCGATGCTGCTGCCGGCGCGCCGGCAAGACGTCGAACTGCACACGCGTGACGGCCTGACGCTCGTGGGCGAGCTCGCACAGCCGGCCGACCACGACCCGGTCGCAACGCTGGTGACGCTGCACCCGCTGCCCACCGCGGGCGGCTTCATGGACTCGCACGTTCTGCGCAAGGCCGCCGGCCGGCTCCCCGCGCTGGCAGACCTGGCCGTGCTGCGCTTCAACACCCGTGGCACCACCTCGCCGCGGGGCACGAGTGAAGGGGAATTCGGCGAGGCGGACACCGAGCGGTGGGATGTCGAGGCCGCGATGGATCTCGTACACGACCGTGGGTTGCCGCGCCCGTGGCTGGTGGGATGGTCGTTCGGCACCGAGCTCGCGCTCAAGCACGGCCGGCCTCTGCCGGTCGAGGGCCTGATCCTGCTCTCGCCACCGCTGCACCGCACGACCCCCGCCGAACTGGCCGCCTGGGAGGACGACCCGCGGCCGATCGTGGCCCTGGTGCCGGAGCTCGACGACTACCTGCGTCCGGCCGAGGCAGCGGTGCGCTTCGCCGGTCTGCCGAACGTGCGGATGATCGCCGTCGAGGGCGCCCGGCACCTGTGGGTGGGGGAGAACCAGACCCGGCGGGTGCTGACCGAGATCGTGCGCGCAGTCAACCCCGACGCCCTGCCGCTGCCGGAGGAATGGGACGGGCCCGTCGGGCGGTGAGAGTGGGGGCGTCGCGGCTCGTCAGCGCTCGTTCTGCCGGGGGATCACGACCTGCCGGTAGATGATCAGCACGCTCGCGGCCACCGGGATGGCGATAAGGGCGCCCAGCAGGCCCAGGAGCGAGCCCCCGGCGAGGGCGGCCACGACCACCACGCCTCCGGGGACGGCCACCGCGCGGCTCATGATGCGCGGTGAGATGACGTATGCCTCCAGCTGCATGTAGATCAGGTAGTAGATGGCGGCCACCAGTGCCGTCGTGGGCGACCCGATCCCCGGGATGAGGCAGGTGAGCACGATGATCACCGAGCCGGTGAGGGTGCCTACCAGCGGCACGAGCGAGAAGAAGAACGCGATAACCGCCAGCACCGCGGGAAACGGCGCCTGGATGATCGTCAGGAAGATCGAGCTGAGGATGCCGTTGACGACCCCGAGCGTCACCTGGCCCATCACGTAGTAGCCCACGGAGTCGCCGATCTGCTCGGCCAGGTCGACGAAGCGCGCGCGCCGTGAGGCCGGAACCAGCTGGTAGACCGCGGACTTGAGCGATGGGATGGATGCCGTGAAGTAGATCGTGAGGATCAGCACGATGAAGGCGCCGGTGAGCCCGGTCAGGAACGCGATGCCCACCTTGAGCACTCCCTGGCCGATCGAGCCGCTGATACTGCCGAGGTTCTTGAGCACCCAGTCCTGCACGGTGGTGAAGACGTCGTCCACGCGCAGCCCGGGGAAGGTGTGCTCCATCCACTTCGTGAAGTTGCCGAGCGTGTGCGGATCCTGCACGAGCTGCGTGATGGAGGCGACCAACTGGGAGATCTGATCGACGATCGTGGGCACGACGAGGAGCACGACACCCGCGAACAGGGCCAGCACCGCCAGGATCGTCACGAGCACGGCCGCCCACCGGGGCAGGCGCCGACGGACGAGGAATGCGACGATGGGCTCCAGGCCCAGTGCCAGGAACAGCGCGGTGCCGATGTACAGCAGGATCGTCGACAGCGTCTGGATGCTGCCGATCAGCAGCAGACCCAGCCCCACGCCGAGCGTCGCGACGAGCGCGACGCGGAACGGGTTCTGGATCTTCACGGGGCTCCTCTCGAACGTCGGTGACTGTCAGGATACTTTCCCGTGACGCGGCATCCCACCAGCGACCCTCCCGGGACGCACACAGGACTCTTTCGCTAGTCTGGAACGTCGAGTCATCGGTCCTGCGCGTCGTCGGACCGGGGAGGATCTATTCGTGCGTTTCGTGTGGGCGGTGGCCGCGTTCGTGCTCGCCGCGGTGATGATCGCAAGCGGTGTCGCGCAGCGGACCATCTTCCAGGGACCCAAGACGCAGACGACGACCATCACATCGTCGGATTCCGCGTCGTACACCCTCATCGACGGTGCCGTGCTCAATCGGCTGCCCGGCTCGCAGACGCTGCGCGCCGCCGCCCACGGAGTGATCTTCGCTGCCTACGGCCGCACGGCGGATATGAAGGCCTGGCTGAGCGACGCCACCTATGACGCGGTCACCGTCGGCAAGGGCGGCGCGGTGGACACGACACTCGTGCAGCCATCGGCCGGCGACGCATCGAAGGACGGTGCGGACGCGCATCGCGATCCCGCCGATGCCGACCTATGGCTGGACCAGTTCGAGCAGGACGACATCCTCATCCAGCACCTGCAGCTTCCGAACACGATGAGCGTGCTGGTTGCCACCAACGGAAAGGACCCGGCGCCGTCCGACATCTCGGTGACATGGCCCACGCATCGGGCGACGCCCTGGGCGGGACCGCTCATCGTGGGCGGCGGCGTGCTCATGGCCGTCGGCGTCTTCCTCTACATCCTCGGCATCCGCAGGATGCGACGCTCACGCGGGCCGCGCCGAAAGGCGCTGCCGCCGCTGCCCGAGCCGAGCCCCGCCGATCTGTCGATCGAGCAGGCCGACAAGGGCGTCATCAGCTCCGGGGAGGCGGCCAAGCCGCTGGCACGACGCCGCCGCGCCTTCATCGCCGTGCCGGTGCTGACCGTGGCAGCGCTCGTGTTCACCGGGTGCACGGCCGATGCGTGGCCGCAGCTGGCGCCCTCGGCCACCCCCACCCCGACGGCCACCGTCGTCGGCACGGGCGACACGCAGCCGCCCGCGGTGACACCGGCACAGGCCGACCGCATCATCGGCCGCATCTCGAAGACCGTTGCGCAGGCCGACGACAAGAAGGATGCGGGACTCGCGGCCACGCGTCTTACCGGAGCGCCGCTGGCCGAACGGAAGACCAACTACACACTGCGCGGCAAGCTCTCGGATGAGTCGCCGTTGCCCGCGGTCCCGGCGACCGGGGTGAAAGTGGTGCTGCCGCAGGCATATCAGGGATGGCCGCGCTCGGTCCTGCTGGTCGCCGAGCAGAAGGGTGACGACGGGGCGGCATCCACCATCATGCTGATCACGCAGAGCGACCCGTGGTCGCCGTACAAGCTGGCCTACATCGGCCAGCTCGAGGCCACGTCGTTGCCGGACGTCGCGCCGGCGTATCTCGGCGCCACCGCCGTGCAGCCCGACTCGTCGTTCCTGCTGATGCCGCCGGCAGAGATCGCGTCGGCCTACGCCGACCTCATCGACAACGGCGGCAAGAGTGCGTCGGCCGGGCAGTTCGACACGAAGGACGACGCGTTCTTGAAGAGCGTCGAAGCCAGCCGCAAGGATCAGCTGGCGACGTTCCAGAAGACCGCGAAGAAGACCGGCAGCCTCACCTACAAGTCGGGGGCCGGCAGTGATGCCCCGTTGGCCCTGGCGACGTTGGAGAGCGGCGCGATCGTCGCCGACAGCGTGCAAGAGACCGAGACGGCCAAGCCGACCAACAAGGACGCCGTCATCAAGCTCCCCTCGGACAGCAAGCGCGTGCAGGCGCTGGCCGGCGTCAAGGAGTCTGCCACGGGATTCGTCACCACCTACAGCGACCAGCTCTTCTTCTACGTGCCCGGCGTCGGATCGACCGATTCGCAGATCCGGCTTCTCGGTTACTCCTCCAACCTCCTCTCAGCCAAGGTGATCAGCAAATGAGCCAGCCCAATCCGGGCGCCGTCCTGCGCGGCGCCGTCGATCTGTCCGCACTGCGCAACCGCCCCGCCGCCCCGGCCCCGACTCCCGGGGGAGAGCCGGCCGTCCCGGGCGTCATCATCGACGTGACGGATGCCACGTTCGCCCAAGCCGCGGAGCTCTCGCGCACCGTCCCGGTGGTGTTCGACCTGTGGGCGGAGTGGTGCGGGCCGTGCAAGCAGCTCAGCCCGATCCTGGAGAAGGTGGTCACCGAGCTCGGCGGTCGCGTCGTGCTGGCCAAGGTCGACGTCGACGCGAATCCGCAGCTCGCGCAGGCGTTCCGCGCGCAGTCCATCCCGATGGTCGTCGCGGTGCTGGCGGGTCAGGCGATGCCGTTGTTCACCGGAGCGGTGCCCGAGCAGCAGGTGCGGGAGGTGCTCGACCAGCTGCTGCAGGTGGCCGCGCAGAACGGCATCACCGGCACGGTGGGCGCCGACGGCGACGCCGACGTGTCCGAGGCCCCCGCCGAGCCGGCGCTTGCGCCGCTGCACGCCGAGGCGTTCGACGCGATCGAAGCCGGCGACTACGCGCGGGCGGCCACCGCCTACGAGGCGGCGCTCACTCAGAACCCCGCCGACGCCGACGCGGCGGCCGGTCTTGCGCAGGTGCGCCTGCTGCAGCGCGTGCAGGGCGCGGACGCGGGCGCCGTACGTGCCGCGGCGGCACAGGCGCCGACCGATGTGGACGCGCAGCTCGCGGTCGCTGACCTCGACCTCGCCGGCGGCCACGTCGAGGACGCCTTCGACCGCCTGCTCGAGCTGTTCGCGCGGTTGCCGCACGATACGCGCACGCCGGTGCGCGAACGGCTGCTCGAGCTGTTCGGCCTGGTCGGCGAGGCCGACCCCCGAGTGACGGTTGCGCGCCGCCG
>CALKHM010000031.1 GCA_937988695.1 uncultured Microbacterium sp. | reverse complement strand
TACGAGATATTGGCGTGACTGGAGTTCAGACGTGTGCTCTTCCGATCTGGACGGGGTGCGAACAGCATCGACGATGACTGCAGTGCTCATGCCTTCATGCTACGGGCGTGTCGCACGGTCGTCGCCGTGGACGTCGCGCTCCGTCCTCTGGTGCGTGAATGTATACGCTACCGGCGAGCGTCTCGTACTTTGGTCGCTTCCTGAACGATTTATGTATACACTGTGGTTCGATACGAATGAGGGAGGGGCGCATGCGGGCCAGCGATCGGGCGTATGACACGCTCCTCGACGAGATCCAGTCCGGTGCGCTCGCCCCGGGCGCCGTACTCGGCGAGGTCGAGCAGGCCGCGCGACTCGGAGTGAGCCGCACGCCGCTGCGCGAGGCGATCGGACGCCTGGCCGCGGACGGACTCGTCGTGCAGCAGTCTCCGCGGGTGACCGTCGTCAGCGAGATCGACGCGGGCGACATCCGTGAGCTGTTCGAGGTGCGTCGCGCTCTCGAGGAGACCGCCGCGCGCCTGGCTGCGCAACGAGCCGATGCCGCGACCTTCAGCGCCCTCGCCGCGGGGTTCGCCGCCGTCCGCCCCGGGCAGACCGATGCGCCGGATGCCTATCGCGAGCTGTTCGCCCAGTTCGATGCGGCGCTTGACGACGCCGTCGCCAACGACTATCTGACCAGCGCGCTGCGCACGATCCGCACGCACCTCGTGCGGGTGCGGCGCATGGCCCGGGACAAGCCCGAGCGCCTGGTCGCCGCCATCGCCGAGCATCGGCTGGTAGCACAGGCGATCGCCGCCGGCGACGAGGAACTGGCCGCGCATGCCACCCACGTCCACCTGCACAACGCCCTGGAGAGCATCCTCGCGTCCGTCGGCGAGGCACGACCCGCCACGGCCGCGCTCGTGTCCGAAGAAGGAGCAGCATGACCGTCACGCATCACGTCCGCGTCTACAAGAGCGAGGAGAGCCTTCCCCGTGAAGAGCAGCTCGCGTTCAAGATCGCCCAGGTCGCCGCCGACCCCATCCCGGTCGACGCCGATGTCGTCGAGATGATCGTCAACCGCGTCATCGACAACGCGGCGGTGGCTGCGGCATCCCTCACCCGTGCGCCGGTCAGCGCGGCGCGCCAGCAGGCTCTCGACCACGCCGTGTCGATCTCCGGCGACGGGTCCACCGTGTTCGGATGCGCGCTGGATCGGCGCACGAGCCCGGAGTGGGCGGCGTGGGCCAATGGGGTGGCCGTGCGCGAGCTCGACTACCACGACACGTTCCTGGCCGCCGAGTACTCGCATCCCGGCGACAACATCCCGCCGATCCTCGCCGTGGCCCAGCATGCCGGCAAAGACGGGGCGGCGCTGGTGCGCGGCATCGCGACGGGGTACGAGATCCAGATCGACCTCACCCGCGCGATCAGCCTGCACGCGCACAAGATCGACCATGTCGCCCACCTCGGCCCTTCGGCCGCCGCCGGCATCGGGACGCTCCTGGGGCTTCCCGCCGAGACGATCTATCAGGCCGTGGGACAGGCCCTGCACACCACCACCGCCACTCGCCAGTCGCGCAAGGGCGAGATCTCGTCGTGGAAGGCGCACGCTCCCGCGTTCGCGGGCAAGATGGCCGTCGAGGCCGTGGACCGGGCCATGCGCGGCGAGACCAGCCCCAGCCCGATCTACGAGGGTGAGGACGGCGTGATCGCCTGGCTGCTGGACGGCCCCGACGCACGCTACGACGTGCCGCTGCCGGCGGCGGGGGAGTCCAAGCGCGCGATCCTCGACTCGTTCACGAAGGAGCACTCCGCCGAATATCAGGCGCAGGCGTGGATCGACCTCGCCCGCAAGCTGCACAACGAGCATCCCGGCGCCTTCGTGCCCGACAACGTGGCCTCGATCGTGCTGCACACGAGCCACCACACCCACTACGTGATCGGCTCGGGCGCGAACGACCCGCAGAAGTACGACCCGCACGCTTCGCGCGAGACGCTCGACCACTCCATCCCGTACATCTTCACGGTCGCGCTGCAGGACGGCGCCTGGCACCACGTCGACTCGTACGCCCCCGAACGCGCGACGCGCGAGGACACCGTCGCGCTGTGGCAGAAGGTCACCACGGCCGAGGACGAGGAGTGGACGCGCCGCTACCACTCCGAGGACCCGGCCGAGAAGGCGTTCGGCGGCCGCGTCGAGATCACGTTCGCCGACGGCGGCACGATCATCGAGTCCATCGCCGTCGCCGACGCGCACCCGCTGGGGGCGCGACCGTTCGCGCGCGAGGACTACGTCCGCAAGTTCCGGATGCTGGCGGAGCCGGTGCTCGAGCCGGAGGAGATCGAACGGTTCCTCGCGCTCGTGCAGCGGCTGCCGGAGCTGACCTCCGACGAGGTCGCGCAGCTGACGATCGTCGCCAAGCCCGGGGTGCTGGCGAACGCCCCGGCGCCGAAGGGGCTGTTCTGATGCCTGCCGCTGCGCCTGGCTCGCAGAACGGCGCGTACCTCGCAGGAATCGGCGGAATTCCCGCGAGGTACGCGCAGTCCTGCGCGAAACGACCCGAGAGAGGAGCGCGCTGATGCTGTACAGCCAGACCTCCGCCGCCCAGAAGCGGCGCCTGTTCCGCGAGCGGCTCGCGACCGGCGAGCTGCTGCGGTTCCCGGGGGCCTTCAATCCGCTGTCCGCTCGGCTCATCGAACGCAAGGGCTTCGAGGGCGTCTACATCTCCGGCGCCGTGCTCAGCGCCGATCTTGGCCTGCCCGACATCGGCCTGACCACGCTGACCGAGGTGGCCGGACGCGGCCAGCAGATCGCCCGGATGACCGAGCTGCCTGCCATCATCGACGCCGACACCGGGTTCGGCGAGCCGATGAACGTCGCACGGACGATCCAGACGCTCGAGGACGCCGGCCTTGCCGGCACGCACATCGAGGACCAGGTCAACCCGAAGCGATGCGGCCATCTGGACGGCAAGGCCGTCGTCGACGAGGGCACCGCGACCAAGCGCATCCGTGCCGCCGCCGACGCCCGCCGCGACCCGAACTTCCTCATCATGGCGCGTACTGACATCCGCGCCGTCGATGGCCTGGATGCCGCGAAGGACCGCGCGAAGGCGCTCGTGGATGCCGGCGCCGACGCGATCTTCCCCGAGGCGATGCGCACGCTCGACGAGTTCGCCGCCGTGCGCGATGCCGTGGACGTGCCGATCCTGGCCAACATGACGGAGTTCGGCAAGAGCGAGCTGTTCAGCGTCGACCAGTTGCGGGGCGTCGGGGTGAACATCGTCATCTGGCCGGTCTCGCTGCTGCGTATCGCGATGGGCGCGGCCGGCCGCGCCCTGGATACCCTGGTCGAGGAGGGGCACCTGACGAGCAGGCTCGGCGAGATGCAGCACCGCGCCGACCTTTACGACCTCATCGACTATGAGGCCTACAACCACTTCGACACGAGCGTGTTCAACTTCCAGATCGCCCGATAGGAGCACTCATGGCCGACGCCGACATCAAGAAGGGTCTTGCCGGGGTCACGGTGGACTACACCGCGATCAGCAAGGTCAATCCCGAGACCAACTCGCTGCTGTACCGCGGCTACCCTGTGCAGGAGCTCGCGGCCACCCAGCCGTTCGAGGCGGTCGCCTACCTGCTGTGGAACGGCGAGCTGCCCACCGACGAGCAGCTCGCCGAGCTTCGCGCCACGGAGCGCAGGCATCGGGCGCTCGCCGACGACGTGAGGCGCGCGATCGACCTGCTGCCCGTCGACGCACACCCGATGGACGAGGTCCGCACCGCGGCATCCGTCATCGGCGCAGCCGATCTCGCTGGGATCGGCAACGTGATGGACGCGGTGGGCACCCCCGCGCAGAACCTGGATCGCAGCATCCGGCTGTTCGCCGCGCTGCCGGCGATCGTGGCGTACGGCCAGCGCCGTCGTCGAGGGCAGGAGGTCGTCCCGCCGCGCGACGACCTCGACTACGCGGCGAACTTCCTGTGGATGACGTTCGGCGAAGAGGCCGACGCGGTCGTCGTCGACGCGTTCAACCGCTCGATGATCCTGTACGCCGAGCACTCGTTCAACGCGTCGACGTTCACCGCACGCGTCATCGCCTCGACGCTGAGCGACCTGTACTCGGCGGTGGTCGGGGCGATCGGAGCGCTGAAGGGCCCGCTGCACGGCGGCGCCAACGAGGCCGTGCTGCACATCTTCGACGAGATCGGCGAGGCGTCGAACGTGACGGCCTGGCTCGACGAGGCACTCGCGGAAAAGCGCAAGATCATGGGCTTCGGCCACCGCGTCTACAAGCGCGGCGACTCGCGCGTGCCCACCATGAAGGCCGCACTGGACACCCTCGCGGAGCACTACGGCCGTCCCGAGGTGCTCGCGCTGTACGACACTCTGGAGAACGAGTTCGTCAGCCGGAAGGGCATCTATCCGAACCTCGACTACCCGTCGGGCCCGGCCTACAACCTCATCGGCTTCGACACGCTGACGTTCACGCCGTTGTTCGTCGCGGCGCGCGTGACCGGCTGGACCGCGCACATCCTCGAGCAGCAGGCATCCAATGCCTTGATCCGGCCGCTGTCGGCGTACAACGGACCGGACGAACGACACATCCCGGGTTATGTCGCCGACACCGCCGCCATCGACGTGGCCTCCCGTCCCGAGGAGGCCGCCGGCTGACCACCCGCCCGCGCCCGCGTCGCGCGCCCGCCCCGCCGCGCGCCCCCCGCGCGTGTCGCCCCGCCGTTGAACAGTCCGTAGATCGGAAGAGCACACGTCTGAACTCCAGTCACGCCAATATCTCGTATG
>CALKHM010000030.1 GCA_937988695.1 uncultured Microbacterium sp. | reverse complement strand
CCCGGCCTGGATGTACGCCATCCGGTGCGGGGTCCACAGCCGCTGGAACTCGTCGGGCACCCCGGGCAGCTCGCCGGCGGCCACGAGGCCCCCGGCGTCGCCGGTCACGGCATCCGTCATGCGAGATCCTCGACCGTGTCCACCAGCGCCTTCCGGTCGATCGCGTCGCGGATGAGCCGTACCGCCTCCGCCACCGGGACGCCGTTTCGCTGCGTGCCGTCGCGGAACCGGAACGACACCGCGCCGGCGGTGCGGTCCTGCTCCCCGGCGATGAGCTGGAACGGCACCTTCTGCGTCGTGTGCGTGCGGATCTTCTTCTGCATGCGATCGTCGCCGTGGTCCACCTCTGCGCGCACGCCGTCGGCCTTCAGCTGCGCGATCACGTCGTCGAGGTAGTCCGCATACTCCTCGGCGACCGGGATGCCCACGACCTGCACCGGCGAGAGCCAGACCGGGAAGGCCCCGGCATAGTGCTCGAGCAGGATCGCGAAGAACCGCTCGATCGAGCCGAACAGGGCACGGTGGATCATCACCGGCCGATGCTTGTCGCCGTCGGGGCCGGTGTACTCCAGGCCGAACCGCTCGGGCAGGTTGAAGTCGAGCTGCACGGTCGCCAGCTGCCAGGTGCGGCCCAGGGCGTCCTTCGTCTTCAGGTCGATCTTCGGACCGTAGAAGGCCGCCTCGCCGGCCACCTCGGTGAGCTTGAGGCCCGACGCCTGCGCCACGCGCCGTAGCGCGTCGGTGGCGACCGCCCAGTGCTGTTCATCGCCGATCCACTTCGACTTCTCGTCGTCGCGCATCGACAGCTCCAGCTCGAACTCGGTCAGGCCGAAGTCGCGCAGCATCGACAGCACGAAGTCGAGCACGTTCGTCGCCTCGCCCTCGAGCTGGTCGGGGGTGACGAACAGGTGCGAGTCGTCCTGGGTGAAGCCCCGCACGCGGGTCAGGCCGTGCAGCGCGCCGGAGAGCTCGTACCGGTACACCGTGCCGTTCTCGTACAGCCGCATCGGCAGGTCGCGGTAGCTGCGCGCACGCTCGCGGTAGATCAGGATGTGCATCGGGCAGTTCATCGGCTTCAGGTAGTAGTCGATACCGGCCTTGGTCACCGCGCCGTTCTCGTCGCGCTCCTCGTCAAGCCGGATGGGCGGGAACATGCCCTCCTTGTAGGTGACGAGGTGGTTCGACTCGAGGAACAGGTCCTTCTTCGTGATGTGCGGGGTATACACGTAGGTGTATCCGGCCTCCCGGTGACGGCGCAGCGCATGCTGCTCCATCTCCTGGCGGATGATGCCGCCGCGCGGATGCCACACCGACAGCCCCGATCCGATCTCGTCCGGGAACGAGAACAGGTCGAGTTCCTTGCCCAGGCGCCGATGATCCCGCTTCGCGGCTTCTTCGAGGCGCTGCTGGTATGCGCGAAGCTCGTCCTTGGTGGGCCACGCCGTGCCGTAGATGCGCTGCAGCTGCGGGTTCTTCTCGCTGCCCCGCCAGTACGCGCCGGCCACGCGCGAAAGGGCCCAGCCGTTGCCGATCTGGCGGGTGCTGGGCAGGTGCGGGCCGCGGCACAGGTCCTTCGAGACCGCCTCGCCGTCGCGGTCGACGTTGTCGTAGATCGTCAGCTCGCCGGCGCCGACCTCGACGTGGGCACCCTCGGTCCTCGCCGCGCCCGGCCCTTTCAGGCCGATCAGCTCGAGCTTGAACGGCTCGTGCGCGAGCTCCGCGCGGGCCTGGTCGTCGGTCACGACACGGCGTACGAACCGCTGCCCCTGGCGGACGATGCGCTGCATCTCCTTGTCGATGGCCTTCAGGTCTTCGGGGGTGAACGGCTCGTCGGTGCCGAAGTCATAGTAGAAGCCGTCGGTGATCGGCGGTCCGATGCCGAGGTTCGTCTGCGGCTTGATCCGCTGCACCGCCTGCGCGAGCACGTGTGCGGTCGAATGCCGCAGGATGTTCAGTCCGTCGGCGCTGTCGATCGTGACCGGCTCGACGACATCCGTCGTGGTCACCGCCGTGGCGAGGTCCCTCAGCTCGCCGTTGACGCGCATGGCGACCACGGAGCGGTCAGGGAACAGAGCGAAGCCGTCGGAGGAGGAGGTGGTCACCTCACGAGTCTATCCGCGCGCATCCCGCCGCTCAGCCGACGGTGAGGTCCACCTGGATCTCGCCGGCGAGCTCCTCCAGGGCGGCGACCGCGTCGCCCACCGCGTCCCCCACTCGGGCGCGTGCGGTCACGGTGGCCTCGAACAGCTCACCGCCGGACATGGGTGCTGCCACGGTCCGGCTGGCGAAGCGGTCGATCGTCAGGCCCTCGCCGACCAGCACCTGGGTCAGGTCGCGGACGATCCCGGGCCGGTCGTTGCCGAGCACCGTGAAGGTCACCTGCTCCCCCGCCGGCGCGTCCGTGGACGCCGTCCCCTCGTATGGCGTGATGTGCAGCAGCTCGTCCAGCTCGGAGAGCCCGGTCACCAGCGCGGCGCGATGGTCGTCGGGAACCTCTACCAGCACGATGCCGGCGAACGCGCCGGCAAGCTCCGCCAGTTCGCTGCGTTCCCAGTTGCCACCGTGTGCGGCGATGATGTCGGCGAGCTTCTGCACCAGGCCGGCGCGATCATCGCCGACCACGGTGAGCACGAGGTGGGCCATGCGCCGAGCCTACTGCGCACGAGAGCCGGCGGCGAGAGGCCGGCTCACCCGGCCTCGGCGGCTTCGGTCTTCAGACGTCGCAGCGCCTCGCGCCGGCTCAACGGACTCAGCGGCTGCGCGCGGCAGTATGCGCGCACCCGCTCGGGATCGGTACGCGCATAGTCGCGCAGCGCCCACCCGATCGCCTTGCGGATGAAGAACTCCGGGTCGGCGAGGTTGTGCCCGATCGCCTCTTCCAACAGCCCGGCGTCGGTGCGGCCCCGGCGGCCGAGCTGAGCGATGATCGCCAGCCGCCGCATCCACATGTCGTCGTCGGTGCTCCAGTGCCGCACCAGCGCGGCGGTCTCCCGCGGGTGCGCGTCCAGCAGCTCGGCGATCCGATGCGCGGCCTCGTCGGTGATGTCCCACCACGACCCTGTGCGCACCACGTGCTCGACCAGCGGCACCAGCGACAGGCGCCCGCGAACGGGGGCGAGCGCGAGCAGGGCCAGCGCGGCATACCGGTGCTCCCGATGGGATGCCGCGTCCCACAGCCCTCAGGCGGATTCCCGCAGCACCGCGGCGTCCGTCACGGCGCCAGCCGCGTGCCGAGTCGTGGCACGCACCACAGGCACCGGCACCCCGAGGAACGGCATCGCCGACTTCATGTATCGCTGCTGCACCTCGGCGCGGGACGCATCGCCGTGCGCGGCCAAGGCGGCGCAGATCGTCTGAACGAGGTCGTCGGCCGCCGAGGTCACGCGTTCACGGTAGCGCGCTCGCTCCGATCGACCTCGGCATCCTGCGTAGACCCATCAGCGACGGCACCACCCGTAGAGCGCCCGGCGGATCCGCGCATCGCCTCGGCACGCGCCGCAGCCCACCCGCGAACGGCGCGTGAGAGCCGGTGTGCGGGACGCTCGACGACCAGGCAGAAGACCCACGCCGTCACGAGCGCCAGCGGGACCGCCGTCAGCAGAGTCCACCGCGCGGCATCCGTGACGCTGGCCATCGTGATGATCAGCGGCTCATGGATCAGATAGAGACTGAACGAGATGGCACCGAGCCAGGCCACCGGCCGCCAGGTCAGCATCCGCTGCAACGGCGGGCAATGCGTGGCTGCCACCACCATGACCGCGGCGCCGAGCACGATCGGGCCCTGTGACCAGTCGACGGCGGCAGCGTGACCCAGCGGGGCCAGCAGCAGCCAGTGCATGCTCAGCATGATGGCGGTCACGACGAGCACGCCCGTCCAGACGAGCGCGCCCGCGCGCCGCGTCATCCGTTCGACGACGCGCCCGATACGGTCCCACTCGCCTTCCAGCGCGACGCCCACGCCGAAGATCGGCAGGTATTGCATCGCACCGACGTCCGCGCCGGCGCCCAATGCCGACAGCCCCACGCACAGCAGGCCGAACAGCCACGCGGGAACGAGCCGGGCGGCGAAGGCCGCCACGGCCAGCAGCAGGGAGAAGATGACCTCCCAGCGCAGCGTCCACAGCGGCGAGACCACGCCGCTGGTCCCCCCCAGCAGCGTCAGATCCTGCACGGCGCTGCTGACGCCGTAGTGCGTGGCATCCCGTTCCAGCCACGGGCTCGGCGGCAGGCCGCCGTGCGGGATCATCAGCACCACCGCGCCGAACGCCACCGCGCCGACCACCGGCACGTACAGCCGCAGCACTCGCGACGGGAAGTAGGAGAACCAGTCGAACGAACGCGAGCGGATCGCGCGGGAGAGCACGAAGCCGGACAGCACGAAGAACACCACGACCGCCTCTGCGCCGCCCCAGGCGAGGTGCAGCGGCGTGTACACCAGAGCGATCCGCAGCGGGTTCTCGGCGACGTCGCCGCCGTAGTACGCCGCCGCCAGCGAGGGAGAGACCAACAGACAGTGGTGGATCACCACGACAAGCGCCGCAATACCGCGTAGCCCATCGAGTGAGTTCAGTCGTGACGATACAGCTGTCATCAACGTCACGTTAGGCGAGCGAGGTCAAAGCATCCTGAGGATCGGGGTGTTCTGAGAGCTCTCTCATGCGATACGTGACCGGGCACGAACGCCGCCGCGCCGCGCCACAGACGCAGAAATCCCCAGTCAGACCGGGGATTCTTGTGGTGGGCGATACTGGGATCGAACCAGTGACCTCTTCCGTGTCAGGGAAGCGCG
>CALKHM010000029.1 GCA_937988695.1 uncultured Microbacterium sp. | reverse complement strand
GAGGGCACCCGCGAGGTGAACACACTGATCGTGGGCCGCGCGCTCACCGGGCACAGCGCCTTCACCCGTTAGCGCGAGCCTGTCGGTGTGGTCGCACGCGAGACGATCTCGACCGTGCCGGCGCCGCCGTCGACGCGCACGATGTCGCCGGTGCGGATCGTCGCGACAGGATCGGGCTCGGCGGCGATCACTGTCGGCACGCGCGTGACGATCGCGCCCAGCGCGGCCTTGGTCGTCATCACGCTGATGACCATCGCGGCGGGAGCAGTGCCCATCAGCCGCGTGGCCTGGAAGTGACCCGACCAGCCCGACGAGCCCTTCGCGGTCGGGAAGACGAGCACCTTGCCGGTGAAGCACTCACCGACCAGCTCGTGCCGCCGTTCGACGATCGTGCCGTTCGACGAGTCGATGCCTCCCCATCCGGAGATGCCGTCGCCGGTCACGAGCGCCTCGGCTTCGACGACGCCGGCCACGATGCCGCGGCCGCGCATCACGACGCTCATGCCGCGGCCAGCTCTGCGCGCCAGCGGCCCGTCAGCGCCGCCTGGATGCATTCGTCGAGCGTGCCGAACCACGCCTCGATTCCGAGGATGGCGGGCAGGTAGTGCGCCTGCTTGGCCGAGTCGGTGGCGAACACCCGCGCACCGGCCGGGGCCGTGCGCGACATCGCCGGGCACGAGTCCGTGAGGACGTGGCCTCCGGCGGCTTCGATCACCGCCGTATAGCCGTTGCGGTCGGCGACCGAGCGCAGCGCGCGCGGCGTCATGACCCACAGCTCCGTGCCGTCGTGCAGCCTTCTGCCCTCCAGCAGACGCGCGATATCGGCGAGTTGTGTGAGCGAGGCGTGCGGGCAGCCGAGCAGGATGAAGTCCACGTCCTCGGATGTGCCCTGCGAGTTGAGCGCCTCGTACACCGCCCGGCGCTCGGCCGGCCCGTACTCGATCGCCTCGGGGATGCGGTGACCGCCGAACGCGGCCTCGAGTGTGGGCGCCTCGGGGGTGATGCCGGGGATGTGGTAGATCTCGACGCCGCCGGAGGTGGCGGTGGCCGCCCCGAAGTGCTTCAGCTCATCGAGGATCGGCTGTCCGAGACGGCCGGTGACCGCGGGACGCTCCTCCTGCACGGCCTCGCCGACGAAGTAGCCGAACATGCCCCACTCCTGCATGGAATCGATACGGACATCAGCCTGCACGAGACGCGTCGCGTACCGGTTCTCCGGAACGTGGTTGCCCCAGTACGGGATCTTCCCGGTGAGGCTGGCGGCGCCGGTGGATGCCGCGCCCTCGCAGTTCGTGCGCGCACCCAGCAGCGAATTGCAGTAGACGACCGCCGAGGACTCCATCCACGCGCAGTGCTCACCGCGAACGGGGAGGTTTCCCACCTGGTACGGCGTGCAGGTGGCCAGCACGTTCACACCGCGATCGCTGAAGAAGGACTCCGCATCGCTCTGCAGCTCGATGTTCCGCGACGGGTACGGGGACAGCCCCGAGACCTCTTCACCGAACCCGTGCTGCAGTTGACAGGTCGGCACCTTCATGCGGGGGATCTCGATGTCGTCGTCGCAGTCGAGGTTGATCACGGCGTACGACTTTGCCCACCCGCCCTCGGCGAACAACCTGGCCTTCGCCGGCGAGGGCTGCGTCATCGTGCCCGCGACATTGCGGGTCTCGCAGAGCCTCTCGGCCCCGAGCGCGTCGCCGTAGCGGATGAGCAGGTCCATTGCTGCGGCGACGGCCTCGCCTTCGTCACCGGCGTGCATGCTCTTCTCTTCGTCGGTCAGAAACATCCTGCGCTCATCTCCGCACGCCGGATCGTGGAACGACGCGCCCTGCTCCGAGCATGTCACCGTGCTCCGGGCCTGCGCAGGCGATCTTCCACTGGCCGGAAGCGTCAGGCCGCCGGGAACGTGTCGCTGTGCCGCCCGGAGGATTTGAGCAGCAGCGAGATGCGCCGAGCCGTGACGCGCACGAGGTCCACCTGCGTGAGGGGGTTGACGTCGCGGTCGGTGAACGCCAGCGACAGCGCCGCGACCACGGCTCCGCTCTGTCCATAGATCGGCGCCGCCACGCTGCAGTGGAACTCGTCGACATGGCGATCGCAGATCGCGTATCCGAGATGCCGCACGCGTTCTATCACGGCTTCCACGTCGGCGCGATTGGTCAGGGTGCGGCTCGTGAAGCGTTCAAACGGCGCGTTCAGCACTTGCTCGCGTACCTTGTAGGGCGCGTACGCAAGCAGCACGTGCCCGATCGCGGTGGCGTGCATCGGGTAGCGTCCGCCGACGATCGGCCGCGAGACCGGCCGACGGCCGCCTTGGAACCGCTCGACCGAGACGAGCTCGAGTCCGTCACGGATCGCGAGGTGGGTCGCATGGCCGGTCGCCTCGAACAGGTCCTGCATGAACGATCGCGCGACCCGCTGCAGTCGGGACGGCTGCGGCGCCAGGGCCGCGACCTCCCACAGACGCAGGCCGATGTAGTACCGTCCGTCCTCGCCTCTCTCCAGCGCTCCCCATTCGGCCAGGTGCTGCACGATGCGGTAGCACGTCGCGATGGGCAGCCCCGTCGAACGGCTGATCTCGGACAGCGTCTGGCGACGCTGGCGGTTCTGGAACGTGCCGAGGATCAGGAGGGTCCGATCCACGGTGGACTTGGGGAGACCGCGTTCGTTTGCCGAATCGACTGCGTGGTCGTCGGCGACCTCGCTCATGAACATATGGTACCGGGCTCCCTTGGTCTGATCTTCTTCGCGCGTGCGCGCTCGGCTCACACGATCCCGCTGACGAGGTCGTCGCTCAACGAGTCCTCGGTGAGCACATACCGCTGAGCCATCAGCCACGACGGGAAGGTCGCGATCTTCGCGTCGATGACGAGCGGGCGGTCCCGGGGGCCGTCGACCCAGCTGCGTACCGCCGCCAGATCGTCGACATCGCGCACGGTCACCGCCTCGGCGCCGATGCCGCGCGCGATGCGGGCGATGTCGGTGTCGGGGAAGCGCACGATGTCCAGCTCGTCGGTGTACGGGTGGAAGAGGTTCACCTCTGCCCCGTAAGCCGAGTCGTTGTAAACAATGACGACCATCCCCAGTCGCGCGCGCACGGCGGTGTCCAGCTCGGCCAGCGACATCATGAACGCGCCATCGCCCGTGCCCACCACCGGCATCCGGTCCTGCTGAGCGATGCCCGCGCCGATTCCGGCGGAAAGGCCCATCCCCACCGCCTGGAACGCGAGCGGGAGACAGAACCCGCGCTCGTCGGGCACCCGCAGATGCGCAGCCGGGTAGCAGTTGACATTGCCGCCGTCGGGGATCACGACGCGCTCGATCGGCAGCAGCTCATCGAGCAGATTCGTGAGCTCCCGGGGATCGACGCATCCCGGGTCGTGCAGCGGCTCGAACGGCTGATCACGCCAGTACCGCACCTCCTGCACGCACCGCCGTACCTCCGGGGTGCGGTAGCCGCGAGCAGCAGTGCCTCGCTCTCTCAGCGTGTCGGCCGCCTTCGCCGCGACCACCGCCGCATCGCCGATGACGGCGAGATCCACGTCGCGGTGCCGGCCGATGGCGCTCGATCGATCGTCGACGTGCACGATCGTCGACGTGCGCAGCAGGGCTCCGTCACGGGCCGTCCACTTGTTGAACGACACGCCGAAGCCGGCCACGACGTCAGCGCCGGCGATGAGCTCGGCGGCGCCCTCGGTCGAGAATCCGCCCATGATGTCCAGCGCCCACTCCTGGTCGGCGAACAGGCCACGCGCCCCTGCCGAGGTGACCAGCAGCGCACCGACGGCGTCGGCCAGCCGCACCAGCTCGTCCTTCGCATGCCAGGCGCCGCGCCCGGCGACGATCACCGGCCGCCGCGCGTCGGCCAGCACCTCGACGAGGGCGGCGAGCGCCTGCGGCGACGGGCCAGAACGCAGCGGTTGCGGTACGCCGACGGCCGGCTCGCCGATGTCGACGAGGTGGTCCTGGATGTCCACCGGCACCGACAGCACGACGGTCTCGCGCTCTACCACTGCCCGCGTCAGCGCCGTGACGGTGTCGGTGATCGCCGTCTGCGGCGAGTACACGCGCGCCGGCGTCGCGCCTACGGCCGCCACCGCGGCGTCCTGATCGATGTGAAAGTTGGAGTTCAGGTCGCCCTGCGCCGTGTCGCCGGTGACCACGAGAAGCGGAGTGTGGCATTTGGCCGCTTCGGCAATACCGGTCAGGGCGTTGCTCAGGCCGCATCCCTGGTGCAGCGAGACGGCGGCCACGCGCCCCGACGTCCGTGTGAACGCGTCGGCCATCACGGTCGCGCCCATCTCGTGCCGCGCCGCGGTGAACGGCACCCCGGCGTCGACCATCGCATTCGTCAGGTGGAAATTTCCGCTGCCGACCACCCCGAAGACGTGAGCCACTCCCGATGCCGCCAGAGTCCGGCCTATCGCTACCGAAACCGGTGCCGTCGCGGTCATCGCATGTCCTCCACAACTCTGTCGGCGTGCGGAAAGGTTAGATCCGCCCATCGATCACGTGCCGCGTGTTTTCATCCAGCGGAAAGCGGCGGCATCACGACGGCGCGTCGGCTCGCTCGTGCAGTTCCTGCACCATCTCGGCGCGCAGCAGCGCGAGGTCGATCTTCCCGGTCACGCCGCGTGCGATGCGCGAGCGGAACACGATCGCGCGTGGCTTCTTGTAGGGGGCGAGCCGCTCACCGACGTAGCCGGCGAGCTCGGCCTGCGTGGCGGTGCCCGACTCGCCGAGCACGATGGCGGCGGCCACGATCTCGCCGAACCGCTCGTCGGGCACGCCCACCACGACCGCGTCGCGCACGGCGGGATGCGACAGCAGCACGTCCTCGACCTCGTCGGGGTAGATCTTCTCGCCGCCCGAGTTGATCACGGCGCTGCCCCGGCCGAGCATCTCGACGTGCCGGTCGTCTTCGACGATGACCCAGTCGCCGGGCATGACGTAGCGCACCCCGTCGATCACCGGGAACGCCGCGGCCGTCCTCTCCTCGTCGCGGAAGTAGCCGATCGGGATCGCGCCTGGGCGGGCGAGCATGCCGCGCGCCCCCACCGTGTCGTCGACGCGCCGGCCGTTCTCGTCGATCACGACGGCGTCGGGGTACAGCCGGGCGCGCCCGGGCAGGTCGCCCACGCCCTTGGTGACGGTGACGGCGAATCCGCCCCCTTCCGACGACGCGATGATGTCGGTGATCGCCAGGTCGCCGAGCAGGTGCAGCCGATGCTTCGTCGACGCGCTGAAGCGCATGCCCGAGCTGACCACCGAGGACACGAGCGGCAACGTCACGTTCATGCGCTCGGCGGCGTCGGCAAGGGGGATGGCGACGGCGTCTCCGGCGACGACGATCTGCGTCGCGCCTTCGCGCAGCGCCAGCCGTACGGCGGCGTCGGGGTGGAACCGCGCGGACGACGTGACGACCACCGTGCCGCCGAGCGCGAGCGCGGAGATCGCCAGCGACAGGGCGGTGCCGTGCATGAATGGCGCCAGCGGCAGGTTCACCAGCTGAGCGCGGCCGTAGTGCAAGGCGGTGGCGACGGCAGCGTCCAGGGATGCCGGCTGCTCGAGCCCGTTCATGTCGTAGATGCTGAACAGCTTCGACCGGAGCATCTCGATCGCAGGCCACCGCACCGCCTTGGGCTGTCCGGTCGTGCCGCCGGTGTAGATCCACATCTCGCCGTCCGCGGGGGCGCGCTCGGGCAGCACCCCGTCGCCGGCGATCACCTCGTCCCACGGGATCGCCTCGGACGTCGCCGTGCCCTCGTCGGACACCTCGATGAACGCCACGGCCTCGTGCGCGATCGCGACGGCGTCGGCGACGAGCGCCCGGTACGAGCCCGCGTAGACGATCGCGCGCGGCTCCGAGTCCATCAGAAGCCCGGCCAGCTCGATGCTGCGATACCGGAAGTTCATCGGCACCGGCGTGAAGCCGTGCGCGAGGCACGCGAACAGGGTGATCAGGAACTCGGGCCGGTTGTACAGCACGATGCCCACGCGGTCACCCGGTCGCAGCCCCAGACCGCTCAGCCGACTGCCGAGCGCACCCGCCTCACGGGCGAACCGGCCGTACGTCCACCGGTGGCCCGACGGGGTCACCATCGCGATGCGGTCGGGCGCGGCGCGGGCGATGCCCTGCCAGATGTCCGAGAAGCCGCCGTCGAGCATCGCCGGCCGCCCACTCATTGAACGGTCGCCGACTCATGCCACGGGATCGACACCCTTTTCGCGACGGTGACGAGGAAGTAGAGGATGAGGCCCAAGGCGGAAAGCAGCAGGATCACGGCGAACAGTCCGGAGGCATCCAGGTTGTTCAGGGTCTGCACGAGCTCGTAGCCCAGCCCCACACTGCCGCCGAGATACTCGCCGACGATCGCGCCGATCAACGAGAAGACGATGCCGACCTCCATCCCCGCGAACACGTACGGGAGGGTGCTCTTCAGTTCCAGGTGGCGGAACGTCTGCCACCGGGATGCGTTCAGGCTCCGCATGACGTCCCGCTGGCCGGGGTCGACCGATCGCACGCCCAGCTGCACGTTGAGCATGATCGGGAAGAACCCCATGAGCGCGGCGATGATGATCTTCGAGCTGATGCCGAATCCGAACCAGATGACGAACAGCGGGATCAGCGCGACCTTGGGGACCACCTGCGAGCCGACCACGAGCGGCCGCATACTGATCTCCAGCAGCTGGGACTTCCCGAGGATGACACCCGCGATCACTCCCACGACGACGGCGATCAGGAACCCCACGACGGCTTCGGTCGTCGTGGTCTGGGCGTCCTGCCAGATCGTCGGCCCCTGCAGGAGCTGGACGAGCCGCACGAAGATCTCGCTCGGCGCCGGGAGGATCAACGGGTTGACCTGGAAGGCCCGTACGGCTGCCTCCCACACCGCGAAGACGACGATCAGTATCGCGGGGGTGGCCCCCCACTTCGCGATCTTCTGCAGTCTTTCGCCTCGCAGCATGGTCACTCCTCGTCATCCAATGCGATCCGCAGGTCTCGGACGATCTGCACGAACTGCGGGTCCGACTGTGCCTCGATCGCCCGCGGGCGGGGGATGTCGACCGTCGTGACGTTCTGGATGCGGCCTGGCCGGGGCGTCAGGTGCACCACACGATTTCCCAGGAAGACCGCCTCGGCGATGTCGTGTGTGACGAACACGACGGTCGCCTTGATCGCCGAGGCGATCCGCTGGAGCTCGATGTTCATGCGCTCCCGGGTCAGCGCGTCCAGAGCGCCGAACGGCTCGTCCATGAGCAGCAGCTCGGGGTCGTAGCTCAGCGCTCGGGCGATCGCCGCCCGCTGCCGCATCCCGCCGGACAGCTCTCGCGGGTACGACTTCTCGAAGCCCCCGAGTCCGACCAGTTCCATCAGCTCGCGTGCGCGACGGTGCCGGTCCGTCTTCCCGACCCCCCGCAGCCGCAGCGGAAGCGACACGTTGTCCACGATGTTGTACCAGGGGAACAGGTTGGCGTCCTGGAAGACGACACCCAGCTGCGTGATCACCGAGGAGTCGACGGTGGCCCCGGACCACAGCGACTCCCCTCCGATCCTGACCTCGCCGGATGTCGGTGGTATCAGCCCGGCGATGATCCGCAGCATGGTGGTCTTGCCGCAGCCGGACCGGCCGATCAGGGAGATGAACTCCTGCTCGAAGATGCTGAGGTTGATGTTCGAGAGCGCATGAGTGGTTCCCCGTGCGGTCACGAAGTCCTTGCTGACATCTTTGATCTCAAGTTTCACGGGCGATCCCGTCGTCCTCGTCGCCTGGCCGGTCGGCGACGATATGGCCGAATTCTCGCGGGGATCCGTGTTCACGTTTTCGATGGCGGGTACCAACCTCTTCGCTGTTCAAACGGTCCGGGAGCGGGATGAGACTCTAGCTCGGGAGCAGGCTCGTGTCGATGAGGTCCTCGATCTTCTTCCCGCCGGGCACGAAGCCGGCCTTGACGAGCTCCTCATACGACTTCTCGATCGCGTCCATGTCGGGCGCGCCGATCTGACCGGACGGGTTCTTCCACAGCGCGACCTGCGCCTTGAGCGCGTCGGGCGCGATGTGCACGTCGTCCAGCGCCGCCCACGAGTACTTGCTGCGCAGCGCGTCGATCGCGGTGGTGATGGCCTTGTCCGGAGCGTCGACGAGGCCTGACTTGACCTCCTTGATCGCGGTGAAGTACTTCTTGAGGGCGTCGCCGTTCTGCGCGACCTGATCCTTCGTCGTCATGTAGATGTTGATTCCGGCGCCCGTGGACGGCGTGAACACGCGAGCCTCGGGGTTCTGCTTCGCCACGAGGAACGCCGTGTCGGCGCTGACGATGTAGCCGACGAGGGTTCCGTTCTTCACGAGGTCGAAGGTGCCCGCAGACAGGCCCACCAACTGACGTTTGACGGACTTGGGGTCGATCCCCGCCTCGATCAGCGACATCGAGAGGGTCTTGTCGCTCGTCCCGTTGACGGACGGCACTCCCATGGTCTTTCCCGCCCAGTCGGACGGGTTCGGGTTCTTCGCCGTCGTGACGATCCGGATGCCCGTCGCGTACGTGTCGATGCCGGTCACGACCACCGGCTGGTTCTGCGTGAACGCCGCGACCATCGCGTCGATCAGGCCGTTGCGCGCCACCTGACCCTTGTTCGCGAGCAGAAGCTGCGTCGCCTGCGCCGACCCGTGCACGGGTTCAAGGGTGATGTCCAGGCCGTTCTTCTTGAACGTGCCGTCCAGGTCTCCGAGCATCTCGGGAGTGACCGTGAACGAGGTGAGCGGGAGGAAGCTCAGGAAGGTGAAGGGAACGGTCGGAACGTTGCCCGCTCCCCCGGTGTTGTTCGATTTCGCCGGTGCCGCGCTACCGCCCGGCGCGCATGCTGCCAGTATCGAGGGCGCCGCCACGCCCATGAGAACTGCTGCGCCCGCTCGTGTGAGAAAGCCTCTGCGACTCAAAACGGGACCGTTATTCGACATGTACCGACTCCTTCGTTGGATGATGCAGCACCAGTGTCCACATTGACTCTCGCCGGCGCCCCACGGACACCGACAGCCGGATTACATCACACTCGAGATGGGCCGGTCCGCGCGCTTTCCAGTGACTGAAAGGGCACGGCCGGCGCAGCGTTCCGGCATGCGCACGGCGACACAGACGACCCCTGCTTTCCACTGTGAGCGTCACCCGTGCGGGCCCGTTGGCACGCACAGGGCCGCCGACGTCTTCGCCGACGGCCCTGTGCGGACGATGTCAGCCCTCGCCGCGGTTGGCGCGGATGATCGTCGTGATGTCGTGCAGGCTCTCGATGACATAGTCCGGGCGGATGCCGCGGCTGCCGTCGGCCTCATTGGCCAGCACGCCGTCGCTCTGCTTCGCGGTCGGCCGCTGCAGCCGGGCCGCCAGCATCCCGAACGACATCGCGCCCTGGACATCGAACGACGGCGCCGCGCAGAAGAGCACATCACGCGGTTGCAGGTCGTTCTCATGGAGCACCCAGGCGTACGTCCGCGGATTCGGCTTGTGGAAGCGCGCCTGCTCGGTGCTGCCGACGAAATCCGGCGTGAACCTCTCGAACTTGCTCACGTACATGTCGAGGTATTTGCGCTCGACGTCGGAGTACGTCCAGATCTTCACGCCGAGGTCCTGTTGCTCCTGCAGAGCCGGCTCTGTCTCAGCGAACAGGCCGACGTCCTTCTGCAGATCGGTGTAGGCGCTCACATCCTCGGCGGTTCCGGGAACGTCCAGGATGTGGAACGTGTCCAGCAGCGCCTCGGTGATGATCTCGGTGACCGGTCGATACCCCGCGAACGCGGTGCGACGGTGGTGTCCCTCGAACAGCCGCACCCAGTTCGCGGCGAACTGCTGGGGATCGACCGTGGACCCGTATCTTTCCACGATGGTCTTCGCAGCCGTCGCCCAGCTCCAGCCCCAGTCGAACAGGGTGGTCTTCGAGTCGTAGAAGATCGCCCGGGGCCATGAACCCTTTATCGCCATTGTTGCCTCCTCGTTCACCCGGAGGCTAACGCGGCGGCTTTGCGCCGCGGTGACGGTTTCCGTTCGTTGAAAGCGATGTTTCCCGAACCGGCGGCGCGCGGGGTACGGTCGGGTCGACACGCGAGTTCTTGTCGAGCGTCGAGGAGGATCCCATGCGTCCCGAGCGCGAGTACGGTCATGTCCGGCCGCCGTCGGCATCCCGGCTGCAGGAATACGCGCAACGGCACCGCTTTTCATTGACCGACGACGAGGCGACCTCGCTGGTGCCGATCCTGGCCGGCGTGATGGAGAGGTTCGACACGATCGACGAACTGCCGGAGCCGCAGATCGAGGCGTCTTCGTTCCCGCATCGGCGCATCGGCCGTGCCCCGTCGGCCGAGGAGGACCCGTACAACGCGTTCATCCGGTTCTGCGAGGTGTCCGGCGCGGACGACGGCCCGCTGGCGGGCCTGACCGCCGCGGTCAAGGACTGCATCGCCGTGGCGGGCATCCCGATGACGAACGGCTCCCGCATGCTGCCGACGTTCGTGCCGACGGAGGATGCCGTGGTCGTGGATCGGATCCTGCGCGCCGGGGCCACAGTGGTGGGCAAGACGAACATGGAGGACCTCGCGCTGGGCGGCGGCGAGGGCAGCGTCTACGGCCCCGCGCGAAACCCGTTGGACCCGCGGTTCGGCACCGGCGGATCCTCCAGCGGATCCGCGGCGGCGGTCGCCGCGGGAATGGTGGACTTCGCTCTCGGCGCCGACGAGGCCGGCAGTGTACGCATCCCGGCGGCCTGGTGCGGGTTGGTGGGCATGAAGCCGACCCATGGGCTGGTGCCCAGCTACGGACTGGCATACATGGATCACACGTTCGACCACATCGGGCCGCTCACGCGGGATGTCGCATTGAATGCGACGGTGCTGGAGGCGATCGCCGGGCCGGACTGGCGGGATCCGCAGTGGATGCGCGGTGACCCGACGCCGCAGCCGTACACGCGGGGGCTCTCCGACGGCGTTTCAGGCCTGCGGATCGCGGTGATCGAGGAGGCGCTGGCCTGGTGCACGCCCGACGTCCGTGTCGCGTTCGAGCAGGCGTGTGACGTGCTCCGGTCGGCGAGCGCGGTCATCGAAACCGTATCCGTGCCGCTGTGGACCCACGCCGCGACGATCCGAAGCGGCATCCAGACGTTCACCGCGCGCGCGATGCTAGACTCCGGCGGCGTCGGCTACGGCCACAAGGGACGGATCGACGTCGGCGCGTTGGAGGTCACCGCGTCGCAGCTGCGCAACAGCGCCGACGACCTCGCGATCCTGGCGAAGCTGAACCTGCTCGTCGCCGAGCACCTGCGCGATCAGTACCTCGGCGTGCACTACGGGAAGGCGCAGAACCTTCGCCTGGAGCTGACCAGGCAGATCGAGTCGGCGCTCGGTGAGGCCGAGGTGCTGCTCACACCGACGACCCCCACGGTGGCCGCCGAGCTGCCCACCGGCAGGTTCACGATGATCGAGATGCTCGCCCGGCACGCGGCGGGGTCCTCGACACTCAACACGTGTGCCCTGGACCTGAGTGGCCATCCGGCTCTGACCGTACCCGCTGGTTCCGGCGACGAGGGCTTGCCCGTCGGCATCCAGATCATCGCGGGCCTGTTCCAGGAGCGCACGGCATACCGGGTCGGCGCGACCGTCGAGGATGCCGGGCTCTGGCAGGCACCACGATCGTCCCCCGCTGCGCGGGTCGCACTCTGACCGTGCGCGGGCGCACCGCGTGCGGCCCCACTCGGCGCGGTCCGGCGCTACGCGGGCAACGCGAGGTGCTCGCGCACGACGTCGGCCAGGCGCCCCGCCACACGCGAGGCGACATCGGCGTCGGATGCCTCGACCATGACGCGCACGATCGGCTCGGTTCCCGATGCCCGCAGCAGCACGCGCCCGGTGGAGCCCAACATCGTCTCCGCGTCGACGACCGCCGCAGCCACCAGCGGATGCCCGACCTGCGTCCGGTCGACGCCGGTCACGTTCACGAGCACCTGAGGGTACACGGTCATGATCGATGCGAGCTCGGCCAGGGTCTTGCCCTGCCGCGCCATCTCCGCCAGCAGGTGCAGGCCGGTCAGCAGCCCGTCCCCGGTCGTCGCATACCGGCTCATGATCACGTGGCCGGACTGCTCGCCGCCCAGTGAGAAGCCGCCGGCGTTCATGCGCTCGAGCACGTACCGGTCGCCGACGCTGGTCTGCTCGACATGGATGCCGTGCTCCGACATCGCCCGATGCAGCCCGAGGTTGCTCATGACCGTCGCCACCAGCGTGTCGTCGGCGAGCGTGCCGCGCTCCTTCATGGCTACGGCCAGGATCGCCATGATCTGGTCGCCGTCGACGAGCCTGCCCGCAGCATCCACGGCCAGGCACCGGTCGGCATCGCCGTCGTGTGCGATCCCGACGTCGGCGCCCAGGCGCACGACCTCCTCGGCGAGCTTGTCGATGTGCGTGGAGCCGACGCCGTCGTTGATGTTGATGCCGTCGGGGTCGGCGCCGACCACCGTGACCCGGGCGCCCGCATCGCGGAAGGTCTCGGGCGAGACGCCCGAGGCCGCGCCGTTCGCGCAGTCCAGAACGACGTGGATGCCGTCCAGCCGATGCGGCAGCGACTGCAGTAGGTGCACCACGTAGCGGTCCTCGGCGTCCGCGAACCGGCGGATCCGGCCCACGTCGGCGCCCGTGGGCTGCAGTTTGGGGCCGATCATGGCGGCCTCGATGCGCTGCTCGACGATGTCGGGCAGTTTCACCCCGCCGCGGGCGAAGATCTTGATGCCGTTGTCGGGAGCGGGGTTGTGCGACGCCGAGACCATGACGCCGAAGTCGGCGTCGATCGATCCCACCAGGAACGCCGCAGCCGGGGTCGGGATCACGCCCGCGTCGAGCACGTCGACGCCGGATGCCGCGAGCCCGGCAGCCACGGCCGCGGCGAGGAACTCTCCGGACACGCGCGGATCGCGTGCCACCACGGCAGTGAGCCGGCGGCCTGCCGCGCGGCGCGCATCCGCTGAACGGCCCTGGCCCAGGACGACGGCAGTCGCCTGGGCCAGGGTGAGCGCGAGATCGGCGGTGAGGGGGCCGTTTGCCAGCCCCCGCACGCCATCCGTGCCGAACAGAGCCATCGGCTCGATCAGCGCTTCGAGTACTGAGGAGCCTTGCGGGCCTTCTTGAGGCCGGCCTTCTTGCGCTCCTTCACGCGCGCGTCGCGGGAGAGGAAGCCGGCCTTCTTCAGGGTCGGTCGGTTGTTCTCCGCGTCGATCTCGTTCAACGCGCGGGCGATTCCCAGGCGCAGCGCGCCTGCCTGCCCCGAGTCGCCGCCGCCGTGGATGCGGGCGATGACGTCGTACGCGCCGGTCAGGTTCAGCACCGTGAAGGGGTCGGTGACCAGCTGCTGGTGCAGCTTGTTCGGGAAGTAGTCCTCGAACGCACGGCCGTTGATCGTGATGGTGCCGCTGCCGGGGATCAGGCGCACGCGCGCGATCGCCTGCTTGCGACGGCCGACGGCCGCACCCGGGACGCTCAGCACGGGGCGGGGAGCGGCCTCGGCGGCCTGCTCGGCCGCGCTCTCGGTCGTGTAGTTGGTCAGTTCGGTGGAGTCGTTGTTCGCCACGAGTATGTCCTTTGTGTCTGCGGCGCTTACTGGGCGACCTGGTCGAAGGTGTACGTCTTGGGCTGCTGCGCGGCGTGCGGGTGCTCGGCGCCGGCGTAGACCTTCAGCTTCGACAGCTGCTGGCGGCCCAGACTGTTCTTGGGGAGCATGCCGCGCACGGCCTTCTCCACCGCACGGACCGGGTTCTTCTCGAGCAGCTCCTCGTACGCGACGGCCTTCAGGCCGCCCGGGTAGCCGGAGTGCCGGTAGGCGATCTTCTTCTGGAGCTTCTGCCCGGTCAGCGCGACCTTGTCCGCGTTGACGATGACGACGAAGTCGCCCGTGTCCAGGTGGTTGGCGAAGGTCGGCTTGTGCTTGCCACGCAGGAGTGCGGCAGCGTGCGAGGCCAGGCGGCCGAGCACGACGTCAGTGGCGTCGATGACCAGCCATTCGCGCTGGATCTCGCCAGCCTTGGGGGTGAAAGTGCGCGTCACAGTAGTGCTGCTTTCTTGATCGAACGGAGAGGTTCGTGAATCCCGCTCCGGGGTGGTTCCGTCTTCGCTTGTTGAGCGAGCGAAGCGAGTCGAAACGACGGCTCGCGGCGGAACACGCCAGTGGAGGGCTCACGTTCGGATGCGTCAGCAGAGCGAACGCACCAAAGACCTACTTT
>CALKHM010000028.1 GCA_937988695.1 uncultured Microbacterium sp. | reverse complement strand
CGACTCGTCGATCACCAGCAGGAAGTCGTCAGGGAAGAAGTCCAGCAGCGTGTGCGGCGGCTCACCAGGCTGGCGGCCGTCGAGATGGCGGGAGTAGTTCTCGATCCCCGAACAGAACCCGAGCTGCTGCAGCATCTCCAGGTCGAACGTCGTGCGCATCCGCAGCCGCTGGGCCTCCAGCAGCTTGCCCTGCCGCTCGAACTCCGCGAGCCGCGACGCCAGCTCGGTCTCGATCGTGCCGATCGCGCGGTGCACCACATCGGTGCCGGCGACGTAGTGCGACGCGGGGAAGATCGGCACCGAGTCGAGCGTGCGGACGACCTCGCCGGTGAGCGGATGCAGCATGTACAGGGCCTCGATCTCGTCGCCGAACAGCTCGATGCGGATCGCGTACTCCTCATACACCGGGATGATCTCGATGGTGTCGCCGCGCACCCGGAAGTTGCCGCGCGAGAAGTCCACGTCGTTGCGGTTGTACTGCATGGCGATGAACTGGCGGATGAGGGCGTCGCGGTCATACCTCTCTCCGACCTGCAGCGCCACCATGTTCCGCAGGTACTCCTCCGGCGCGCCCAGACCATAGATGCACGAGACCGTGGAGACCACCACGACGTCGCGCCTGCTCAGCAGCGAGTTCGTCGTGGAATGGCGCAACCGCTCGACCTCGGCGTTGATCGACGAGTCCTTCTCGATGAAGGTGTCGGTCTGCGGTACGTACGCCTCGGGCTGGTAGTAGTCGTAGTAGCTGACGAAGTACTCGACGGCGTTGTGCGGCATGAGATCGCGGAACTCGTTGGCCAGCTGCGCTGCCAGCGTCTTGTTGTGCGCGAGCACGAGCGTGGGCCGCTGCACCTTCTCGATCAGCCACGCCGTGGTCGCCGACTTGCCCGTGCCCGTGGCCCCCAGCAGCACGACATCGGTCTCGCCCGCGTTGATGCGCGCGGCGAGCTGCTCGATCGCCTGCGGCTGGTCGCCGCTGGGCACGTATTCGCTGACGACCTCGAATGGCCGGACGGATCGGGTGGTCTGCATCCTTCCAGGCTACGTCGGGTCTCCGACACCGAGCCCGCTCGACAGCCGCTCCCATACGGCGTCGGTCTGTGCGATCGTCTCGTCCACGGTGCCGGCGGTGTCGATCACGACATCGGCCAGTGCCAGGCGCTGGTCGTCGGGGACCTGTGCGGCCAGTCGTGCACGCGCATCGTCGGGCGTCATCCCCCGCAGCTGCACCATCCGCTGCTGACGAACCGGCGCCGGAGCATGCGCGACGATCACGAGGTCCCACCCGTCGGCGGCGCGCGCCTCGGCCAGCAGCGGCACGTCGTAGACGACGACGGCTGCCGGGTCCGCCGCGAAGGCCGCCGCGAACCGGCGCTGCGACTCGGCGCGCACGGCGGGGTGCACGATCGCATTGAGCTGCGCGACGCGCTGCGGATCCCCGAACACGTGCGCACCCAGCGCGGCACGGTCCAGCGATCCGTCCGCGCGCAGCATCCGCTCGCCGAAGGCCGCGGCGATCTCGGCCAGCACCGGCGATCCCGGCTGCTGCACGTCGCGCACGATGGCGTCGGCGTCGACGATGACCGCGCCGTGCTCGGCGAGGCGGCGAGCGATCGTGGACTTTCCGGCGGCGATCCCGCCGGTGAGGGCGACAAGAGGCATGTCTTCGAGGATGCCACGCCCCGGCCGACATGCTCAGAATCACCTCAAGAGGCCAACCCTTGGTCGCTCTTGCGCCGGGGCTGAGGGGTGCTTGAGGCCGCCGTTCTACCTTCGATCCATCGCGGAACAGCACCCGGAACCCCGGAGGTGACACGTCTCCGCACCACATGCCCGGAAAGGCATCGACATGACTGAGATCACCACCGTTCGCGCCGAGCGCCGTTCGTCCCGCGACAAGAAGCACCGTCCGATCATCGCGGGAGTGCTCGCCCTGCTCGCCGTCGGCGGCATCGGCGCAGCCGCGACCAGCGCCGCCTGGACCGACAACGTGTTCTACTCCGCGACGGCACAGGCCGCCACGTTCGACCTGCAGGGCTCGCTCGACGGCACCACCTGGGCGCAGTCCGACAACTCCGGCAGCGTGCAGCTGGTCGTGCCGGCCACGACGTTCGCGAACCTGCTGCCGGGTCAGAGCCGCACCGTCACGCTGCAGGTGAAGAACGTGGGCACCGTCGGGGCCGCCCTCACCGCCAGCGCCGCCTGGGCCGGCGGCAGCACGTTCACCACCGCCCCGACGCTCACCGTCACCCCCGCGACCGGCAACCTCACCGCCACGGGCGCTGCGGGCGCCTCGACGACGATCACGCTGACCGTCGCCGCCCCCGCGGACTGGGCCCCCGCCAACCAGGGCAAGACCGGCACCGTCGTCGTCACCGTCGCCGGTACCGCCACCGCCGCGTAGCCCCCAGCCCACCGTCACGAGAGAAGAGCAGATCATGGTCGTCCTGCACCGCATCGCACTGATCGCCCTGTGGGCCTTGGCCGCCATCGGGGTCGCCAGCGGGCTCGTCTGGGGCGCCACGGCCGCAGGCCTTGTCAAGCCGCTGATCGTGATCTCCGGCTCGATGCAGCCGCACATCATGACCGGCGACCTGGTGGTCGACACCCCCGTCGCCACCGACGCTCTCGCGGTCGGGGACGTTGTGAGCCTGCCCAGCGCGCTCACCCATGACCTGGTCACGCACCGCATCGAGAAGATCGCGGCCGACGGCGACGGGTATGCGATCACGCTGAAGGGCGACAACAACAGGTTCGCCGACGCGCTGGACTATCACGTGGGCGCCGAGGTCTGGGCGCCCCGGATGGTCCTGCCCGGCGCCGGCACGATCCTCGAGCGACTGATGTCGCCGGGAACCATGATGGCGCTGCTGGTGGGGGTGCTCGCCCTCATCGCGCTGACCTGGATGACGCCGGCGAGCCGGCTCGGCCCGGCGCCCGCCGAGCCCGCACCGGCAGCGCCGATCGCGCCCACCACGCGCCGCGAGCGGCGCGAGCTGCAGGGAGCATCGGCACTGTGAACCGCGGCGAGCACGGCACGGTCACCGGTCGGGCGGCGCGTCTGAGCGCGATCGCCGCCGCGGTGATCGCCGCCGTGCTCGCCTCGATCGCCGTCGGGGGCGTCACCGCCACGAGCGCCGCCTGGACCGACCAGACCTACGCCTCGGCGACGGTCTCGGCCGGTACCTGGCCGGCGCTGGGCAGCTGCACTGCGATGACGGCCGCATCCGTGCCGGTGGGGACCTGCACGATCACCGCGATGACCTACGATGCGTGGGGTCCGAAGAACAAGCACCTCCGCAACGTGTACCTGACCTTCCAGGTGTCCGCGCCCGCCTCGACGTCCTACATCGCCGTGCAGGCGGATCTGTCGGCGGCGACCGTCGGGACGGACACCAGCGACGGCCCGTGGAGCTGGGCCACCGCCGTCACGCTGCCCAGTTCCCAGTTCACACCGACCTCGACGTGCGCGGCCCTGCCCCTGGTGACAGGTCGCACGGTCGCGGGCTGGAACTGGGCCGACAGCCCTCGGGTGTTCTTCTCGCTGGCCGACTCGAGCTCGGCCTATCAAGGCCAGCCGAGCTGCAGATGAAAGGAGTGACGCGCATGGCGTCATCAGCGTTCCGCGACGCGTTCTGGGATATTCTGACGGATGTCGCTGAACCGGGCCGCCAGGGGATCCCGGCTCGGGAGGAGGGGCGAGTGGATCCGCAGGTCGATTCTGGTCGCGTCGCCGTGGTGATCGAGGATGAGGATGACATCCGGTCCCTGCTCGCCGACGTGCTCCAGCAGGCCGGCTTCCACGTGCACACCGCCGGCAGCGGACAGGCCGGCGTCGAGCTCGTGCGCGAGGTCGACCCGATCGTGACGACCCTCGACGTCAACATGCCGGGAATGGACGGTTTCGCGACCGCACGGCACATCCGCGCGATCAGCTCGACCTATATCGTCATGCTGACCGCCCGCACCGAGGAGATCGACGCGCTCCAGGGCCTGGAGGCCGGTGCCGACGACTACGTGACCAAGCCGTTCCGGCCGCGCGAGCTGCGCGCGCGGATCGAGGCGATGCTGCGTCGTTCCCGGATGCCGGCACCCGGTGCCGCCCGGCCTGCACCGCCTGCCGCGTCCCCGGCCGAAGAAGACCACGACGCGGCGACGGCGGGAACGGACTGGCTCGAGCACAAGGGCCTTCGCCTGAACGTCGAGATGCGACTGGCCTCCGTCGACGGTGCTGCCTTGGAGCTCACGCGCAGCGAGTTCGACATCCTCGCCGAGCTGATGTCGGCACGGCGGCGCGTGGTGGGCAAGGGCGAGCTGGCCCTCATGCTGCGCGGGCAGCGCTACACGGGCAGCGAGTACCTCAGCGACAGCGACTCCCGCGTCATCGAGGTGCACATGGCGAACCTCCGGCGCAAGCTGGGGGAATCGCCCGCGCAGCCGCGCTGGATCGAGACGGTCCGCGGCGTGGGCTACCGGCTCACGGCGCGGTGACACCGGGAGCCGAGCCCACCAGCACCGACGTCCCCACGCTGTCGGCTGCGCGACGGGCCGCGTCCCGGGCGATCGCGATGATTCCGGTGGTCTTCACGCCCTCGGCTCCGGAGATGCCGATGCCCACCCCGACGACGGGGACGACGACGTCCGAGACCGCGCCCAGGTCGTCCACGAGTCCCCGGTAGACGGCGGTGGCCTGGCGTCGGGCATCCGGTTCCGACAGCACCCGGACCGCGAACAGCAGCCCGGTCGTCCCGTCCTCGCCGACGAGGGCCAACGGGTGCACGTTGTGCACCACGCTGTGACGAGTCATGTCCCCGACCGCCCGTGCGGTCTCGGCGCCGAAGGCCGACGCGATCTGCGCCAGGTCGTCGATGCGCACCGAGACCACGGCGACATGCTCGCCGCGGTCGGACGCGCGGGCGAGTGTCTGACCCAGCAGACGAAGGAAGGAGCCGTGCGGCAGCACGCCGTCCGCACCCAGCACCGATGGCGACGACGCCAGCAGGCGCCCGCGTTCGACTGCGCGATCCGCGCGCAGGACCGAGGTCACGATCACGGCGACGATGGTCAGGATGACGGTCAGCACGCTCGCCACCGCCGTACCGAAGCCGATCTCGAACACCGGGCTGTCGAATCCCCAGATGATGGCCACGATCGTGCGCCCCACATAGAACACAGCCTGCAGGCCCAGCACGGCCGCCAGGCCCCAGGCCGTCCGGTAGCCGCCCATCTCGCCGCGCAGCGCCTCCACCGATCCGAGCGCCGCGAACACCATCAGGCACACGAACATCCAGAGGGCGCCCGCCCACGCACCGCCCTGCGGACCGGCAGCGAGCACGCAGGCGGTCGCCCCGCATGCGGCAACGGCGACGGCGAGCGTAGAGACCGTCATCCGCCGGCCGTTGAAGCGCCGGCATCCCAGCCACATGCAGCCGGTCCCTGCGACGAACGTCCCGTTGCCGATGACCACGCCCCAGGTCACCTGCGGGTTCGCCGCCCACACCATGTAGGCCAGCGTGGTGAGCATGGCGCTCAGATACCCCACCGACCACACCCGGCCCGCGCCCTCGTCGCGCCGGGCGAACGTCTCGACGATGAAGTGGACACCGGCGACGACCACCACGAGGGCGGTGGCCACCGACAGTGTCACCTGGTCCAGGGCGATCATGCTTCCTCCTCGGAGGCGTCTGCGACATACGGCGGGACGAACGCACGCGGCGCGGGGGTGGCCGACGCGCGCCGGGCCGGCAAGCGCAGGATGAACGTGGAGCCCACCCCCGGAGTGCTGCGCACCGTGATGTCACCGCCGTGCGCGTGGGCGAGCTGCCGGCTGATCGCCAGCCCCAGACCGGTGCCCCCGCGCGCACCGGCGCCGCGCTGCGCGCGATAGAAGCGCTCGAACAGCCCCGCCATCTCCGTCTCGCTCATGCCGATGCCGGTGTCGCGCACGAGGATCCACGTGGAGTCCTCGTCGGAGGTGCACCCGATCGTGACGAGGCCCCCCGGGCGGTTGTACTTGATCGCGTTCACGATCAGGTTGTCCAGGATCTGTCGCACCCGCAGCGGATCCGCGTAGGCGACCGCGGC
>CALKHM010000027.1 GCA_937988695.1 uncultured Microbacterium sp. | reverse complement strand
GAGCGGGGCGGGACGGGCGGGCGGGGTGGACAGGCAGACGCACGGGGCGGGCGGACGGGCGCGGGGCGGGGCGCGGGCGGACGGACGGGCGGGCGCGGGGCGCGGCGCGGGCAGACGCACGGGGTGCGGGACGGGACGTAGGCGCAGGAGCACAGGGCGGGACGACGCACGGGGGCGGGGGCGGGCGCGGGACGTAGGCGCACGCGCCCGACCGCGCGAGACTTGTATACCGGAAGGACGCTCTCATGGCTCATCGACGACCCTCGCACGGGACTCGCGCGGCAGCGGTGCTCGGGGCGGTGGCGCTCGCCCTCGTCGCGTGCGCACCCACCCCATCGCCCACCGTCGTCCCCGTGCCGGACCGCTCGCCGAGCCCCACCACCACGCGGACCGGGAACACGTCGACACCCATCCAGCATCTCGTCGTGATCTTCGACGAGAACGTGTCGTTCGACCACTACTTCGGTACCTACCCGGTAGCGGCGAACACCGACGGCACGCCGTTCCACGCGGCATCCGGAACCGCTCCCGCCGACACGCTCACGACGTCGGGGATGCTGACGCGCAATCCGAACGCATACCCTCCGCAACGGCTCAGCCACGCGCAGGCGCTCACGTGCGACCAGGACCACGGGTACACCGCCGAGCAGCGCGCGATGAACGGGGGCAGGATGGACAAGTTCGTCGAGCACACCGCGCGCGACCAGTGCGCGGGCCTGTTCGGCGAGCCGGGCCTCGTGATGGACTACTACGACGGCAACACCGTGACCGCGCTGTGGAACTACGCCCAGCGCTTCGCGATGAGCGACAACGCCTGGGACACGGTGTTCGGACCGTCCACTCCCGGCGCGATCGACCTGGTCTCCGGCCAGACCGGGGGCATGACGCTGGTCGACCCGCGCAGCGGGCACGTCGTGCGCGACCCTGCGCTGGTCGTCGCCCCCGATTCCGCCGGACGCGGGACGCTCATCGCCGACGTCGACCCGGCGCTGGACGACTGCAGCGACCGGGCCTCCGGCAGGCCGCTCGGCCGGTTCCCGGCGTCCTCGCGCACGATCGGCGATCTGCTGAGCACGGCCGGCGTCACGTGGGGCTGGTTCTCCGGCGGGTTCCGACCGACCACGTCGTGGAGCGCGGCAAGCGGACGTCCCGCGCAGTGCGCGGCCGCACGCACGAACATCGGCGGTGCGCGCGTGCTCGACTACATGCCGCATCACGAGCCGTTCCAGTACTACCCGTCGACCGCCAATCCGCATCACCTGCCGCCCACCTCGGTCGCGATGATCGGGCACGACGACCAGGCGAACCACCAGTACGATCTGAGCGATCTCGATGCGGCGCTGCAGGCCGGGAAACTGCCGGCGGTCTCGTTCGTGAAACCTCCCGCTGCACAAGACGGACACGCCGGCTATTCGGATCCGCTGGACGAGCAGGCGTTCCTCGTCGGCCTGATCAATCGGTTGCAGAGATCACCGGAGTGGTCGTCGACCGCGATCGTCATCGCCTACGACGACTCCGACGGGTGGTACGACCACGTCGCCCCGACGATCCGCAACGCATCGCACTCCGCGGACATCGACGCGGCGATCTGCGCGACCTCCACCGCACCCGTCGTCGACGCCAGGCCCGGACGGTGCGGGCCGAGCCAGCGCCTGCCCCTGCTGGTGATCTCGCCCTACGCCCGGCCCGGCGCGGTCGACCACACGCCGATCGAGCAGACGTCGATCCTGCAGTTCATCGAGGACAACTGGCGCACTGGACGCCTCGGCGGCGGCAGCTTCGACGCGCGCGCAGGTTCGCTGACCGGGATGCTCGACGTCGAGGGCCCGCCGCACACCACGCCGCTGCTGCTGAACGCCGACGGGTCGGTCCGCGGTCGCTGAGCGAGCGACGAGCGACCGAGCGACCGAGCGATCGCCGGTGCGCACGCCGATCGGCGGACCCTACGCCAGCTCGGGGTCGTCCGGGTCGGCGAGCGCCTCATCGACGGCGGAGTGCACGATCACCGACAGGAAGGCACGCGGGTTCTCCACCCCGGCGGTGGCCAGCAGATCCGAGGCCTGCCGCACGATCGAGCGGGAGAACTCCGTCGCCGTGGCGATGGCCTCCGCATACACCGGACGATCGGCATCGGCCACGACCACCGGCTCACAGCCGAGCTCCACGGCCAGCGCCTGCGCGATCGGCAGCACCGCTGCCGGCGCCGTCACCCCCGCGAACGCGTCGGTGAGCCGGCGCAGGTCCATCGAGGTGCCGGTGAACGTGATGGCGGGGTGGATCGCCAACGGGATCGCGCCCTTCGCCGACGCCGGTGCGAGCACATCCAGCCCATAGCCGGGGTCAGTGTGCGCGACCAGCTGCCCGATCTGCCAGGCGTCGAGCTCGGCGAGCCCCGACACGAGGCCAGGCAGCTCGTCGTGCGGCACGGCGAGCACGACCAGCTCGGCACGGCGGACGACCTCGGGGGCGTCCAGGAACGGCACACCGGGCAGCATGGACTCGACCCGGTCATCGTCGGAGGAGTGTGTGACACCGACCACCGCATGGCCGGCGCCTGCCAGAGCGGCCCCGATCACCGGCCCCACGCGTCCGGCGCCGATCACACCGACCCCGAGGCGCCCGTCGCGGGTCACGGGATGCCTCCGCTCCCAGCGCCGTCGCGCGAAGCGCCGTCCGCGGAAGCGTCGCCGCGCGAAGCGTCGCCGGCCAAGGCATCATCCCTGAAGACCCGCTGTTCCGGCCCGGAATCGCCCTGCGCGGACTCCCGATCGTCGTGACGATGCTCGGATGCCGCGGGAAGCGGCGGCTCGGCCACGTCGACCACCTCGCCCGCCCACCGGTGGCTCTGGTCGGTCGCCCCCGCCGCCACCGCGGCGGCCTCAGCATCCGCGAACAGTCGCACGGCGGCGTCGCGATCGACACCGCCCAGCTCGCCCGAGACGCGCCCCGTGATGGTGTGCGCGTGCGCGTGTGCCACTCGCAGCATCCGCGACACGGGTCCCTGCCGCACACCCACGCTCTGCAGGCGCGCGAGCGGGAAGATCCCGAGGCTCCGCCAGATCACGCCGCGGCGCAGGAACAGCGCGGCGGGTGTCAGCAGGAAACCGTTGCGCCGCCATGAGAGCGGGCGCACGATCCACGCGCGCTTCGGAGTGTTCGTGTACGGATCGGATGCCGCCGGCCCCAGGATGCCGTGCTCGAACACGAGCGGCCATTGGTCCTCGGGCATGCCCGGCATGAGCAGCCGCAGCACGCGCTCCACGTCTCGGCGGTCGCCGACCGGCAGCACCTCGGCGAACTGGTCGGACTCGTTCGAGCTCGTGCTCTTGCCGGTCATCCGGTTGACGCGCACCGCCCACCATCCGGCCGGTCGCCAGATCAGCGGCTGGTTCACCTCGACCGCGTGGATACGGCCTGGCGGCAGGATCTCGGTCACCGTCGTGAACAGCCCGTACGTGATCCGCACGCCGTCGGGGGTCGGTGCGATCGCATAGCGCAGGGCCTTCGTGATCGAACGGACGAACACCGCCCCGAACGCGAGCACCATCGGCACGATCGTGAACAGGATCCACGGCGTGCCCACGATGGACCCGGCGACGGCTGCGGCGATGAGCACGACGAGCACGATGAGACGGCCGCTGAACACCCGCGACAGCACGAGGCGCACGAGCGGGATCTCCACGACCGATGCGGGCTCGGCGACCGGCTGCTCGGCACCCAGCACGAGTCCGGTCAGCGCGTCGGTGACCACGGATGCCGCCGCCGCGACGCGCGAGCCGCCGTGCGCGGCATCCCTCGCCTGCGCCTCGGCGAGCCGCCGCCCCGATGCCAGCCGCAGGATGTCGGCGCGCACGGCCTCCGCGTTCGAGGTGGACAGATACTCGAGCTTCACGTTGGCGTCTGATCCCGCACCGACGACCTCGAGCTTGGCCATGCCGCACAGCCGCGCGAGCATCGGCCGGGTGAGGTTGACGCCCTGCACGCGGTCCAGCGGCGAGCGCCGATGGCTGCGGAACAGCACGCCATGACGCACCTCGACGTCGTCGCCGGTGATGCGGAAGGAGTGGAACCGCCACGCCAGATAGAACAGGCCGATGAGCACCAGCACGACCACCAGCACGGCCAGCAGCGCCAGCAGCACGAGGTTGTGCCGCAGCACGAAGTCGATCGGGTCGCCGGGGTCGCCGTAGTCGGGCACATCGGGCACAGCCGCACGCAGGAAGAAGTCGACGATGCGCTCACGCAGGTTCGAGATGACGATGCCCGCGACCACCACGAGTGCGAGCCCACCACGAAACAGCGGCGTCAGCGGATGCATGCGATGCCACTCGCCGTCGCTGAGCGGCGAGCGCGCACCCGGCAGCGGGGCACGCACCGCCGCGTCAGGAGGCGGCGCGAACGGGGGGATCGGGTCGGTCACAGCCCGGTCCTGCGGGTCTCGGCGACGTCGATGAGGGTGTCGCGCAGACGCTCGGCCGCATCCTGGGTGAGTCCCGGAATGGCAACGCCCGTGGATGCCGCTGCCGTCACGAGCTTGAGCTGCGCGATGCCGAACGCCCGGTCCAGCGGGCCGTGCGTGATGTCGACGAGCTGCATGCGCCCATAGGGCACGGCCACCATGCGCTGCCAGAGGATGCCGCGGCGGAACACGAGGTCGTCGCGACGCAGCTGATACCCGAACGAACGGGCCTGGCGCGGGGTGATCGCCGCGGCCCAGGCCAGCACGAACGCGACGAGGCCGCCGGGGATCCAGATCCACGCCGTGTCGCCGAACGTCGCGACGAGCGTCGCGGCCACCAGCACGACGATGAGCATCGCCGCCAGCGAGATGAGCCGCACCCACACGTACGCACGGGCGAGCTGATGCCACGTGCCATCGCCCAGCGGCAGGCGGTTCTCGCTGCGCGGCTCGAGCACGCGGTCGAACGTCGCGCGGTCCAGAACGGCGTCGGGGCCGGATGCCGTGGGCATGGCGGGCGCGGCAGGAGCCGCGGGCGCGGCAGCCTGGTCAGTGCGACGCGTAGTGTCCGCCGGCGTCGTCGGGCCCCCCGGCTCCGGTGTGCTTGTCATCGTCGTCCTTCCGGATCGTGCACAGGTGCTCGGCCACGAGGCCTCCCACCATGAGCAGCACCGCGCAGACCGCGGTGCCGAGCAGTGCGCTCAACGAGCCTACCGAGGGCTCTGCCGGACGGGTCAGCAGGAACACGACGAGTCCTAGCGCGACACCGCCGAACACGGCGCCCACGAGGCTCGATGCCTTCGCGAGCATGGCGATGCGCACGGCGTGGAACGGGTTCACGGGTGCCGTCGGCGTCCCGTGCGTGGCACGGTGGATGGGCGCGGCCAGCACCACGACGATGACGCCGAGCGCCACCAGCAGCACGGGCAGGGAGAGCTGCGGGGTGAACGTGGGGCGTCCCGCCGACGTCAGCAGCTGATCGAGCAGGTACCCGGCGCCGGCGCCGAGCACGGCGCCGACGACCAGCGAGGCGGGACCGGTGCGCTTCATCCCTCTCCTCGCAGCGCGGCGCGCAGCACATCGACCCGTCCGGATCCCGGCAGCACGGCATCCGGATCGAGCGCGAGCCAGGGGTCGAGCACGAACGCGCGCGCGGCCGCGTGCGGATGCGGCAGGGTGAGGTCGGGATCGGCACTGGTGACCTCCCCGTACGCGATGATGTCGAGGTCGAGCGTGCGATCGCCCCAGCGCTCGACGCGCACGCGGCCATGCCGGTTCTCGATCTCGTGCAGGGCGTCCAGCAGCACGGTCGGCGCCAGGCGGGTCCGCAGGATCGCCACCGTGTTGAGATACTGGGGGGCCGCGGCATCCGGCCCGTCGAGCTTGACCGCGACTGAGGCGATGGGCTCGGCCACCTGCACGTCGCCGGTCAGCGGCAGCGCACGCAGCTCATCGATCGCCGCGCGCAGCGTGGCCGCGCGGTCGCCGAGGTTGGCGCCGAGGGCGACCACGACCGGGGTGCCCCAGGCGGCGGGGGCGAATCCCTGTGCGAGGCGCCTGCTCATCCCCGCCTCCGCCGGATCGTGAGCGTCACATCGTCGAACGGCACGGTGATGGGAGCGTCGGGTTTGTGCACGGTGACCTCGACGGCCTGCACCCCGGCGAAGCCCAGCAGTGCGTCAGCGATGCGTTCGGCGAGCGTCTCGATGAGGTCGACGGGGTCGCCGCTCACGAGCCGGGTGACGGCCTCGGCCACGTCGCCGTAATGCACGGTGTCGGCCAGGTCGTCGGATGCCGCAGCCACCCGGCTGTCCACGCGCAGCGTGACATCGACCACGAAGATCTGCCCATCGCGCCGCTCGTGCGGGAACACCCCGTGATAGCCGAAGGCGCGCAGGCCGCGCAGCGTGATCTCGTCGAGCTCGTCCATTCAGCCTCTCCAGGCCTCCCACACGCGCAGGGCGTCGCGCGTCGCAGCCACGTCGTGCACACGCACGCCCCACACCCCCGCCTGCGCGCCCAGCACGCTGGCGACGGCGGTGGCGAGGTCACGGCGCGGCTCCGTCGCCTCTCCTCCCGATTCCTCCAGCAGATCGGCGAGGAAGCGCTTGCGGCTCGTGCCGATGAGCACACGCGGGCCGATGCCCACCAGGCTCTGCAGCCCCCGCAGCATCTCCCAGTTCTGCGCACCGCGCTTGGCGAAGCCGATGCCCGGGTCGAGGATGATCCGTGCCGG
>CALKHM010000026.1 GCA_937988695.1 uncultured Microbacterium sp. | reverse complement strand
AGTCGCGGAAGATCGGCGCCCAGTTCTCCTGATCGGTGTTCGAGTAGATCGTCAGCTTGCCGCCTTCCTTCTTGGCGGCGTCGACGATCGTCCCGTAGTCGGACGGGTAGTAGCTGGGCCAGGTGCCCTGGGCGATCTTGTTCTCCGGCGCCTTGGTGCCGGCCTCGCCCGCGCAGGCGCTGAGCGAGACCGCAAGGCCCACCACGGCGACGGAGGCGACGGCCAGCGACGACCAGCGTCGGCGTGCGCTGTTCGGCTGTGATGAACGCGACAGACGTTTCATACTTCCACTCCCTTGTGATGCATGGCCGGGACGACGGACACCGTCCCGGATCGCCGATCAGCCTAAGGTTATAACGGATGCTCGTCAACGGTGCGTCTGGTTTATCGAACTTTCCCCGTGTTTTGTGCATATTGCTCACGGCTCCCGGAATTCCGCGGCAAGAACGACATCCTTCGTTATAACCAACACCATCGTATGTTATAACGGAGGAACAGATCTTCTCCCGACGATGGGTCCTCGATGAGCGCACTGCCCTCCGGCCGCCAACCCGACTACGTGGTCAAGAGCGACTTCGCGTATGCCGTGGTGCGCGACCGCATCCTCTCGAACGAGTACCCGCCGGGGGCGAGCTTCAACCAGGCCCATCTGGCCGCCGAGCTCGGCATCAGCACGACGCCGCTGCGCGAAGCGCTGCGCAAGCTGCAGACCGAGGGGCTGGTCGAGCTCGGTGCGCATCGCGATGCGATCATCACCCGGCTCAGCGTCGAAGAGGCCCGCGATCTGCTGGAGATGCGCCTGGCGCTGGACCCGCTGGCTGCGGGCCTGGCCGCACAGCGACGCACACGCGATGACATCGCACAGATCCGTGCGGCCTCCGAGATCCACGCGCTGCCCGGACACCCGAGCCTGGACCAGCTCGTCCGGCATCGCCGGTTCCACCAGACCATCTACCGCGCCGCCCACAACGACGTGCTGATCGCGACTCTGGACGCGCTGTGGGACAAGTCCGACCGCTACCGGCTCGCGGCGCTTCGACGCAATCGTGACGACGAGGAGCTGCAGCAGAAGGACGCCGAGCACCACGAGCTGATGATGTGCGTGATCGCCGGCGACTCCGACGGCGCGAGCGAGGTGATGCGCCGACACATCCAATCGAGCCTCGGCGCCACCGCGACCCGGCTGCTCAGCGAAGACGCCGACCTGTGAAGCCACCGACCGCCGACTGGGAAGGCGACGACATGACATCCCCCGCAGACCTCTGGGATGAGCACGGCGACGACCTCGTCTCACTGACCACGCAGTTCCGCGACTTCGGCGGCAAGCGCCGCTTCTGCGGGCCCGCGCGCACCGTGCGCTGCATCGAGGACAACGTCGTGCTCGCGGCACTGTTGGAGACCCCCGGCGAGGGGGCGGTGCTCGTCGTCGACGGCGCCGGCTCGCTCGCGTGCGCGCTGATGGGCGACCGCATCGCCGGCCTCGCGGTCGCACACGGCTGGAACGGGGTCATCATCGACGGCGCCGTGCGCGACAGCGTGGCCCTGGCCGCCCTGCCGATCGGCATCAAGGCGCTGGGCACGAATCCGCGCAAGAGCGGCAAGGGCGGTGCCGGTCAGACCGATGTCGACCTGCACATCGGCGGCGCGGTGATCCGCCCGGGGGCGATGGTGCACGCCGATGAGGACGGCGTCGTGGTCGAGCGCTGACATGACCCAGACAGCACCCAGGATCGCGCTGGTGGGAGCGGTGGCCGCAGCCGCCCCGCCCGCACAGCGCGCGTTCGCCGAGGCCTTCCCCCAGGCGCAGACGTGGAACGTGCTCGATGACCGGCTCATCACCGATGCCCTCGACGCGGGCGGGGTCACCCCGTCACTCGCCTCGCGCATGACCGCGCTCATCGACTATGCGATCGACCACGAGGCCGCCGGCATCCTGCTGACGTGCTCGATGTACGGCCCGGTCGCCCACGCGGTGGCCAAGCGTGCGCCCGTGCCGGTTCTCGCCTCCGACGACGCCGCCTTCACCGACGCGGCATCTGGCGGATTCGGTCGGATCGCCCTGGTGGCCTCGCTCGCCCTCCCCCTCGCCGACGCCCGCGCGCGGTTCGATGCGTTCCTGGCCGGCCGCGGCACGAGCCCTGACGTCGTCGATGTGCTCGCCTCGGACGCCGTGGGCGCGGCGGATGCCACGACCCTCGCCGACGCCCTCGAGCGGGCGGTCCGCGGCATCGGTGACATCGACGCCGTGCTGCTCGCGCAGTACTCGATCTCGCCGGCTACCGCCGAGCTGGCAGGGCGGCTCGGTGTGCCGGTGCTGGCAGGCCCGATCCGCGCCGCCGCGCGGATGCGCGAGACGCTGCAGAGGGGCGACCGATGATCGGCGCGATCGCCGACGACCTGACCGGCGCGACCGATGTCGCCGCCGCGTTCGGCTCCGCCGGCCTGCGCGTGGGACTGTTCTTCGGCGGCATCGATCCGAGCGCGTCCACCGTCGAGTTCGACGTGATCGTCGTCGGGCTGAAGACGCGCACGGTGCCCGCCGACGAGGCCGTCGCCCGGTCCGTGGCCGTTGCGCAGGCGCTGGCCGCTCGCGGTTGCGCACAGGTGTACGTCAAGTACTGCTCGACGTTCGACTCGTCGCCGGCGGGCAACATCGGTCCGGTCGCCGATGCCCTGGCTGCCGAGCTTCACGCCGGGTCCGTCGTGTTCGCGCCGACGACGCCCGCCCAGGGGCGCACGGTCTACCAGGGTCACCTGTTCGTCGGCGACGTGCTGCTGTCGGAGTCGTCGATGCGCGACCATCCGCTCACCCCGATGACCGACGCGAGCCTGCCGCGGGTGCTGCGCGCGCAGACCACGCACGAGGTCGGACTGGTCGCGCACGATGCGGTGCGCGCAGGCTCGGTCTCCTCCCGGATCGCGCGACTGCACGCGCAGGGCGCCGACTTCGTGATCGTCGACGCGCTGGACGACGCCGACCTCGACGAGGTGGCGCGTGCGGTGCGGGGTGACCGTCTGGTCACCGGCGCCGCAGGGCTGGCCGCCGCGATCGCGCGCGATACCGCGCGATCGACCGGTGCTCGGGCCGGCGATGCCGACGACACCGCCGAGCGCCTTGCCGCCGCCGGCACCGCCGCGGCCCTGGCCGGCAGCTGCTCGGCACGCACGCGTGAGCAGATCGCACGCTGGCAGCAGCTCTCGCCGGCGCTGCGCCTGGACCCGGTCACGACACCCGACAGCGAGCAGCTGGCCGCGCACGCGCTGGCCTGGTACGAGCGCGTGCAGGGCAGCGGAACGCCGCTCATCTTCTCCAGCGCCGATCCCGCCGAGCTCCACCGTTCCCAGCAAACGCTGGGTGCGGGCCGGGCGGCCGAGCTGGTCGAGCACGCGCTCGGCCTCATCGCCACGGGACTCGTGCGCCGCGGCGTCGACCGGCTGATCGTCGCCGGCGGCGAGACGTCGGGAGAGGTGGTCCGCGCACTGGGCGTCACGCACGGCCGGATCGGTGCGGAGGCTGCACCGGGCGTCCCGTGGATCTTCGCCGACCGGCCCGCGCCGATCGCTCTGCTGCTGAAGTCAGGAAACTACGGAGACACCGACCTGCTCGTGCGCGCGGCAGGCGTGCGCACGACGCACACCCACGACAGCGGAGGCACACCATGACATCCGACGAGCAGAGGCTGCGCCAGGCCGTGGTCGCCGCCGCGCACTCGGCCTTCGCCCGCGGGCTCACGCACGGGTCGACGGGCAACATCAGCGCCCGGATGGACGAGCGTGTGCTGGTGACCCCGACCGGCAGCAGCCTTGGCACCGTCACCGCCGACGAGCTGTCGCTGGTCGACCTGGACGGCCGGCACCTCGACGGGCCGAGGCCCTCGAAGGAGGCGGTGCTGCACACCGCGATGCTGCGCGCCCGGCCGGATGCCCGCGCGGTCGTGCACACGCACTCCACGCATGCGGCGGCGGTGTCGTGCTTGGCCGACCTCGATCCCGACCGGCCGCTGCCGGCGTTCACCGCGTACTACGCGATGCGAGTGGGCACCATGCCCGTGGTCGGGTACTTCCCGCCCGGCGATCCCGGGCTCGCCGAGGCCGCGGAGCGTCTCGCGCCCGAGCACCGCGCCCTGCTGCTGGCCAACCACGGGCCCATCGTGGCGGCGGCAAGCGTGACGGCAGCCATGGACGCGGCCGAGGAGATCGAAGAGACCGCGCGCCTGTTCTTCCTGCTGCACGGGCACCGCACCCGCCCGTTGACGGCCGCCGAGGTCGACGCGCTGCGGGCGGGATGACTCCGCACGTCAGGCGCTCAGCAGCTCCCGGCCGATGATCACGCGCATGATCTCGTTCGTGCCCTCCAGGATCTGGTGCACACGCAGGTCGCGCACGACCTTCTCGATGCCATAGTCCTGCAGATAGCCATATCCGCCGTGCAGCTGCAACGCCTGGTTGGCGACCTCGAAGCCGGCGTCGGTGGCGAATCTCTTGGCCATCGCGCACTGCAGCGCGACATCGGGCGCGTGTTCGTCGAGGGCGGTCGCAGCATCCCGCACCAGGGCACGGGAGGCCTGCAGCTTGGTGGCCATGTCGGCGAGGGCAAACATCACCGCCTGTCGTTCGGCCAGCGGCTCGCCGAACGTGAACCGCTCGTGCACGTAGCGGATGGCCTTGTCCATCGCCCACTGGGCGCCGCCGATCGAGCACGCGGCGATGTTCAGCCGTCCGCCGTTGAGCGCCTGCATCGCGATCTTGAAGCCCTTGCCGAGCTCACCTAGGACCGCGGATGCCGGTACCCGCACCTCGTCGAAGATCACCTGCCGGGTGGGTTGGGCGTTCCAGCCCATCTTCTTCTCGTTGGCGCCGAAGGACAGGCCGGGGGTGCCATCGGGGACGACGAACGCGGTGATGCCCCGGGCGCCGGGCTCGCCCGTGCGCGCCATGACCACGTAGACGGATGCCTCGCCCCCGCCGGAGATGAACTGCTTGACGCCGGTGATCACGTATTCGTCGCTGCCGTGCCCGTCAGAAGACCGGATCGCCGTGGTCGTCAGGGCCGCGGCATCCGACCCTGCCCCCGGCTCGGTCAGGCAGTAGCCCCCCAGGGCGTCCATGGCCGTCAGGCGCGGCAGCCAGTGCTCACGCTGCGCGGCGCTGCCGTACGCGTCGATCATCCAGCCCACCATGTTGTGGATGCTGATGTACGCGGCGATCACCGGGTCACCCTTCGCGAGCTCCTCGAAGATCGCGACGGCCTCGGCACGACCGAGGCCCGCACCGCCGACGTCCTCGCGCACGTAGATGCCGCCCAGGCCCAGATCGCCGGCGCGCTGCACGACGTCGCGCGGGAAGTGCTTGGCCTGATCCCACTCCTGCGCGTGCGGTTCCAGCTCGGTCACGGCGAAGTCGTGCACGGCATCCAGGATCGCCCGGCGTTCTTCGATCGTCGTCTTGCTCATGGCAGTTCCTCCATCCCTCACCCGCTGCTGAGGCCATTGTGTGACGGCGCGGGGATGCCGGCTTTGGCATCATGCTCATT
>CALKHM010000025.1 GCA_937988695.1 uncultured Microbacterium sp. | reverse complement strand
CGAGAATGGCCTCCACGAAGCAACGACGCTCGAAGGAGCCGACGCGATGACGAAGTACCTGATCTCGTTCCCCAGTGCAGCGATGGTCCTCTCCGATGAGGAGTTGCAGGTCGCCGCAGATGCCGCGCATGCCGTGGTGCAGCAGGCGAAGGATGCCGGTGTGTGGGTGTTCGGCGGGGGCATCAATGAGAGCATCCCCCCGGTCATGGTGCACGCCGACGGGTCGGTGACCGGCGGAACCTACCCGCAGACCGCCCATCTCGAGGGCGGCTACTCGGTGCTGGAGCTGCCGTCCGCTGAGGCGGCGGTGGAGTGGGCCGCGAGGATCGCCACCGCGTGCAGATGTGCGCAAGAGGTGCGCGCCTTCCAGGACGATCCTGCGAGCTAGGCTCCCCTGCTGGCCGGGTACGCGTCAGCGCCAGAAGTCGGCCAGCCGGCCGGCCAAGGCCCTGCCCTGCGCGTGACCTCCGCGGGCGGCAGGACGCCGCGTCGCGGGATCGAGCGCGTTGGCATCGAACACATCCCCCGCGCCGGCGTCGGGAAAGACGGTCTCGACGAGGCTGCCGCCCGCGCGCAGGTCGTCGACCTGGGCGGCCAGATCCATCCGCCACTCCCCCGGCATCCGGGACCGACCCGAGAACGGGGAGAGCACCAGCACTCGCCGGCACCCCTCGGCCAGGTCGGCGTTCTCGCTGCGCCGGTAGCCGCCATTGAGGTACAGCCTCTGCCCGATGCGATACGGCGTCATCGCCGAGGTACTCGCGGCGACGGCGTCCACCAGCTCGACACCGCTGTCGCGGTCGAACACGATTGGGTCACCGCTGTCGGCATCGACCGCGACGATCACCACTCGCTGCGCCGGCCACCGGGGGCTGGGCAGACGCCGGGCGACGATCTGCCGCCAGCGATCGGCGTCCGCATGGTTGGCCACCGCCCTCTCGCGGGCGGCGGCGCCGATGCGGCGGCGCATGTCCGCGGGATCGGCGGATGCGGCGATGATCGCGTTCGACCAGTCCAGATAGCTCGGTCCCGGTACCGGCGCGGGGCGCGGCCGGTGTGACGCGCTCCGTGCGGGAGGGGCCTCTGCAAGGATCGCGCCGTAAAGCTGCGCCGCGGAGACCCCACCGGTGATCTGGGCGGCCACCGTCGACCCGGCCGACGTTCCGACGATGAGATCGGCCGCGGTCACATCGACACCGCCATCGGACAGTCCGGCGATGAGGCCGAGCTCCCAAGCGTTGCCGGCCGCTCCCCCGCCGGCGAGGACCAAGGCTCGTGTCATCGTCGCACGTCCGCCCTGCCCGACCCGTCTCCGCCATGCGTCCAGGGTATGGGGCAGGGCACGGTTACGCTGGACTCAGCCTCCACCGTCCGAACGGAACGCCCGTGATCACACCGCTGAACCCCGCGCCGATGTGGCGCGCGTGGCTCATCTGGAGTGTCGCGGTGGCCGCCTACATCCTGTCGGTCATGAACCGCACCTCGTTGGCGGCGGTGGGCGTGGACGCTGCTCACCGCTTCGACGCGGATGCATCGACCCTGTCGATGTTCGCGGTGCTCCAGCTCGCCGTGTACGGCGCAATGCAGCTGCCGGTCGGACTGCTCCTGGACCGGATGGGCACGCGGCCCATCATCGTGACCGGGATGGCCATCATGGCGGCCGGGCAACTGGTGATGGCGCTCTCACCCAACGTCGGCATCGCGATCGGCGCACGCATGCTCATCGGCGCGGGCGACGCCGCGATCTTCCCGAGCGTGTTGCGGGTAGTCGCGACCTGGTTTCCCGCGCAACGCGGCTCGCTGATGGTGCAGCTGACCGGCATCGTCGGGCTCACCGGGCAGCTGCTGGCCATCGCGCCGCTGGCGGAGCTGCTGCATGCGACGACCTGGGAGGTCACGTTCGCCTCGGTCGCCGGGTTGTGCGTGCTGTTCGCGATCCTGCTGCTGCTCGTGGTCCGCAACCGCCCGCCGTCGATGACTGTCGACGTGTCGGTGAACACCCACACCGGTGCGATCCGTGTCGTGACCTCGGCCGTGGACACCAGCGTGGGCGTGCGTGCAGCACTCGCCCACCCCGGCACGCGGCTCGCGTTCTGGTCGCACTTCACCACCCCGTTCGCCGGCACCGCGTTCATCATGCTGTGGGGCATCCCCTTCCTCACCGCCGGAGAGGGCCGCACGAGCGCCGAGGCCGCCATCATCACGACCGTCTACATCGTGGTGGGGATGGTGCTAGGCCCGGTCATGGGGACGCTGTCCGGACGCATCCCGAATCATCGATCGCGGGTGCTGGTGCTGCCGACCGTGGTCTTCCAGATGGTCGCCTGGCTGGTCGTGATCGCCTGGCCCGGCCAGGCTCCGCTGTGGCTGCTGTTCGTCCTCGCGGTGGCGATGGGAACCGGCGGCCCGGCGTCGATGATCGCGTTCGACCACGCCCGCACACACAATCCCAGCCATCGGCTGAGCACGGCCACGGGCATCACCAACACCGGCGGATTCATCGCGGGTCTGGTCGCCATCTTCCTCATCGGCGCGGCACTGGACCTGCAGGGTGCGGGGACGCCGGCAACCTACAGCCTGCAGGCGTTCCGCATCGCCTTCCTCACCCAGGTGCCGCTGTGGCTCGTCGGCGCGTTCTTCATCGTCTTCGAACGCAAGCGCACGCGAATCCTGCTGGGAATGGACGAGCCGCGGCATCCGCGGCCGGCACGACGGTAGCCTGAGCGGCATGACCCGCGCACGGCCGCTCGGAGATTACGGCACGGATGCCCCGTGGGTGCCCTGGTTGCTCACCGGCATCGGTGTCGTCTATCTCGTGTTCGCAGGCTGCGCGTTCTGGCTGTGGGACACGGTGCCCACCGGCATCGTGTTCGTCGCGATCGGTCTTCTGATGGGCGTGTGCGCCGCGATCTACTGGCATACGACCTTCCGGGGCAAGTTCGCGGTCTGGCAGGAGGTGCTCGCCGGCCTCCCCGCGCCGCACCGGGTGCTCGACATGGGATGCGGTCGGGGCGCCGTGACGGTCATGACCGCGCTGCGCTTTCCTGCTGCCCGCGTGGAAGGCGTCGATCTCTGGCGTTCGATCGACCAGTCCGGCAACGGTCCGGATGCCGCGGCTGCCAACGCTGCGCTGAATGCCGTGGACGACCGGCTCTTGTTCCGCACCGGCGACATGACCGCGCTCCCCTGCGCCGATGCCAGTGTGGATCTGGTGACCGCCAGTGTGTCGATCCACAACATCCCGACCGTGACCGGTCGTGCTCAGGCCGTCGACGAGGCCTGGCGTGTGCTCAGGCCTGGGGCGCAGATGGTGATCGTGGACATCGCCAAGGTCCGCGAGTACGAACGGCGCCTCACGCAACTCGGCGCCATCGAGCTGAGCGTGCGCGGGGCCGGGTGGCGCATGTGGTGGAGCGGGCCGTGGATGGCCACCCGCATCCTGCGCGCGACCAAGCCGGCGGACTGACCGTCAGCTCTGCTGCGGCGAGATCCGTACCCAATCCGGGTACTTCGCGGCCCGGCCATCGCCCGACGACGTGCCGGTCAGCCGACGTCGCACCCACGGCAGCACGTGCGCACGGTAGTAGGCCGCGCCACGCAGACCCTCGTCGGCAAGCTCCGGCAGCGACCACCACGCGGCTGGCGGCTGCATCCCGAGCGACGTGAGCACGCGCGCGGCGACCCGGTGATGGCCGCGCGGGTTCATGTGCAGCCGGTCCTGCGACCAGTACCCCGGGGTGCTCAGCTCCCGATCCGGCCAGTTCCATGCCGTGAGCACGTCGGCGCGGTCTGCCAGCCGCGCGGCGACCGCGGCGGAGAGCAGGTCGCCACGCCGCTGGATGAGCTGGCGCAGCGGCAGCTGGGCCGACGGGTTCGCGCCCGACAGCGCGATCAGGGCGACGCCCTCCTCGTCGCACCGTCTGAGCACATGCGTGAACAGGTCGGCGACCTGCGTGATCGACGTGTGCGGACGCAGCATGTCGTTGCCACCGCCGTTGAAGGAGAGGTGGGTCGGCTTCAGCGCCAGGGCGGGTTCGAGCTGTTCGTCGACGATCGGCCGGATGAGCTTGCCGCGGATCGCGAGGTTCGCGTAGAGGATCGGCTCGCCGGCGGCCTCCGACCAGCCCTGCGCGACGAGGTCGGCCCATCCACGCACGCCGCCACCGGGCAGCTCGTCACCGACACCCTCCGTGAACGAGTCTCCGATCGCCACGAACCGTACGGATGCCACTCCCCTACCCTACGACGCCGCGCACAGCGGCCCGACCGGTGCCCGGCTCGCATAGGGTGGCGACATGGCAGTGTTCGCCGATCGCGCGGACGCCGGACGCCGGCTCGCGGGACGCCTGGGGCGATGGCGGGAAGCCGACGCCGTCGTCGTCGGCATCGCGCGGGGCGGGGTCGCGGTGAGCGCCGCTGCCGCAGCCGAGCTCGGACTGCCCGCGACGGCCATCGCCGTTCGCAAACTCGGCGTGCCCGGGCACGAGGAGGTCGCGTTCGGCGCCATCGCCGACGGCGTGCGGCTCATCGACGAGCGCACCCGCCGCGCCGCGGGGGTGACTGACGCGCAATCCGCCGGGGTCGAGGAGCGCGAGCGCGATCTGCTGGCACGCCGTCGTGCGTTGATCCCCGATGCCGGGCGCGCTCTGGGCGGCAAGAGCGTGCTGCTGGTCGACGATGGAGTCGCCACCGGTGCGACGGCGAATGCCGCCGGTCGCGCGCTTCGCGCGGCCTCCCCCGCTCGGATCGTGCTGGCGGTTCCCGTGGCCCCCGCAGCGTGGCGCCCCGACCCCGACGCGGCGGACGACTACGTCTGTGTGCATCCGGACGCGGACTTCTGGG
>CALKHM010000024.1 GCA_937988695.1 uncultured Microbacterium sp. | reverse complement strand
GCTGACCCGCGGGCGGGCCACCGCACAACGTCGCAGAACGGCGCGAACGTCGCAGGAATCCGGTGGATTCCTGCGAGGCTCGTGAAGTTCTGCGAGGCGGGCGGAGGACGCCGCACGCCGCGGCTCTAGGCGAACGGCGTGGCGGCGACGATCGTGACCGTCAGGGTGTTCCCGTTGGGGGCGGCAAAGCTCACCTCGTCGCCCACGCGGTGACCGTCGATGGCGGCGCCCAGGGGCGACGTCGGCGAATACACGTCGATGTCGGCGCCGGCCTGCACGAGGTCGCGGCTGCCGAGCAGGAACGTCTCGGTCGAGTCGTCGCGGTGGAACCGCACGGTGATGCGCATGCCCGCCTCGACGACGCCGTCGTCGGGCTTGGTGCCCACCTCGGCACGGCGGATCAGCTCGCGCAGCTCGAGCACGCGCGCCTGCGCGGCCTCGTCGCCGCCGGCCGTGAGCTCGGCGAGCTCGGCTTCGAGCGCCGCGAGCGCGGCGGGGGTCATCCAGACCGTTGGCATCCCGGTCGCGTTCGTCATGATCGTTTCCTTTCCACTGACGTCTCAGACGTGGCAAAGAAACACCATCATAGCCCCGGATGTCGCACCCTCCGGCGAAGATGGAGGGATGGGTGACGTGCTCGACCGCTTCAGCGCTGCGACGCGGGAGTGGTTCCGCGGCGCGTTCACACGCCCCACCGACGCCCAGCGCGGTGCGTGGGAGGCCATCGCCGGCGGCAAGCACGCCCTCGTGGTGGCCCCGACCGGGTCCGGCAAGACGCTGGCGGCCTTCCTGTGGGCCATCGACCGGGTCTTCCATGCGCAGGATGCCGGTGCCCGGCGCCGTGCACCGGCCACCGGGCCGGACGCGGCCGAGGAGCGCGGCGCCCACCGCACCCGCATCCTGTACATCTCGCCGCTGAAGGCGCTCGGTGTCGACGTCGAGCGCAACCTGCGCTCGCCGCTCGTGGGCATCTCGCAGGCAGCACGGCGACTGGGTGTGCCGGCCCCCGACGTCACCGTGGGCGTGCGCAGCGGTGACACCCCGGCATCCGATCGTCGCCGGCTCGTGACCGATCCGCCCGACATCCTCATCACTACGCCCGAGTCGCTGTACCTCATGCTCACCAGCCAGGCGGCCCAGACCCTCCGCGGCGTCGACACCGTCATCGTCGACGAGGTGCACGCGGTGGCCGCGACCAAGCGCGGCGCGCACCTGGCGGTGAGCCTGGAGCGGCTCGACGACCTGCTGACCCGTCCCGCGCAGCGCATCGGCCTGTCGGCCACCGTGCGGCCGATCGACGAGGTGGCGCGTTTCCTCGGCGGCGCAGCGCCGGTGGAGATCGTCGCCCCGCGCGCGTCGAAGACGTTCGATCTGCACGTGGTCGTGCCGGTCGACGACATGCAGAACCCGCCGGCGGCCCCGCCGGGCGACCAGGCGACGGATGCCGCGCCCGACGAGTCCGACTGGTTCACCCCCGAGAACACCGAGATGACCGGATCGATCTGGCCGCACGTCGAGGAGGCCGTCGTCGACCGCGTGCTCGAGAACCGGTCGACCATCGTGTTCGCGAACTCGCGGCGGCTCGCCGAGCGGCTCACCGGGCGGCTCAACGAGATCTATGCGGAGCGCGTGGCGCACGCGCCCGAGCACGACCGTGAGCGGGGCGGGCAGGTCGGCGGACCGGAAGAGGCGACCCCGGTGCTGGCCAAGGCCCACCACGGCTCGGTGTCCAAGGAGCAGCGGGCACAGGTCGAAGACGAGCTGAAGAGCGGTGCCCTCCGCTGCGTCGTGGCCACCAGCAGCCTCGAGCTCGGCATCGACATGGGCGCGGTCGACCTCGTCATCCAGATCGAAGCCCCGCCGTCGGCGGCGTCGGGCCTGCAGCGGATCGGTCGTGCCGGGCACCAGGTGGGCGAGATCAGCCGCGCCGACCTGTTCCCCAAGCACCGCAGCGACGTGCTGCACACCGCCGTCGTCACCGAGCGGATGCTGGCGGGCCGGATCGAGGCCATCGCGGTGCCGGCCAATCCCCTCGACATCCTCGCCCAGCAGACGGTCGCCGCGTGCGCGGTGGGTCCGGTCGAGGTCGAGGGCTGGTACGAGTCGGTGCGCCGTAGCGCGCCGTTCCGCTCGCTGCCGCGTTCGGCGTACGAGGCCACGCTCGACCTGCTGGCGGGGCGCTTCCCCTCCGACGAGTTCGCCGAGCTGCGACCGCGCGTGGTCTGGGACCGCGACCACGGCGTGCTCACCGGCCGACCCGGCGCGCAGCGCATCGCCGTCACCAGCGGCGGGACGATCCCCGACCGGGGCCTTTTCGGGGTGTTCGTGGCCGGCGAGAAGGTCGGCGCGCGCGTCGGCGAGCTCGACGAGGAGATGGTCTACGAGTCGCGCGTGAACGACGTGTTCACGCTGGGCACGACGAGCTGGCGCATCGTCGAGATCACGCACGACCGCGTCAACGTCGTGCCCGCGTTCGGGCAGCCCGGCAAGGTGCCGTTCTGGCACGGCGACGGCATCGGCCGGCCCGCCGAGCTGGGCGAGGCGCTCGGAGCGTTCGCGCGGGAGGTGTCCTCCGCACCGCGCGAGAGGGCCGAGAGACGGCTCGCGCAGTCCCGTCTCGACGCGAACGCCATCACCAACCTCCTCGGGTACCTCGCCGAGCAGCGCGAGGCCACCGGCACGCTCCCCACTGACAAGACGCTGACCGTGGAGCGCAGCCGCGACGAGGTGGGCGACTGGCGGGTCATCCTTCATTCCCCATACGGCATGCAAGTGCACGCGCCGTGGGCGCTCGCGGTGAACGCCCGCATCCGCGAGCGGCTCGGCGTCGATGGATCGGCGGTCGCAAGCGACGACGGCATCATCGCCCGGATCCCGGATGCCACCGCCGACCCACCGGGGGCGGAGCTGTTCGTCTTCGAACCCGACGAGATCGATCAGCTGGTCACCGAGGAGGTCGGCGGCTCCGCGCTGTTCGCGTCCCGGTTCCGGGAGTGCGCAGCACGCGCGCTGCTGATGCCGCGCATGAACCCGGGCCGGCGCAGCCCGCTGTGGCAGCAGCGGCAGCGGGCCGCGCAGCTGCTGGAGGTCGCCCGGCGGTACCCGACGTTCCCGATCATCCTCGAGACGCTACGCGAGGTGCTGCAGGACGTCTACGACCTGCCTGCCCTGCTGCGAATCATCCGCGGCATCGGCGAGCGCCGCATCCGGCTGGTGGAGGTGACCACGAGCCAGCCCTCGCCGTATGCGCGCGACCTGTTGTTCGGATATGTCGGCGCGTTCATGTACGAGGGCGATTCGCCGCTGGCTGAGCGACGCGCGGCCGCACTGTCGGTCGACCCGGCACTGCTGTCCGAGCTGCTCGGCAAGGTCGAGATGCGCGAGCTGCTCGACCCGGAGGTGATGGCCCAGTTCGAGCGCGAGGCCCAGCGCCTCGACCCCGAACGCCAGGTGCGCGGGCTGGAAGGCGTCGCAGACCTGCTGCGGATGCTGGGCCCGCTGGATGCCGCAGAGGTGGCGGCGCGGCTGGTCGACGCTCCGGACGTCGAGCGAGCGGACCGCCCGAGCACCCCGGACGTCGAGCGAGCGGACGGCCCGAGCACCCCGGACGTCGAGCGAGCGGACGGCCCGAGCACCCCGGCCGTTGAGCGAGCGAGCGCAGCGAGCGAGTCGAAACGAGCCGACGCCGCCAGCGGAGCGAGCGTGGCCGCCGCCCACCTCGACGAGCTCGTCACGGCCCATCGCGCGATCCCTGTGACGCTCGGCGGCACACCGCGGATCGCCGCCATCGAAGACGCCGGGCGTCTGCGCGACGCGCTCGGCGCTGCGCTGCCGGTCGGCATCCCGACGGCGTTCCTCGAACCGGTGCCCGACCCGCTCGGGGATCTCGTCGCGCGTCACGCGCGCACGCACGGGCCGTTCCGCGCCGAAGCCGTGGCCGATCGGCTCGGCATCGGCGTGGCCGTGGCCCGGCACACGCTGCAGCGGCTCGAGGCCGCCGGACGCGTGACGAGCGGGTTCTTCCTGCCGGAGGCATCCACAGGCGGCGACGAGACGGAATGGTGCGACACCGAGGTGCTGCGCCGGCTGCGGCTGCGCAGCCTCGCCGCGATCCGCGGCAGCGTCGAGCCGGTCTCCCCGCAGGCGTACGCGCGGTTCCTGCCGGTGTGGCACCATCTCACCCGCCCGCTCGACGGCATCGACGGCGTCGCCGCGGTGGTCGAGCAGCTGGCGGGCGTGCCGATCCCCGCCAGTGCCTGGGAATCCCTGATCCTGCCATCGCGCGTGCGCGACTACGCGCCCGGCATGCTCGACGAGCTCACCGCGACGGGCGAGGCGATCTGGTCGGGCCACGGTGCGCTGCCCGGCCGCGACGGGTGGGTCGCGCTGCACCCGGCCGGCGACGCGCCGCTCACGCTGGCCGATCCGACCGGCGACGAGATCGTCCCCGGGTCGCTCGAGGAACGGCTCATCAACGTCCTGGGTGCCGGGGGCGCGTATTTCACCGCACAGCTGCGCACGCTCGCGGACGCCGACAGCGAGCAGGCCGTCATCGACGCGCTGTGGCAGCTGACCTGGGGCGGCCGGGTGACCAACGACACGTTCGCACCACTGCGTGCCCTGGTCTCGGGCGGCTCGCAAGCCCACAAGTCGGCACGGCGCACGCCACGGGCACGGCTGTACCGTGGCATGGCGCTGCCGCGGCAGGGCGCGCCGCCCCGGCCGCCGGCACTGGGCGGACGGTGGTCGCTGCTGTCCGATCCCGAGTCCGACCCCGCCTTGCGCGCCACCGCGACGGCCAGCCTGCTGCTGGATCGTTACGGCGTGGTCACCCGGGGCTCCGTTCAGGCCGAGCAGGTGCCCGGCGGATTCGCGCAGATGTACCGCATCCTGGCAGGCTTCGAAGAGGCCGGCCACTGCCGGCGCGGCTACGTCATCGAGAAGCTCGGCGCCGCGCAGTTCGCCGCGTCGGCGACGATCGACCGGCTGCGCGAGTTCGCGGGACTGGCCGATCCCCCGCCGCGGGCGGCGATCACCCTCGCGGCCACCGACCCCGCCAACCCGTACGGCGCGGCGCTGGCCTGGCCGGCGCGCGAAGGCAGCGCGCATCGGCCCGGGCGCAAGGCAGGTGCTCTCGTGGTGCTCGTCGACGGTGCACTCGTGCTGTATCTGGAGCGTGGCGGCAAGACCGCGCTCGCGTTCAGCGACGACGACCAGACACTGGCGGCCGGATGCCGCAGCCTCGCCGAGACGGCGGCATCCCGGCACCTGCAGACCCTGACGATCGAACAGGTCAGCGGTGAGGTGGTGTACGGGTCGAAGGTCGGCCGCGCACTGCGCCAGGCCGGGTTCGTGGAGTCCACCCGCGGACTCACCCTGCACAGGACCGCCCGTGCCTGAGGGCGACACCGTCTGGCAGACCGCGCATCGGCTGCACGCGGCGCTGGCCGGCAAGGTCCTGACCCGCTTCGAGCTGCGGGTTCCCCGGCAGGCGACGGCCGATCTCACCGGCCGGACCGTGCGCGAGGTCGTGCCCCGCGGCAAGCACATCCTGCTGCGCGCGGGCGCGTACACCCTGCATTCGCACCTGAGGATGGAGGGGATCTGGGACGTGCACCCGCCCGGCGCGCGCTGGCCCCGGCCTGCGCACACCGCGCGCGCGGTCCTGGCCGCGACCGGCGTCGAGGCGGTGGGCTTCGACATCGCCGAGGTGCGGGTCGTGCCCACGACGGCCGAACACGAGCTCGTCGGTCATCTCGGCCCCGATCCGCTGCAGCCCGATTGGGACGCCGCCGAGGCCGCGCGGCGCGTGGCCGCCGACCGGCGGCCCGTGCACGTTGCGCTGCTGGATCAGCGCAACCTCGCCGGGCTCGGCAACGAGTACGCCAACGAGGTGCTCTTCGTCCGCGGCATCCTGCCCACCACCCCGGCGACGGCCGTGGACGTCGTCGGGCTCGTCGACACGGCGGCGCGGATGCTGCGCGCGAATCGTGACCGCGTCCTCCGCACGTTCACCGGCGACGGCCGGCGGGGCCGCACACGATGGGTCTACTCGCGCGAGCATCAGCCGTGCCTGCGTTGCGGCACGCCGATCCGCGCCGGGCGCCTCGGAGCAGACCCGACTCGCGAACGCAGCGTGTTCTGGTGTCCGACCTGCCAGCGGTAGACCCGCGGTGAACCGGCCGATGCCCGGGGCCCGAGCCCGACCTGCGGCGCAGGTCTCCGAAAATCTTGACCGGTCGGTCAATCAAGAGCGTATAGTGAGCGGTGACCCCCGATTCGGGAGCCATCTGACCATGAGGAGGATGAGTTCAATGAAGAGGTGGACACGCTGGCAGGACTGGGTGGCCGTC
>CALKHM010000023.1 GCA_937988695.1 uncultured Microbacterium sp. | reverse complement strand
ATAGTGCTGCCGCGCGCGCGTCCGGCGCTGGCGACACTGGCCATCTTCACGCTGCTGGGTGCGTGGAACGACCTGGTCTGGCCGCTGATCGCCATCAACAATCCGGCGGCGTTCACCCTGCAGCTCGGGATCGCGAACTTCCAGGGCGCGCACCAGACCGACTGGAGCCTGATCATGGCCGGCAACGTGGTGGCCACGCTCCCGCTGATCCTGTTCTTCCTGTTCGCGCAGCGGCAGTTCATCGCGACCATGACGTTCTCGGGGCTGAAGGGATGAGCGGGGTCGCGGTGCCCACCAGCGCGGCAGGTCGCGCGGCTCAGCCCGCCGATCCCCGACGTCGCCGGATGCGTAGCAGCCGAGATTGACCCGGTGCCGTCCGCACCTTCATCATGTTGGAGGACGCGTGAGACCTCTGTCATGGGGCGCGCGGCGGGGACGGATGATGGGGGACGCGTGACCGGGGACGAGTGCGGCGTGGCGGACGTGGCCGAGGGCGGGGCCCGCTGAGATGCATCTGCTCGGGTCCGTCATGTTCGTGGCCGCCGCGGTCCTGCTGCTTCTGGTCGTCTGGGTGCGTGTCCGCACCGACCGCGGGATGCGGGAACGACGCGCCCTGACAGATCGGGGCGCCGAGGTCTGGGAGTGGTTCGCCGCCTTCGAGAAGGACGGCGGCCGGGTGCAGGATCTCGAGGGGCTGCCGTTCTCCGACGACCTGCGCGTGCGCTCGTTGCACTGGCGTGCCGCCGGTCAGGCCGGCCTCGTCCTGGCGATCGCCGCCGTCTGCTTCGCACTGGGCTGGTGGTGGTGGGTGCCCCTGGGCATCATCCTCGCGATCGTCGTGGCGGGCGGCTTCTGGGCCGAGTGGCTCTCCTTCCTCGCCGATGACACCGCCCAGACGTGGCGGTACGGACAGGACACACTTGCCTTGGCCGGCGGGCTCGTGCTGAAGGGAATCGTGCTGTGCGGCGGCGTGGGGCTGGTGTGGGTCGCGGCCGCGCTCGTCGCGGACCGCAGCATCCTGCTGGCCATCGTGGCGGCCGTCGCCGGCGCCGTGCTGATCGACCGCTCTCACGTGCCCGCGCGCTGGGTGGAGAGCGCGGTGCGCGCTGGCCACCAGGCCGAGTTCGCCGAGCACACCGGTGCGGAGACGGTCTTGTACCTGCGCTCGTTCGACGACGACTCCGCCCTCGTCTACGCCCCGGTCGCGTCGAAGGGGTGGTACGCGCCGCTCGTGCCGCAGCGTGTGCGGTTCGAAGAGCTGCTGGAGACGTGGACGTTCCGCAACGCCGGCCACGTCGTCGCGATCGGGCGCCCGGGAGAGCGTCGACCCTCGCTGGGTGCCCAGCGCACCTACTGGACCGACGAGTCGTGGCAGGAGGCCGTGCGCCGCACGGCCGCGCGCTGCAAGGCGATCATCCTCGTCGCCGGGGTGACCGAGGGCCTCGGGTGGGAGATCTCGACCCTCGCGGCGATGGGCGTGCTCGGCAAGACACTGCTGCTGCTGCCGCCGGACACCCCGGAGAACACGCGACTGCGGTACGAGCGCATCGTGGCGGCCACCGGGCGGTCCGACGACGTGCGGATCGAGGGCCGGCTCGAGCTGGGCGCCGTCCCGGCCCTCGGCTACACGCCGGACGGCGCGCTCGTGCACTACGTGTCGTTCGGACGCGACTGGGCGGCGTTCGTGCTCGCCGAGATGCACCTGCTGATGACCCTGTCCGGCCGCGGCCGGTTCGAGGATGCCGGGAACCTCACCCGGATGATGGAGCTCAGCGACGACCCGGTGGTGCGAGCGCGGATGGCCGCGCTGCGGATGCACGACACGGATCTGGCGCTGGCGATCCTCGACGGCGCCGCCGACCCCGCGGACGAGGTGCGCGTGCGCATCGCGCGGGCCGCCGTCGTGCTCGCCGCCTCCGGCGATCGCGGCCGGGCCGCGGACTGCCTGAGCACCGCCGCAGTCGCGGGGGCGACACCGGATCGCAGCGGTGCGGCCGACGCCGACCTGATCCTCCAGGCCCGCCGAATGCTGGATGCCCCGCAGACGGCACCCGAAGACCTGTTCCGGCTGATCCTTCCCGGGGAGCTCCTGGAGACCGATCGGCCTCGCCGGCACGAGAGTCTCCCGGTGGGCGTCCGGGTGCGGCTCATGAGGCTGTGGAGCGCGGCGTCGAGGCTGCAGGATGCCGGGCGGCACGAGGCCGCGCTCGCGAAGGCGCGCTCCGCCTCCGCCGTGGCCGCTCAGGGCGGCTTCACGCTTGCCGGCGCACAGTCCGACGCGCTGCTCGCCGAAGAGCTTTCCGCACTGTCGCGGGATGACGAGGCCGCGGCGCTGGCTCGTGACATCCTGGCCCGCGATTTGCCCGACGCCCTGAAGATCGGCACCCTCGAGCTGACGGCCGGCGACGTCAAGGACTATGCAGCCGGCGTGCTGCTGGATGCCGTCCCGCCATCGACCGCGTCGAACCGTCAGGAGCACGTGCGCGTGCTCGAGGACCAGCATGCGCGCAGGCTCGCCGACGGCCTGAGGGCGGAGGCTGCCGCGACCGCACAGCGGCTGGCGCTGTACCACGTCGAGGGCGGGGATGCCGCCCAGGCGCGTCACTGGGGCCGGACGGCTCTCGACGAGTTCGTGGCGCTCGGCCTGCCCGGTGACCAGGCACAGACCTTGATCACCCTCGCCCGCGCGGCGCTGGGAGCGGGTGGGTTCGACGAGGCCGCGGAGCGAGGACGGCAGGCCCGCGCGCTCATCGAGGCGAACGGCTTCGCAACGCTGCGCAGCGATGCGCTGTATCTCGCGGCGCTCGCCGCACACGGGCTCGCCCCCGCGGCAGCGGACGCATCGCTGCACGAGGCCGCCGTCGCCGCGATCGGCGAGTGCCTCGCCCACGGTGAGGCGGAGGGCTTTCCCGGCGACCGCGAGCCGGAGCTCCTCGACCGGCTGGCCGCCCAGCTGCGCGCCCTCGGCCGGGCGTCCGAGGCCGACGATGCACGGCGCAGGGCGCTCGCGTCGCGCGAGCGCCGCTGAGGCCGGACGCCGCGGTCGCCGACCTCGCCTCGGCGGCACCGGCTCACGAGTTGACGAATTATCAGATAAAATATATTCTGATCGCCAAGGAGGAACGTCCTCCGCACCTTCAGTTCCCGTCCGTGCAAGACCTCAACGAGGAGGCGTCAGTGATGAACGTAATGAAATCCCGTGGGAGAGCAGCAGCGATCCTCGCGTCGATGATCGTCGCCGGCGCGGCACTGCAGGGCTGCGCTGCCGACGATCCTGGTTCGAGCCCGAGCAAGACCACCGGTGGCGCGGCCATGCCGGAGATCGCCAAGCTGGTGCCCGCTGACTTCACCAAGGTCGTCTACGTGCTCGATGCCACCTACCCGCCGATGTCGTATCAGGACGCATCCGGCAAGATGACCGGCGTCGAGTTCGACCTGGGCATGGCCGTCTTCGAGCGTGCCGGCATCACGGCCGACGTGCAGCCGGCCACCTTCGATGCCATCATTCCCGGGATCCAGGCCGGCAAGTACGACATCAGCGCCTTCAACGACAACGCCGAGAGGCAGAAGATCTTCGACTTCGTCGACCTCTTCCAGTCCGGAACGTCGATCGTCGTCGCGCTGGACAACCCGAAGTCGTTGTCGATCAAGGACCTGTGCGGGACCCGCGTGGCCGTGCAGCTGGGGTCGCAGCAGGAGACCACCGTCGCCCCCGAGCTCGACAAGGCGTGCAAGGACAGCGGGAAAAAGCCGCTGGAGGTCATCACGTACGGAAGCGGCAACGAGGCCGTGCTCGCCCTGATCAGCAACCGTGCGGACTCCGTGCTCACCGAGACCATCAGCGCGGCCTACGCGGTCTCCGAGAACGCCGGCAAGCTGTCCCTCACCGACGACGAGCCGCTGAACCCGCACCCCGTCGCCCTGGGCATGATGAAGGGCACGGGGCTCGCCAAGGCGCTGCAGGCGTCTTTGCAGTCGATGATGGACGACGGGGCGTATGCCAAGGTGCTGGCCGACTGGGGCATGGAGACCCTGAAGATCGAGTCTGCGACCATCAACGCGGGAAGCTGACCCATGACGCTGCCCGGCCTGCGGTCGTCGTCGGATGCGTCAGAGGTGGAGCACGGCCCGTCCCTGATCGACCTGCAGCAGATGAAGGTGATCCCCCGTCGTCACGTCTGGCGGTGGATCGGGGTCGCGGTCGTGCTCCTGCTGGTGGCGATCCTGGTGCACGGTTTCATCACGAACCCTCGCTATCAGTGGGATGTGGTGGGAAACTACCTGTTCTCCACCGCGGTGCTCAGCGGTCTGGTCCGCACGCTCGAGCTCACGGCGATCGCCATGACCATCGCGATCGCGCTGGGCGTCGTGCTGGCGCTGATGCGGCTGTCGCGAAGCGGGGTGCTGCGCCTGGTGTCGGGGGTGTTCATCTGGCTCTTCCGGGGCACCCCACTGCTGGTCCAGCTCCTGTTCTGGAACTTCATCTCGGCGCTGTATCCCACGTTCTCCCTCGGCATCCCGTTCTTCGGTCCGGACTTCGTCAGCGTGGATGCGAACAGGGTCATCCCGACCTTCGTCGCCGCGATCCTGGGCCTTGCCCTCTATGAGTCGGCGTACATGGCGGAGATCGTGCGGGCGGGGATCCTGTCCGTGGACCGCGGCCAGTTCGAAGCGGCCCAGTCGCTCGGGATGCGACGGTCGCTGCTGATGCGCAAGATCGTGCTCCCGCAGGCGATGCGGATGATCATCCCGCCCACGGGCAACGAGACGATCGGGATGCTGAAGTTCTCGTCGCTGGTCAGCGTCATCGGGCTGCCCGAGCTGCTGAACTCCGTGCAGCTGATCTACGCGCGCACGTTCGAGACCATCCCGATGCTCATCGTGGCGACGATCTGGTACCTCGTGGTCACCACCGTGCTCACCATCGGCCAGTTCTTCATCGAACGCCATTTCGGCCGGGGGACGCAGCGGCAGTCGCCGGGCTCGCCGGTCGCGCAGTTCCTGCGCAAGGCGTTCACGTTCCATGCCGCTGCGCGGCCGGGAGGCGGGTCATGAACAACGCGATCGTCTCGGCGCGCGGCGTCCGCAAGAGCTTTGGATCCGTCGAGGTGCTCAAGGGCATCGACCTGGACCTGTTCGAGGGGCAGGTGATGTGCCTGCTCGGGCCATCGGGATCGGGCAAGAGCACGTTCCTGCGCTGCATCAACCACCTGGAGTCCGTCACCGAGGGCGTGCTGACCGTGCACGGCCAGCTGGTCGGATATCGCAACCGGCGCGGCAGGCTGTACGAGTCGTCGGAGGCGGAGATCTGCCGCGATCGTGAAGACATCGGCATGGTCTTCCAGCACTTCAACCTGTTCCCGCACATGACGGTGCTGGAGAACCTCACCGTGGGACCGGTCGCGGTGCGCGGCAGGTCGAGGAAGGCGTCGGTGGCCCGTGCGACCGAGCTGCTTGACCAGGTCGGGCTCGCCGACAAGCTCAAGGCGTACCCGCGGCAGCTGTCGGGAGGGCAGCAGCAGCGCGTGGCCATCGCCCGGGCACTGGCGATGGAGCCGCGGCTGATGCTGTTCGACGAGCCGACCAGTGCGCTGGACCCGGAGCTGGTGGGTGACGTGCTCGCCGTCATGAAGAACCTCGCCGCCGACGGGATGACGATGCTCGTCGTCACCCACGAGATGGGCTTCGCGCGGGAGGTCGCCGACTCCGTGGTGTTCATGGACGGCGGCGTGGTGGTGGAATCCGGGCCGCCCGCCCAGGTGCTGGGCGCGCCCGCCCACGAGCGCACCCGCGCGTTCCTGTCGGCGGTGCTGTGATGACCGGCGACCTGGTGCGCGACGACGTGCTCGCGCCGAAGTCGGCGATGGCCCTGGAGCTGCGCCAGGGACAGATCCTGCGGGTGACGAGCCTGGAGGGCAGCCAGGTGGTCGACATGGCGGTATGGAATCTGCACAACCTGCGGGAGAAGCTGTCGACCTCGTACTCGCGCACGCGGTACTTCCCGCTGCCGGGCCGGTCGTTCCGACCCCGGATGACCGTGCAGCAGGGGGACTGGGTGATGTCCGGCCTGTGCCGCCCGCTCATGACCGTGCTCACCGAGACCGCAGACCCGCCCGGCACGCACGGCGTGCACCACCGGATGTGCAACGCGTTCTTCTATGCGTCGCACGGCGCGGGCGTGCGAGATGGATGCTTCGAGCAGCTGGCCGAGGTCGTGCGCGCCTACGGCGTGCCGCCCGAGGACATCCCGGACTCGTTCGACATCTTCCAGAACTACCCCTACGACGTCCAGGCGCAGGGCTTCCTCGTGAAAGAGCCCGTGACCAAGCCGGGGGACTACATCGAGTTTCGCGCCGAGATGGATCTGCTGGTCGCCCTGAGCAACTGTCCCGACGACGTCGTCGCCGCGGCCAACGCCTTCCGGTGCACGAGCACCGGGGTGCAGGTGCGCAGCGATCCGGACTGGGTCCGCCGCCCCGTGCTGGGGCCGCGCGAGTGGCTCCTGGAGCAGTTGCGCACGAGAGGCATCGCCGCGCACGCGGAGGCGTAGCCCTCGCGGGATCGCTGGGTCATACCGCCGATTTCTAAATATATATGATAAATCAATCCCGACCGATGACTCGTCGCCGACCACGGCGCGAGCCCCTGTTTCGACGAAGAGATGAGGAGAACGTCATGAAGTCGAAGTTCCTGCCCGGCATCGCCCTGGTGGCTGCCGCTCTCGCCCTGACGGCCTGTCAGGCCGCGGGGCCTGCCGATGGCGACGGGGCCGGCGGCTCGGTGAGATTCGGCTATCTCATGCCCGAGACCGGCTCGGTCGCCGTGCTCGGCGGCTCACTGGTCGCCTCGACCCGTCTGGCCGTCGATGACATCAACGATGCCGGCGGCATCCAGGGCAAGAAGGTGGAGCTGGTCGGCGGCGACACCGCCAGCGATCCCACCGTCGCGACCCAGGCGGTGGACCGCCTGCTCAGTCGCGACGTCATGGCGATCATGGGCACCGGGCAGTCGGCGGTCTCGTTGTCGCTGCTGGACAAGGTCGTCTCCTCTCGCACGCTCATGTGCAGCGGGGCGGACACGGCGCTGGAGTTCACGGACTATCCGGACGAGGACTACCACTACCGCACCGCCACCTCGAACCTGCTGCAGGCGATCGCGCTGGCGTCGTTGATGCAGGACAACGGAGCCGAGCGGATCGCCGTCGTAGGCCGCGGCGACGCGTTCGGCCAGGGGCTCGTCGACCAGCTCGTGTCGAACCTGGGCGACGCGGTCGCCGAGCGGATCGTCTACGACCCGCTGACCACCAACTTCGAGGCCGAGGTCGGCAAGATCCGCGCGGCCAAGGCCGATGCGGTGGCGCTGATCGGATACGCGGAGATGGGCGAGTTCGTCCAGACCATGATCGAGAACGGCTTGACCGTGGGCAAGGGCGTGCAGCTGTACGGCGTGAACCAGCTGGCATCCAATGTGCTGTGGGAGTCGGTCGACCCGAAGAACCACGGTGTGCTGGCCGGGGTGAAGGGCGTGACCAACCCGCGCACCTACGACGAGGGGTTCAACGACCGGCTGCTGAAGGCGAACCCCGACCTCACGCAGGCGCTGTTCGCCGCCGAGCAGTACGACTGCGCGATCATCACCGCGCTCGCCGCGGTGGCGGCGGGGTCGACCGATCCCCAGGTGGTGAAAGAGCACGTCGCGGACGTGACGCGCGGCGGCCAGGAGTGCAACAGCTACGCCGACTGCACGAAGCTGCTCGCCTCGGGAACCGACATCCGCTATGTCGGACCATCCGGCCCGAAGGAGCTGAGCGACGCCGGCGACCCGACGGTGGCCCGCTTCGCCAGCTGGACGATGGATGGCCAGTCCCAGGTGCAGCTGGACGGCGAGTTCGTCTGTGAGAAGAACACGTGCCGGTCGGGCAGCTGACCGGCACGGCCGCGGGGCCGGCGACGCAGAGGCTTCGCCGGCCGTCCGGCGGTCTGCTGACCGCCGTGGCGATCGTCGTGGCCGTGATGATCGCCGCGCTGGTGGCGGCCGGCGCGGGGGCGCTGCTGCAGGCGCTCGTGGACGGCCTGCGGCTCGGTCTGGTCATCGCGCTGGCGGCCATCGGCCTGTCGCTGATCTTCAGCACGACGGGGCTGGTCAACTTCGCGCACGGGAGCCTGGTGACCCTCGGCGCGGTGCTGGCGCTGTACCTGAACACGATGGAGAACGGCCCTCACCTGAACCTGTATCTGGCTGCGCTGATCGCCGTGTGCCTGGGCGGCGTGGTCGCGGGGCTCGCGGAGGTGTCGGTGTTCGGCCCGATGCGACGGGCGAACCTGCCGCACCTCTCGCTGCTGGTGGCCACGATCGGTCTGGACATGTTCGGGCGTAACACCATCCTGTACTTCGTCGGAAGCCGGCCGCGGCCCTTCTCCGCCTACCAGGTGCAGGAGCGGCTCCAGTTCGGCAGCGTGTCGATCGCCCCGCGAGACCTCGTGATGATGGGGCTGGCGGTGGCGGTGCTGGTCGGGGTCGCACTCATGCTGCAGCTGACGACCCTCGGCCGCGCGGTGCGCGCCGTGGCCGACAATGCTCCGCTGGCCGAGGCGAGCGGGATCTCCACGAGGGTCGTCTACATCGCGGTGTGGGTGATCGGCGGCGCGCTGGCCGCCCTCGGCGGGATCTTCCAGGGCATGTCGGAGCAGGTCAGCTGGAACGGCGGGTTCCTGCTGTTGCTGCTGATGTTCGCCGCCGTCATCGTGGGCGGCATCGGGACCGCCTACGGGGCGATGGCCGGTGGCATCCTGATCGGCATCGTCACCCAGGTGAGCACTCTGCTGATCCCGAGCCAGCTGAAGACCGCCGTCGCGATGCTCGTGCTGATCATCGCGCTGCTGCTGCGCCCGCAGGGCCTGTTCGGACGGAAGGTGCGGGTGGGCTGAGATGAGCGTGTGGGAGATCCTCGCCGATGCGCTGCGCAACGCCATCGGCCCCGGGGCAGCGGCTTACGCCCTGGCATCCATCGGCCTGAACGTGCACTACGGCTACACCGGCCTCATCAACTTCGGCCAGGCGGGCTACATGATGCTCGGCGCGTACGGCGTGGCGATCACGGTGTCCTCCGGCGGCTCGCTCTGGATGGGGCTCCTGGTGGCGGTCGGGCTGTCCATCCTGTTCTCGCTGCTGCTGGGCATCCCGACCCTGCGGCTGCGTGGCGACTACCTGGCCATCTGCACGATCGCGGCGGCGGAGATCCTGAGGCTGCTGTTCCGGTCCGACGTCGCGGCCCCGGTGACCAACGGGGTCAACGGCATCCAGCGCTTCGCCGACGGCTTCTACGCGTTCAATCCGATACCGCGCGGCTACTACGGCGTCGGGGTGCTGCGCTGGAACGAGTCGACGCTGTGGGTCATGGCCTGGGCGTGGGCTCTCGTGGTCGGCGGCAGCCTCCTCGTGCTCGGCGTGATGCGCAGCCCCTGGGGGAGGCTTGTCACCTCCATCCGTGAGGACGAGTTCGTCGCCCGGTCGATGGGCAAGAACGTCTTCGGCGTCAAGCTGCAGAGCCTGCTGATCGGCGGTCTGTTCGGCTCCGCCGGCGGGGTGGTGCTCGCGCTGAGCCAGCAGGCGGTGAGCACCGAGGCGTTCATGCCCGAGGTCACGTTCTTCGCGTACGCGGCCCTGATGCTCGGCGGCGTCGGCCGGATCTGGGGGCCGGCGCTGGGCGCCGTCGTCTTCTGGTTCGTGCTGTCGGCCTTCGACAGCGTCTTGCGCTCGGGCGTCGAGTCAGGCGTCATCCCGCCGGACCTCATGAACGACGCGGACGTCGGCGTCATGCGGTTCATGCTCGTCGGGCTGGGGCTGCTGGCGCTGGTGGCCTTCCTTCCGAAGGGGATTCTCGGGACGATGAGGAGGAGCCGGACATGAGCGCACCGCAGACGCAGGACGACATCGCGGTGCTGGGCACCGGGCTGCTGCGCCAGATCGGCGGAATCACCGCCGTCGACATCGAACGCCTGGAGATCCGCCGGGGAATCGTGACGGGCCTCATCGGCCCCAACGGCGCGGGGAAGTCGACGCTGTTCAACCTCCTCAGCGGCTTCGACCGGGCCGACGCCGGCACCTGGTCGGTCACCGGCACCGACGTGAGCAACAAGCGTGCGCACGTGATCGCCCGCAGCGGCATGATCCGCACCTTCCAGTCCACCCGGCCACTGCTGGAGATGACGGTGCTGCAGAACATGCTGGTCGCGCCGGCGGGGCAGAGCGGGGAGAGGCTCTCCGTCGCGCTGCTGTCCCGGATCTGGCGGCGGCAGAACCGCCGGCTCGAGGCCCGCGCGCACGAGCTGCTGCGCGAGTTCCGGCTCGACCGCCTCGCCGCCGAGAAGGCCTCGGCGCTCAGCGGCGGTCAGCGGCGACTGCTGGAGATCGCGCGTGCCCTGATGGCCGAGCCGACCGTGCTGCTTCTGGATGAGCCGCTGGCCGGGGTCAACCCCGTGCTGCGCGATTTCATCATGGAACGGCTGAGGGAGCTGCGCGCGCGAGGGATGACGGTCGTGCTCATCGAGCACGACATGCTCTCGATCGCCGGCGTCAGCGACCGCGTCATCTGCATGGACCGCGGCAGGCTCATCGTGGAGGGCACCCCGACCGAGGTGCTGCACGACGAGCGCGTGATCGACGCCTACCTCGGCCGTTCGCACGAGGGATCGGACTCCGTGTCAGGACTCCCGGGAGCGCGGGAGCGCAGCACGGGGTCGAAGGTGCTGGAGATCACGGAGCTGACCGCGGGCTACGCGGCGGGTCTGGACATCCTCCGCGGGCTGAGCGTGGACCTTCGCGAAGGTGAGCTGGTGACACTGATCGGCCCCAACGGCGCGGGCAAGTCCACGCTGCTGAAGGCAGCGTTCGGGATGCTGCCCGTGCGCCGCGGCACCGTGCTGCTGCGCGGGCAGGACATCCGGGGGCTCGCCGCCCACGAGCTGGTGCGGCGCGGCATCGGCTTCGTTCCCCAGTACGCGAACGTGTTCGGCCGGCTGACCGTGCATGAGAACCTCCGCATGGGCCTGTATCTCGCGCGGCAACGATGGAGGGAGAGGCTCGCGTTCGTCGAGGACCTCTTCCCCGCGCTGCACGGCCGCGGCGGCCAGATGGCCGACTCGCTGTCCGGCGGGGAACGTCAGTCGCTGGCGATGGCGCGGGCTCTGATGATGGACCCGGAGGTGCTGCTGCTGGACGAGCCGTCGGCGGGGCTGTCGCCGCACCGGCAGGAGGAACTGTTCCAGAGCATCAAGAAGATCCAGGCGTCCGGCGTCGCGATCATGATGGTCGAGCAGAACGCCCGGCGCGCCCTGGAGATCTGCGATCGTGCGTACGTGCTGGCCGAGGGCGGCAACGCGCACTCGGGGACGGGCCGGCAGCTGCTGACCGATCCCCGGGTCGCCGATCTCTATCTCGGCTCCTCGGGACGGACCTGATGCCAAGACCCGTGTTGTCGATATTTGCCGGCAACTTCAGATAATATATATTCTAAATCTCGATCGAGGAGGATCTGGTCATGCCATACACGGCCGTCAAAGCTGCGGGCGTCTTCGACACCCCCGCCCCCATGTCGCAGTCCACGCTCACGCCTGTGGGACGGATGCTGCACATCTCCGGTCAGACGCCACAGGCCGAAGACGGGTCGACCGTCGCCGTCGGCGACATCACCGGGCAGACGGAGAAGGCTCTGAGCAACATCGAGGCGCTCGTGGAAGCCGCCGGCGGCTCGCTGGCCGACGTCTGCCGGATCGTCGTCTACATCACCGACCGCACGGATCTGCCTGCGGTCATGCAGGTGCGCAAGCGCATGCTCCCCGAGCCGTATCCGGCCACCACCGCGATCGTCGCGGGAGGGCTGGGCAACCGCGAGTGGCTCGTCGAGATCGAGGCCACCGCCGTGCTCGGAGACCAGAAATGAGTCAGCTCCCCCCGGCGCCGGGCGCCGCGCAGACCTGGCTGCTGACAGCCGACCGGCTCTTGGACGGCAACGGCGGGGTGCTCGCCGAGGCCGCCGTGCGGATCGACGGTGAGAAGATCGTCGCGGTGGGGCAGCGCGGCGATGCGGAGCTGGCCCGCGGCGCAAGCATCGTCGATCTCGGCGCAGCCACGCTCATGCCGGGGATGATCGACGCGCACATGCACTTCTTCGGCGTGCCCAGCGACATCTCCAACACGATGCGCTTCGAGACGCTCTCCTACCGGGCGCTGCGCGCGGCCGGCGAGGCGAAGCGGATGCTGGACGTCGGCATCACCTCCGCGCGGTGCCTCGGCTCCGCCGTCGGGCCCGACCTGCGTCGCGTGATGAAGGAGGGCCTGATCTCGGGTCCCCGACTTGAGGTGTCGGGTGACTTCATCTGCTCGACGGCCGGCACATGGGACCACTTCAACGTGCCGCTGGCATGGATCGCACAGCAGGGGATCATCGCCGACGGACCCGACGAATGCCGCAAGATGGTGCGCACGCGCATCCGCCAGGGAGCGACCGTCATCAAGATCGGCGTCTCCAAGGGAGCCGTCGGCGATCGATTCCGGCCGTGGGGCGAGGACCCGTACAACGAGTCGCCCGGGTTCACGCTGGCCGAGATCCAGGCGGTGACCGACGAGGCGCATCTGAACGGGCTGCAGGTCAGCGCGCACTGCATCGGCGACCCGCAGGTGCAGCTCGCCCTCGACGGCGGGGTCGACATCATCGAACACGGGTTCGGGATCACCGACGCCACCCGCGAGCGGATCGCGGAGGTCGGCGCCTGGGTCGTGACGACGCTCTCGCATCCCTATCTGCACCACGCCGCCGCCGACGACTTCGGCTACCCGGCGTGGAAGAAGGAGGCCTTCGCCCGGCACGTCGAGGCGATCAGCACCGACTTCGCGAAGGGTCTGGAGGTCGGGATCAGGTACGCGCTGGGCAGCGACAACATCGGCTGGCCGACGCATCCGCAGGGCGCGCTGGCCCTGGAGTTCGAGCTCGCGCAGCGCTGGGGCATGAGCGCGGGCGACGCGATCGTGGCCGGTACGCGCTCAGGCGCCCAGGTGATGCGCACCGACCACCTGGTCGGGACGGTGGAGCCGGGCAAGCTCGCCGACATCATCGCGGTCACTGGCGACCCGTTGCAGGACATCACGGTGCTGCGCGCTCCGCGCTTGGTCATGCAGGGCGGCGAGATCGTGGTCGGCGGGACGGGCGACGCAGAACACGGCCGGGCAGCGTGACGGGATCTGGCCGGGAGCCGGGAGAGGAGGCGGCGGAAGTGTATGACGCACACGTTCTCGTGAACGGGTTTCCCGGCAGGACGAGCACGCACGGCTCGTTCGGGTGGAGCAGCGTGTGGCTCCTGCGCAACGCCGACCGCGTCGTCGTCGTCGACACCGGCCCCCCGGCCTACGTCCCGCTGATCACACAGGCGCTTGCGGGCCTCGGCCTGTCGCCGCGGGATGTCACCGACGTGCTGGTGACCCATGCCCACTGGGACCATCTCGGGAACGTGAGCCTGTTCCCGCAGGCGCGGCGGTGGATCGGCCGAGCCGAGCACGCCTGGGCCTGCAGGCAGGCCACCGACGTCCCGTTCGTCTCGCAGCCGCTGCTGGGCGCGCTGAGCGAGCCCGAGGGCGCGCTGAGGCTCATCGACGCGGAAGGCGAGATCCTTCCCGGGATACACGCCATCGACGCGGCCGGGCACACCCCGGGTCACCTGGCCTTCCTCGCACACACCGTGCGCACTCCGCTGCTGTTCGTCGGGGATGCCGCCAAGAACGTGCACGAGCTGGAGTCCTCGGCGATCGACTCGGCGCTGGACCTTGCTGCAGGCCGGCAGAGCATCTCCCGCATCCGGGAGATCGCGACGTCGACGGGGGCGGCGGTGGTGCCCGGGCACGATGTGGTCTGCACGCTCGTCGACGGGCACTGGCAACGGAAGAGCGCCCAGACCGCACAGCTCCATTTCCATCATCATCGCGATGCGGCACCCGCGCGCATCACGATCAGCGATCAAGAGCCCGGTCTCGTGGCGGTGCGGAGCGACGATGCGATCTGACCAGAAGAGCGTCACCGTGACCACCGGCTACCTCCGGCCCGGGGGGCGTGCCGACGTGCTCCTGCGCGAGGCGGGATTCGACGTGCGGTTCTCGCCGGAGTCGTCGCGGCGGACCACCGACCGCCCCGTGCACGAGGATGTCCCGCAGTCGGATGCCATGATCCTCGGGACCGAGCCGCTGACGGCCGCCGACCTGGCGGGCATCGACGGGTTGAGGATCGTCGCCCGCACCGGCGCGGGGTATGACAACGTCGACCTCGCGGCGGCCGACGAGCACGGCATCGTGGTGTGCAACACGCCCGGCGCCAACCGGCAGTCGGTCGTCGAGCTCACCCTGGGCCTGCTGCTGAGCCTGGCGCGCGACCTGCCCCGGAACATCCACGGCACCGCGCGGGCGCAGTGGGATCAGCACAGCGGCACGGAGCTTGCCGGCGCCACCCTGGGGATCATGGGGGTGGGCATGATCGGCCAGTCCGTGGCCGCCAGCGCCGCGGCGCTCGGGATGTCGGTGATCGGGTACGACCCCTGGGTCGATGACGACGCGATGGCCGATGCCGGCGTGCGGTCGGCCACGCTGGATCAGCTGCTGCGCAGCTCGGACTTCGTCTCGCTGCACATGGCGCTCACCGACGACACCCGGGGCCTGGTAGACCGCAGCGCACTGCGCTGCATGAAGCCATCGGCCTATCTCGTCAACACCTCGCGCGGGGGGATCGTGAACGAGTCGGACCTCATCGCGGCCCTGGACGCGGGGGAGATCGCCGGGGCGGCGCTGGACGTGATCGAGCGGGAGCCCATCGCGTCGGATGATCCCCTGCTGGGTGCCAGGAACCTTCTGATGACCGCGCACATCGCCGGAGCGACAGTGCAGGCGCGCGAACGCTCCGAGGAGCTCGCGGCACGGCAGATCATCGACTTCTTCGCCGGTCAGCAACCCGCGCACCGGGTGAACGGCCACGGGGGGCACGATGGCCGGCGATGAGGGCGCGGGCGCGCGCGCACGTGCGGACGGGCCGCGTTTTGCTGCCAACCTGAAGTGGCTCTTCGCCGATCTGCCGATCCAGGCGAGGATCGCCGCCGTGGCGGAGAACGGCTTCCGCGCGGTGGAGTATCCGGACCCATACGAGCACTCCGTCTCGTCGCTGAACCGGATGCTGGCCGGCGAGGGCATCGAGCTCGTGATGATCAACACCCGTCCGCGAACGGTCTCGGGCCGAGCCGTCACGGGGATCGCCTGCGACCCATCGCAGAGGGCGCAGTTCCGTGCCGACCTCGAGGTCGGACTCGAGTACGCCACGGCTGCGGGCGTGTCGCTGCTGCATGTGGTGGGCGGCCCGGTGCCGGACGGCGTGTCGGCCGAACGGGCGTGGGCCGAGTACCTGCTGAACGTGGCCTGGGCGGTGGATGCCGCGCGGTCGACTGACATCACGCTGTTGATCGAGCCGCAGAGCCGGCGCGCCTCTCCCGGGTTCGTCATCACCACGCAGTCTCAGGCGGCCACGGTCATCGACGCGGTCGGCTCGGATCGACTGAAGACGCTGTTCGACGTGTTCCACGTGCAGTCCGAGGAGGGCGATGTGAGCTCCCGGCTCGTCGAACACGCACCCCTGATCGGCCATGTGCAGATCGCCGATCCGCCGGGCCGCACCGAGCCCGGCACCGGCGAGCTGTCGTGGACGTACGTGTTCGGCGTGCTGCGTCGGATCGGCTATCGAGGATGGGTCGGATGCGAGTACTCGGCGACAAGGCCCGAGGCCGCGAACGTCGCATGGCTGACGGCGCTGGTGGCCTCATGAGCGCCACCCGGCCCCTCATCGCCCTGATCAGCGCGACGCCGCTGGCGATCCGGCCGGCGGCGGCAGCGGTCACCGAGGCGATGGGCGATGCGGACGTCTGGAACATCCTCGACGACCGGCTCATGGCCGAGGCGGAATCTCGCGGCGGGCTGGACCCGGCGCTGCGGGCGCGCATGGGATCCCTGATCGACTTCGCCGTGGGTCAGGGCGCGGACGCGGTCCTGCTCACCTGCTCGCTCTACGGCGCCGTCGCGGAGGGGCACGACGGCCCCGTGCCGACCCTGGGACCCGACGGCGCGGTCTTCGACGAGGTGGTGCGCTCGTCATGGCGGCGGGTGCTCGTCGTGGCGTCGTTCGACGAGGCACGAGACGACAGCATCCGCAGGCTTCGTGAGGCGGCGGCCCAACGCGGTCGCGCCATCGAGATCATCGGCCTGGCCGTGCCCGCCGCACGCGCGAGCTCGGCGTCCGACGATCCGTCGGCGCTCATCGACGACCTGGCCGGCGCCGTCACGCCGATGCTGGCCGACCTCGACGCCGTCCTGCTGGCGCAGTACTCGCTGGCCCCGGCTCGCGCCGAGCTGGAGCGCCGGCTCGAACGCCCGGTGCTCTCGGGTGCGGTCAGCGCCGCACGGCGGCTGCGGGCGGAGCTGGAACGACCGGCCGAGACCGGCATCCTGGGCGTCATCGCCGACGACTACACCGGTGCCATCGACGTGGCCGACGCCCTGCGCTCGGCCGGGCTGCGCACGCTGCTCCTGTTCGGCATCGACGAGCCTGCGGCCGTCCCGCCCGGTCTGGATGCCATCGTGGTCGCGTTGAAGACGCGGTCGGTAGCCGCGCAGGATGCCGTGGACCGGTCCCTCGCGGCGCTGTCACTGCTGCAGCAGCACGGGGTGGACCAGGTCTATCTCAAGTACTGCTCGACCTTCGACTCGACTCCGCGCGGCAACATCGGGCCGGTGCTGGACGCGTTGGCCGCGCAGACGCACGCCGACGTGGTGCTGACCACGCCGAGCTCGCCCATGCACGGGCGCATCGTGCGCGATGGGCTGCTGTTCGTCGACGGCGTCCCGCTCGCGCAGTCGCACATGGCGCGGCATCCGCTCAATCCCATGACCGACTCGTTGCTGACCCGGCTCCTTGCCCCGCAGACGGGCCGAGAGGTGCGCACCCTCTCGCTGGATGTCGTCCGTGCCGGGCCCGACGCCGTCGCCCGGGCGCTCGAGCCGTCCAGCGCAGGCGTTGCCCGCATCGTCATCGCCGATGCGATCGAGCAGCGCGACCTGGACACCCTCGCCGCCACGCAGCCCGACGCGCCGCTGCTGGCCGGGGCGGCAGGCCTTGCCCTCGCGATCGGCCGCGCCCGCGCGCAGCGCACGCGCCGTCGCCCGGCCTCCCCCGCCCTCGTCGTCCCCCCGCGGCAGCGACGCGCGGCGGTGCTGGCGGGCAGCTGTTCGCAGTCCACCCTGGCGCAGGTCGCCCGGTTCCGGGAGGGCGGGCATCCCGCCCACCGCCTGGTGGCCTCGCCGGAGATGACCGCAGAGGGGCTCGTGGCCGACGCGCTGCGCTGGTTCGATGCGCTGCCGGGGCCGGCAGTGCCGCTGTTCTACGCCTCGGCCGATGCAGAGGAACGCGCACGAGTCGACCGCGAGGTCGGCGGCGAGCGCGCGTCGCGCATCTTCGAGGAGGCGCTGGCGGGGATCGCCTCCGCTCTGCGGGAGCGGGGGATCGACAGATTCGTCGTGGCCGGGGGTGAGACGTCGGGAGCGGTCACCGGCGGGCTCGGGGTGCGTGGCGGAGTCGTGGGCGGCCGGGTGGACGAGGGTGTGGCGTGGCTGTACTCGACGCCCGAGCCGTCGCTGGCGCTGCTGTTGAAGTCGGGCAACTTTGGCAGCCCCGATCTGTTCCTGCGGGCGATCGATCCCGGATGCCAGTGGGGTGAGAGCCATCGATAGCGCCATGGATCGAGCCCGCACGAGCGTCGTGGAGGCCGGTCGCTACGTGCACGGCCGCGGGCTCACGCACGGTCGTACCGGCAACGTGTCGGCGCGGGTGGGCGACCAGGTCGTGGTGACACCGACCGGGGCGAGCCTTTCCACGGTCACCGAGTCGGAGCTGGCCGTGATCGGTCTGGACGGCACGGTCCGTGAAGGGAAACCGTCGAAGGAGACCGGACTGCACCTGGCGGTCTACCGATCCCGTCCCACGGCGCGTGCGGTCGTCCACACCCATTCGTTGTACTCCGCGGCGGTCTCGTGCATCCCGACGGTGGACGAGGACGACGCGCTGCCCCCGCTCACGGCCTATTACCGGATGCGCGTCGGACGACTTCCGGTGGTGCCGTTTGCCCCACCGGGAGACCGGCAGCTGGCCGTGCACGCCGGCCGCGCCGCTCGGGACGCGCACTGCATGCTGCTGCGCAATCACGGCGCGGTGGTCGCCGGCGACGATCTGGATCACGCGCTGGACGTGCTCGAAGAGCTCGAGCACGTGGCGCAGCTGTACCTGCTGCTGGGAGAACGCGCCGCGCCGCCCGCGGATCGGCACGACGGATGAGGGAAGGAGGCGGTACGCGAATGCAGACGATGACGCTGTTCAGCGGTCTGGCACTGAGGGAGGTTCTGGAGAACAGTCTGATCCCCCCGTTCGTTGCGCAGACCGGGGTCGCGATCCGGCGGGTGTACGAGCCGACGTCGGTGCTGCGAGACCTGGTGCGGCAGGGCGAGCAGCCGGACGTGATCATCGGGACGTCCGTCGCCCTCGACGAGATGGCCGCCGAGGGAGAGGTGCGTCCCGAGTCCATCCGGACCCTGGTCCGCTCCGATATCGGGATCGCCATGGCTCCGGCGGCGCCGACGTACCCGTTGGCCACACCCGCCGACCTGGGTGAGCTGCTGCACCGGGTCGGCTCGGTCGCCTACTCAGCTGCGGGCGCCAGCGGTGCGGTGTTCGAACGGGTCCTCGGGGATCTCGATCTCGCGGAGGTGGTGCGGCCCAAGGCCGTGGTGCTGGCCAGCGGCTTCACGGCAGAGGCCGTCCGAGACGGGCGAGCCGAGATCGCCGTGCAGCAGATCAGCGAACTGGCCGCCGTGGAGGGGATCAGCATCCTCGGGTCTCTGCCAGCCGAACTGGGGGCGCACATCGAGCTGTCGGCCGCGATCGGCGTGCACGCCGACGACCCGGCGATCGCACAGCGCTTCATCCGGGAGATCCGCTCCGATCGGCACCGGGACGTCTATGCGCGTGCGCATCTGGTCCCCTTGACACAAGGATGAGTCCCGCGTGAGATCGCGGCATCGGGCGGATATATGGAAGGCGGAAACGGAATGTCAGGGATTCTCGTCACGGGTGCGAGCGGCCGGATGGCCGCCGCTATCCGGCCTCGACTGAGCGACCTGTTCGACGAGGTCGTGCTCTACTCGCGCTCTTCGATCGGCGAACTGGAGCCCCATGAGCGTCTCGTGCTCGGCGATCTGTCCGACGGGGATCGCGTGCGCGAGGCGGCGCAGGGCATGCACGCCGTGCTGCACCTGGGTGGCAAGGCCGATGAGGCGCCCTTCGAGGAGATCCTGCAGGCCAACCTGGTGGGCACCTACAACGTCTTCGACGCGAGCCGCCGCGCGGGGGTTCGGCGCGTGGTCTACGCGAGCTCGCACCACGTGACGGGGTTCCACTCGACCGACGTCGCCGTCGACGAGACGAGCCCCGTCCGACCCGACACGCTGTACGGCGCGAGCAAGGTCTTCGGCGAAGCGCTGGGGCGGCTGCACGCCGACAAGTGGGGCCTGGAAGTGGTGTGCCTGCGGATCGGGGTGTGCCGGCAGCGTCCGGAGAACGCGGATCAGCTGCGCACCTGGCTCTCCGTCCCCGACAGCATCGCGCTCGTGGAGGCGGCGCTGACCGCGGATCTTCCGGAGAGGTACAGCGTGGTCTACGGCGTGTCCGACAACGCGCGTCGGTTCTGGTCCACGAGGTCGGCGCAGGCGCTCGGATATCGGCCGCAGGACAGCGCCGACGCGTTCGCGGCCGAGTTCCCGACGCGGGAGTTCTCGTCCCCATACCAGGGAGGGCGGTTCTGCGAGCCCGGGTACGCCGGCGGAACCTGGTGACGGGGCATCCAGAAAATGTATAATTTTTGTCGAGGTTGCCTGCCCCTGACGGATTGTCATTATGACCGCTGATGAAGAGTCGACACGGATCGCGATCGCCGATCGGGTCTACGACACGCTGTCCGCACAGTTCATGAGCGGACAGCGAGCGCCCGGTGAGCGGCTCAAGCTGCATCTGCTCTCACGCGAGCTCGACGTCAGCCCGACACCGATCCGCGAGGCGCTGGCCCGACTCGAGCACACCGGGTTCATCGAGCGCCACTCGCAGCGTGGGTACGCGGTCGCGCGACTGCTGCACTCCGACGAGATCGCCCAGCTCATGGACGCGCGGCTGCTGCTGGAGCCGGCGATGGCCAGGGCCGCGACCACGCGCTCGTCGGAGGAGTTCCTCTCGCACCTGGCGGAGACCATCGCGGTGATGGACAACGCCGGGCACGGGGCGGACGGCGAGACGTTGCGCAAGTGCTGGATGGCCGACGAGCAGTTCCACGGCCTGATCGCGGATCAGTCCGGCAATCCCTTCATCGCCAAGGCGTACCGGTCGCTGGGCGGCCAGCTGCAACGCTTCCGCATCATCGGGAAGTCGGGGGTGTCGCACGCGCGGTCGGCGCGCGTCGAGCATGAGGCCGTCTACGCGGCGATCGCCGCCGGGGACTCGGAGGGCGCGGCCGAGGCGATCGGACGTCACCTCACGAACGCGAAGGGCCGGGCCCTGGCCGATCTCGAGCGCGCAGAGCGCTCGCGGAAGTCGTAGCGGCGGACGTCCATGCGCGCCTCGCATCTCGCTGTCGTCTGGAACCCGTCGAAGACCACGCAGGAACAGCTGGAGGAAGCCCTCCGCGATGCCGTGGCCGACCGCGAGGCGCCCGATGAGGTGTCCTGGTGGCAGACGAGCCCCGACGATCCCGGGCAGAGTGCGACGGCCCACGCCATCGAAGCCGGTGCCGACGTGGTCGCCGCCGCCGGGGGCGACGGCACCGTGCGGGCCGTCGCCGAACACCTCGCTGAGGTGTCCGCACCGGTGGAGCTGGGCATCGTCCCGCTCGGCACGGGCAACCTGCTCGCGCGCAACCTCGACGTCCCGCTCGGTGACCCGGTCGCCGCCTTCGACCGCCTCCTCGTCTCCGGCACGGCTCGGACGATCGACGTGGGCTGGGCGGAGGTGGAGGAGGCCGGTGGCACGCAGCGGTGCGCATTCGCGGTCATGGCGGGCTTCGGCATCGACGCCCACATGATCACCGAGACCGACGACGACCTCAAGGAGAAGGCCGGATGGCTCGCCTACGTGGAGTCGCTGGGCCGGGCGGTCTCGGCGAGCGAGACCATCGATGTGCGGATGAGCGTCGATGAGGGCCGCCCGCACAAGGAGCGCGCGCACACCGTGCTGATCGGCAACTGCGGCACCCTTCAAGGCGGTGTCGTGCTGCTTCCCGGCGCGGATCCCGCCGATGGCGCACTCGACATGCTGCTGTTGAGCGCGGACGACGTCGCGGGCTGGCTCGACACGCTGCGGACCATGGTGTGGGACAACGGCCTGAAACGAGTCCTCTCCGGCCGTCGGTCCGCACGCAGCAGCGACAGCGTGACCCATCGGCGCATCACCGCGTTGCGCGTGGAGCTGGCCGAACCGCGCGTGTTCGAGATCGACGGCGAGGACCTGGGTGAGACGAGCCGGGTGGTGATCACGGTTCAGCCTTCCGCGCTGAGGGTTCGATAGCGCGACGGCGACCGGCGGACCTCGGCGAAGATCCGTGAACTCACGGATCCGCACGGGCGGTCGCGGTGTGACGCTGACAGGGTGCGCATCGAGATCGTGCTGGATGGAACGGATCCACCGGCCGGGCGCGTGCTCAGCGGCGGCGCCGCGGTCTCGTTCTGCGGCTGGATCGACCTGCTAGCCGTGCTGTCCGGGATCCTCGAGACGTCGCGCGGCGAACAGGGCCAGCTCGGTCCGGGAGCGCAGCGCGAGCTTGGTGAGGACGTTTGACACATGGGATTCGACCGTCCGCCGCGACACGCTCAGACGCTCCGCGATCTCGGGATTGGTCGCGCCCGTGACGACGTGGCCGACGACGCGCAGCTCGGTGCGGGTCAGCGAGTCCCATCCGAATGCCGGGCGGGTGCGGGCGGGCGTGATCACCGGTACTTCCGCCCGGCGGAATGCCGCCCGCGCGCGGCTGACGTCGTGATCGGCGCCGGCCTCGGCGTAGCCGCGCAACGCCGCATCGGCCAGCATCCTGGCGTCGCCGTCTTTGGGAGACAGCGCCAGCGCCGCCAGCTCCGCCACACGAGCGGTGTCGATGCGCCGGGGAGTCGTCGCCATCAGGCGCGCGGCCTCGACGAGCAGACCGGAGTCTGCGGCGTGGAGCCCGCGCACGGCCAGCGCGGTCGCGCGCAGGTGCGTCACGGTCGGGTTGCGACCGGCGAGCGCGTCCAGCACGTCGACGACCTCCTGCGCGCGCTCGCGCGCGACACCACGCTCCCCGGCCCGTTCACCGGCCGCCGTGCGGGCGAGATCGACCAGATCGAGTCCGAGCTCGGCGCACTCCATCAGCATGTCGGCCTCGCGCAGCTCCCGCCAGCCGTCCCAGAGCGCGGCCAACGTTCCGGCGTCGTCGCCGCGAGCGCGCTGGATCTGGCTGCGCCCGAGCCAGATCCAGGCCCGTCCGCGCCCGGCCCAGACCGTATGATCGGGAACGGGGTCCAGCAGCGCCGACCAGTCCAGGGCGGCCGCCGGTCCCCTCTGGCGCGCGATCACCTGGGCGCGCAGACCGATCGCCGGGGGATTCATCCGCACGTCCATGGAGTCCACCAGCGAATGGTGGGCATCGAGCTCGGCGATGACGTCGGAGAGGATGCCGGTGTGGCTGCGGACCTGTGCGCCGAAGGCGTGGGCCGCCACGACCCCGGTGCGATAGCCGAACTCCTCGGCCGACTGCAGACCGCGCTGCAACAGCGTGGGGACGTCGGCGACACGGTCGGCGTCGGCCAGCGCCAGCGCCAGCAGGACGTGCGGGAACGACTCGATCGCGGCGAACGACGGGTGCCTGTCGGCCGTGTCCGCCGCGGCGGTCAGGTCGACGATCGCCTCGTCGAGATCGCCCTGGAAGTCGGCGATCAGGCCGTGCAGGGTCAGCGCCAGCGCCTGCGCCCCGTGATTGCCGACCGCGGCGGCCATCGCCGCGCCGTCCCGTGCCAGCCGCTTGGCACCGGCCAGATCGCCGAGCATCAGCCGGGGCCAGCCGGCGAACGCCAGGTGGGCGGCGCGATCGACCGGTTCGAGAACGTCGGCGGCCGCGTACCGCTCGGCCTCCTCGCGCGCGGCGACATGCCGATGCTGCTGCATGAGCGCGTGAGTGTAGGTCTCCGTCAGGCCCGCCCGCACCTGCGCAGGCACCTCCTGCCGCAGGGCGCGCTCGGCGAGTGCGCACGACTCGGCCGCGTGACCCTCGCTGAGGGCGGCGCGTGCCAGCCCCGCGGTGGCGCGCACGTTCATCGGGTCGCCGGGCGAGGTCGTGGCCACCACCCGTTCCCAGAGGTCGGCAGCCGTGCGCGGCGCCGCGACGGCGGTGCGCTGTGCGAGCCGCAGCATCCACGGCAGATCGTGCGGCGAGGTCGGCGCCCGCAGCAGGTGGCCGGCCACGGTCGCCGCCGCCACCTCTGCGGCGTCCAGTCGCACGGCGACCTCGCGCTGCAGCTCCGCCTGCACCGGCCGGGGCAGGTCCTGCAGCAGCACCTCCTGGATCAGCTCGTGCCGGAAGCCCAGCAGGTCCTGCTCGATCTCCTCCAGGAAGCCGGCGGCGAACGACTCTCGCAGCAGGGGCACCAACGCGCTCATCGGGCGATCCGCGACCACGCGCAGGTGGGACACCGAGAAGCGGGTGCCCAGCAGCGCCGCTGTGGTCAGCAGCTCGCGGGTCGGTGCGCTGAGGTGGCTCAGGTGACGCATCATGACCATCGCGAGCGACGGAGAGGGCCCGACCGGCGCATCCAGCAGCGCCCCGCCGTCGGCGCTGACCGTGACCGCGCCGTCACGCAGCAGAGCCCGGATCATCTCCGTGAGAAACAGCGGGTTGCCGCCGGCCGCGGTGAGATAGCGCGCGAGCGCGCCCTCCACCCGGCCGCCGGTCAGGCGCTCTGCGATCGCCACGCACGTGGATTCGGGCAGCGGCTCGAGCTCGATCGTGCGCAGGAGATCGCGCTCGCTGAGCGAGCCCAGCAGCCGATCGAGGGCGGGCGCGGTCTCATGGCGGGCCTGAGTGCGCAACGACCCGATGATCAGCAGCGGCAGCTGTTCGAGAGTGCGGCTGAGCCGCCTGAGCAGCCCGAGCGAGGCGGCATCCGCCCACTGCAGATCTTCGAGGATCACCACGGTGGGCTCCGCAGCGGCCACATCGATCAGCGACAGCAGCCGTTCGCCCACCGCGTGCTCGTTGTGGTCCGCCGCGATGCGCCGGTCGTCGTCGGTCAGCAGCGGCGCGAACGCGTCCAGCAGCAGCCCGTGCGTCCGGCGTCGGTCCATCACGTCGGCCGATGCCCGCAGCGCGATGCGGCTCGGCGAGGCCTGCTGCAGGGCCGTGTCGATGAGCGAGGTCTTGCCGATCCCGCCCTCGCCGCGGATCACGATGACACGACCGGTGGAGGTGCTCTCGGCCCGCAGTGCGGCCACGAGCTCGCCGACCTCGGCGTCCCGCCCCAGGAAGACGCGTCGTGGTGGGTCCACCCGGACGACGTCACCGGGCGCTGTGCGCATGCTGCTGTCCCTTCTCAGCCGCCCCCCATGATCTGCGGGCCCTTCGAGGCGCCCCAGCCCCTCGAGGCTCCTCAGCCCCTCGAGGCCGAGTCTAGCGAGGTGTTCGCCGGTGTCCGATGACTCCGCCCTGGCAGAGCCGTTCGCCTCTCGCCTGGTGGCGCAGTGGCTAGCCGAATCGCCGGATGCCCGGCACCGTCGCATCCCGGGCACGATGATCTTCGCCGACATCTCCGGCTTCACCGCCCTGACCGAGCGACTGGCCCGGCGCGGCACGCTCGGCGCGGAGCTGATGAGCGACACGCTCGATGTGACGTTCGCGACCCTGCTCGCGCCGGCCTTCGACGACGGTGCAGACCTGGTGAAGTGGGGCGGCGACGCGGTGCTGCTGCTGTTGCGCGGTCCGGAGCACGCGGCTCGCGCCGCGCGGGTCGCGCATCGGATGCGGGCGAGCCTGCGCGCCCTCGTCGGTGCGCGGGCGCTTCCGGTCTCGGCGACCCTGCGCCTGTCGATCGGCGTGCACAGCGGCACGTTCGATGCTTTCCTCGTGGGCGATCCGGTCAGTCATCGCGAACTGATCGTCGCCGGCCCCGACGTGAGCCGTCTCGCCCTTGTGGAACAGGTCTGCACGGCCGGGCAGATCCTGCTCAGCGCCGACACCGCCGCCGTGCTGGCGCCCCGCGTCCTCGGCCGCAGCATCGAGGTCGCCGGGTCGCAGGGCCGCCTGCTCAGATCGTGCCCGCAGCCGCAGTCGCAGCCGCAGTCGGCCGTGCCGGACACCTCGGCGGACCACCATGCGTCCATCATGCACACGCTGCCTCCCGGCATCCGGGCGCACATCATCGGGGGGTCGGCCCAGCCCGAGCACCGGCCGATCGCGGTGGCGTTCGTGCAGTTCACCGGCACCGACCGGCTGCTGGCAGCGCGCGGCGCACGGGCTGCCACCGACGCCGTCGATGAGCTGGTGGCCGCTGTCCAGCAGGCGTGTCTGCGCCACGGGGTGACCTTCTTCGAGTCCGACATCGCCGTGGAC
>CALKHM010000022.1 GCA_937988695.1 uncultured Microbacterium sp. | reverse complement strand
CGCCGGGGCGGCGCCGAAGTCCATCTCGGCGACGAATGCGCCGATCGCGTCGGGATGCATCGACCACTTCAGCCCGCCGATGTCGCGCAGGTCGTCTTCGGTGATGGCGTCGAATGCGGTCGTTCGGGAAGAGGAGCTCACCACCTTATGATCCCCTGCCTGCGGCCGCAGCAGCACCTTGATCGCGTGACGCTCGTTGCCGACGCCGCGCCTATGCCTGCACGTCGATGCGGGAGTGCGGGCCGAGCCGGTGCCAGGTGCGGTCGTGGTACACGAGCGCACCGGCGTCGGCATCCCGTTGCTGCTGCGATTGCAGCGCGTGCGCGGCGATGACGGTCGACCCGCCGGCATCCATTCGCCCGATGACCGCGCAGCGCACCCAGGCCCGCACGTCGTGATAGACGGGCTCGCCGGTGACCAGACGCGACCAGCGGCTGGTGTCAGCGAAGCGGTCCACGCCGCTGGTCGCACCCAGGCGCGCGAGGTCGAGGTCGTGGGCGTCCAGCAGATGCACCACGACGGTGTCCGCGCGCACCAGCACGGGCGCTGCCGACGAGAGCTGCGACACCGAGAAGACGAGCAGCGGGGGCTCGGCGCTCACCGAGGCGACCGAGGTCGCCGTGAGCGCCACCGGTCCGTCGCCTGCATCGGCGGTGACCCCCGCCAGGATGACCGCGGAACAGGCTCTTGAACTCGGCGGCGCTGAGCGCCGCGAAGCCGTGCGTGTGCGGGACGGGGGCCGAAGACGACGTGCTCATGCGGGCGACGTTAGAGCGCAGGCACCGCCGGTGGCCAAGAGCGCTGACGCGGAGCGACACCGTCTGCAACACTCGGACACACGCGGTCCTCGAGGGACTTCGCTGGGCGGGCGCGGCCCGTCTGAGGTCCAGACTCAGCTGCCGGATGCCGGGATCCGACGTGTTCCGTCGTCGGTGAGCTCGAGCACCCCGGTCGCCTCACCCAAAGCCGCCACGGTCGCCTCGGCGGCTCGGTCGACCTGGATGCGCGGCTCGCCCGGGATCGTCTCAGGGTAGTAGGTGCCCTCGCCATAGAACTGGCCGTAGCGCAGCACCACGCCGCGTGCTGCCAGCACCGAGCGTTCCAGCTCGGCCACCGCGTCACGGGCGGGCCCGGCCGGCATCGGCCATGCCACGCTCTGCGCGAGCACCCGTGCGGCGGCCGCGGCGCGCGCGGCGGCCAGAAGATTGTGTGTTCCCTCGATGCGAATGCGCGCGTGCCGTTCACGGAACGCCTCGATCTGCGTGGCGTCGTCGGGCAGATCGGTCAGCTCGTGCAGCACGACGTCGGGCTGGTACTGGGCGACTGCGGCCGACAGCGCTGCCGCGTCGTAGACGTCGCAGACGATGGGGCTCGCTCCGAGCTCGTCGATGAGGGCCGCATTCTGTGCGCTGCGGGTCAAGCCCGCCACGTCGTGGCCGGCGATCCGCAGCAGAGGGACCAGGCGACGCCCGATGACGCCGGATGCTCCGGCCAGGAACACGCGCATGCACCGATGGTAGGCCCGTCGGGTGTGGCGCTCCAGGCCGGTGGCGGAGATGCGGGCGGTCCGGCGGGCCGCCGCCCGGAGCGGTGTGACGGCTGGGGCGTCTGCGCCTCTCTTCTGTCACATCCGCCACACCCGTCCCATCGGTCCGGAGTCCGGGACGGGCAGGGAGGGCGAGGGCGGCCGAGGGCGGCCGACCCGACGCGGCGAGGTGGCCGGGTTCGGGACGGTGAGGGCCGCCGCCGCTCACTATCGTTGACGACATGAGCACGCCCGACCTGAGTTTCGACACCATCGCCGTGCATGCGGGCAGGGACGGGCTCGCCGAACTCGGTGTGCACGCCCTGCCTATCGACCTGTCGTCGACGAATCCGCTCCCCGACATCGCCCGCGGCGGTGACTCGTACGAGGCGCTGACCGCCGGCCACCACCCACCGGCAGACGGCAGCAATGTCTACGGACGGCTGTGGAACCCCACGGTCGCACGGTTCGAGCAGGCCTTGGCCGCGCTCGAGGGGGCCGACGACGCCGTCGCGTTCGCATCGGGCATGGCGGCCATGACCGCCGCGGTGCTCGCGCTGTGCGCAGCGACGGGCCGGCGGCACGTCGTGGGGGTGCGCCCGTTGTACGGAGGCACCGATGCGCTGCTGGCCGGTGACCTGCTCGGCATCGAGCGCACGTTCTGCGCTCCGGATGCCGTGGCCGACGCGATCCGCGACGACACCGGCCTCGTCGTGATGGAGACGCCGGCCAATCCCACGCTCGACCTCGTCGACATCGGTGCGGTGGTCGCCCAGGCCGGCGGCGTGCCGGTGCTCGTGGACAACACCTTCGCCACGCCCGTGCTGCAGCTCCCGCTCGCGCACGGCGCTCGGATGTCGTTGCACAGCGCGACCAAGTACATCGGCGGGCACGGCGATGTGATCGCCGGCGCAATCGCCTGCGACGCCGAGACCGCCGTGGCTCTGCGTCGCGTGCGCACCGCGACGGGGTCGGTGCTGCATCCGCTGGCCGGCTACCTCCTGCACCGCGGGCTGACCACGCTGCCGGTGCGCATCCGCGCGCAGCAGCACAACGCCGGGCGGATCGCGGCATGGCTGCGGCAGCATCCCGACATCGCCCGGGTCTTCTATCCGGATGCCGACACCAGCGGGATCCTCGGGACGCAGCTGCGCGGACCCGGCGCCATGGTCTCGATCGCCCTGCGCGGAGGATACGAGAAGGCCGAGCGGTTCACCTCCCGTCTGCGGGTCTTCACCCACGCAGTGTCGCTGGGCGGTGTCGACTCGCTCGTCCAGCATCCCGCCGCCATCAGCCACCGGCAGGTGGCGCCCGACGCGCGGCCCGGCGCCGATATCGTACGGATGTCGATCGGACTCGAGCACGCCGACGACCTCATCGCCGATCTCGCGCAGGCACTGGACTGACTGCGAGTCCGCGGCCGGACCGCACGACGTAGACTGAAGACGTCTGTCTCGCTGATCGCGAGCCCTCTCCGCGTCAAGGATTCCGCCGTGTCATCTGCTTCCGCTGCGCGCCCGCTCGAGGTGCGTCACCTCCAGCTCGCGCGTGCCGTCGCGGCGGCGGTCGCAGCCGCCATGATCACGTTCTCGCCCGACCACTCCGCGGCGATGGGCCTGTCGGTGTTCAGCGGCTTCACGATCCTCAGCGCGATCCTGCTGTTCGCGGCGGCCTGGCTCGTCTTCCCCTCCGGACAGCGCGCCGGGGCGGTGCTGCTGGGCGCACTGGACCTCGTAGCCGGCATGATCGCGGGGATCGCTCCGCTGCGCGGCGACATCACGTTCTTCGTGCTCGTCGCGGTCTGGGCTCTGGCGACCGGTCTCGCCGAGGGCGTCGCCGGGCTCCGCGGCCGGCGTGCCGCCGGGGCATCTACCCGCAGCGAGGCGCGTGATGCGGTCTTCGTCGGTGCGATGGGCATCGTGCTCACGATCGCGCTCGGCGTGGTGCTGGTGGTCTCGCTGCTGTCGGGCCCCGGTGGCTATGCGCTGGACTACACGATCGCCGAGGCGCACAAGACCTTCACCCTCACCGGCATCACGATCGGCGTCGGGATCTTCGGCGCGTACGCCGCGATCGTCGCCGTGTATCTCGGGATCGCCGGGTTCTCGCCCCGCAAGGACGCCGAGCCCGCGCTGGCTGCGGCATCCCACGACAACTCCGGAGGTGCCGCATGAGCGACCAGCGCCCCACCACTCGCCGCGACCTGATGAGGCCCGCGCAACTGCTCGGGCTCGCCCTGATCGCCGGCCTGTTCGCCGGAGTGGTGACCCTCGTGTCGATGGGGTTCTTCCAGAACCGGTTCCCCGGCGAGTCGCTGCATGCGCTGGAGGTGGCGGCGGTCGTGGCCGGCATCACGTTCATCGTGACCGTCGTCGTCATCGCCCTGCTGCTGCTGGCCGTGCAGCCCAGCCAGATCACGCACACCATCGACAAGCCGGTGCTCATCGCGCGTGACGAGGCCGTCCAGCAGGAGCAGGCGGCGCAGGATGCCGCGGCCGCTCGCGCGCGCCAGGACCGCGTGGGCGGGCAATCCGCGGGAACGCCCGACGACGGAGATACGGCCGCCCGTCGCTGACCGCGCACCCCCGCTGGCCGCGCACCCCCGGCTGACCGCGCACCCCCGACAGGGCTGTTCGGCGCGTCCCCGGCCTTCCCGGCAGGACTGCCCGTGCTACTGCCGCGCGAGCTGCTCGGCCACGCCCGTGTAGGTGGCGGGCGTCAGCGCGAGAAGGCGCTGCTTCGCGGCATCCGAGATGTCCAGGCCCTGCACGAACGACGCGAGGTCTTCGGCGCCGACGCGATGGCCACGGGTGAGGTCCTTCAGCAGGGCGTACGGATCGGAGATCCGCGACCGCCCGGCGGCGATCTCGGCGCGCACGACGGTCTGGATCGCCTCGGCGAGCACCTCCCAGTTCGCGTCGAGGTCGGCCAGCAGCACGTCGCGCGACAGCGAGATCGAGTCCAGCCCCTTCAGCAGGTTCTCCAGCGCCAGCAGCGAGTGGCCGAACGCGACGCCGATGTTGCGCTGCGTGGTCGAATCGGTGAGGTCGCGCTGCAGCCGCGAGGTGACCAGCGTCGAGGACAGGGTGGCGAACAGGCCCCCGGCGATCTCCAGGTTGGCCTCGGCGTTCTCGAACCGGATCGGGTTGATCTTATGCGGCATCGTCGAGGACCCGGTGGCACCGGCGACCGGGATCTGCACGAAGTATCCGAGCGAGATGTAGGTCCAGGCATCCGTCGCCAGATTGTGCAGGATGCCGCCGGCATGGCGCGCGCGGTCGTAGAGCTCGACCTGCCAGTCGTGCGACTCGATCTGCGTGGTGAGCGGGTTGAAGCCGATGCCCAGTCCCTCGACGAACGTGCGCGAGAGCCCCGGCCAGTCGACGCCGGGTTCGGCGGCCAGGTGCGCCGACCAGGTGCCGGTCGCACCGGAGAACTTGGCGAGGAACTCACCGCCCTCGATCTGGGCGGCGACCCGCTCCAGCCGCCAGGCGAACACGGCCAGCTCCTTGCCCATCGTGGTGGGCGTGGCCGGCTGGCCGTGCGTGCGAGCCAGCATGGCAGCGTCGGCGTGCTGCGCAGCGAGCGTCCGCAGCGCGGCGATGACCTCGCGCAGCTTGGGCAGCCACACGCCGATGACGGCGCGCTGCACGGTCAGGGCGTACGAGGTCGAGTTGATGTCCTCGCTCGTGCACGCGAAGTGCGTGAGCTCGGCGATGCGTTCCAGCCCCAGAGCGGCCAGCCGATCGCGCACCAGGTACTCGACAGCCTTGACATCGTGACGGGTGACGGCCTCCTTCGCCGCGAGCCAGTCGATCTCGGCCTGGCCGAAATCGCCGTACAACCGGCGCAGCGACTGCTTCTCGGCGTCGGTCAGCGGCGCGCAGCCGAACAGCCCGCGGTCGGTGAGGGCGATGAGCCACTCGACCTCGACCTCGACGCGTGCGCGGTTCAGCCCTGCCTCGGAGAGGAACTCGCCGAGCGGAGCCACGGCATCGCGGTAGCGTCCGTCGAGGGGGCTGATCGGCTGCGGGGCAAGAGCGGTCACGCGTCGTCCGTTTCGTCGCCGACCCGGGCCGCTCAGGCTCAGCCTGCGGCGCGGATCGCGGGTTCGAGTTGCCGGAAGAGCGCCCGGCACGCGCTTTCGATCATACCGAGCACGTCATCGAACATCTCGGGCGCGGCATAGTACGGGTCGGGCACGTCGAGGGCGCCGTTCGCACGGGGGTCGAACGAGCGCAGCAGCGCGATCTTCGCCTCGTCGTCCTCGTCGCGCGCCCACTCGTGCAGCACCCGCTCGTGCCCGGTGTCAAGGGCGATCACGAGGTCGTTGTCGTCGAAGTCGCGGTACGAGAACTGGCGGGCGCGGTGGGTGCTGGCATCGAAATCGTGTCGCGCGAGCGCGGCCAGAGTGCGCCGGTCGGCGCGCTCGCCGACGTGCCAGTCGCCGGTGCCGGCGCTCGTGGACACGATGCGCTCGCCGAGCCCCACGGACTCCGCGAACCAGCGGAACACGACCTCGGCCATCGGCGAGCGGCAGATGTTCCCGGTGCACACGAACACCACGCGGAAGGGCGCGGAAGCACGGGTCATGTCTCCATTCTGGTGAATCCGGCTGCCGCTGCCCAGATCTTTGTTTCCGTCCGCGCGTGGATGTTCGTCGTCGTGCGATTCCTCCCCAGGGCGGGCATCGGCGCGAGTTCTCCACGGATCGCGGTCCGCGCCCACGCAGCACATGGCAGGAGTGCCAGTGTCGAGGGGTGGACCACGCGCTGTCGGTGATGGATGCCGCGCTGCAGACGCTCGGCGAGGTGTCGAGCTCGCTGCAGCGCTCGCGCGCGCAGGCCGCGACGATTGCGGATGCCACGGCCTGGCAGTCGCGCGCGGTCGCGAGGTACCGGCGCAGCCTTCGCACGTGGGATGACGAGGTCGCGCGTCTGGTCGCGCGGCTGACGGATGAACAGGAGCAGCTGCGGATGTCGCGTCTCGCGCGGCAGGCAGCGCTTGCGGAGGGGTGGTGAGGAGGCGCAGGCCGTGGATGCGGGCGGCGCAGGCCGTGGATGCGGGCGGCGCGGGGCGTGGGTGCGGGTGTGCGGGGCTGGCGCGGGCGTGCGGGGCTGCGGGGCTGCCGCGGGGCGCGGGTGTGCGGGGCTGCGGGGCTGGCGCGGGGCGCGGGTATGCGGGGCGCGGGTGCGGATATGTGCGGCTGGCGCGTGGCGTGGGTGTGTGCGGCTGGCGCG
>CALKHM010000021.1 GCA_937988695.1 uncultured Microbacterium sp. | reverse complement strand
CTCGGACCACGCATCGACCCGCGATTCCTGCACTACTGCGCGACGGCGATGCCGCTGGGCGCATGCCGCACCGGCACCGCCGTGCCGAGCATGACGCGGGAGGATCTCGCGGCTCTGGTCATACCGCTGCCGCCCCGGCCAAGGCAGCGGGCGATCGCCGACCATCTCGACGGCGAGACCGCACGGATCGACGCACTCATCGCACGACACCGGCAGCTCATCGCCCTGCTGCGCGAGCGGCGGCACAGCCTCATCTGGACGACGACGCGCTGCGGGAGCGACGCGCGACGGCGACCACGCGATGCGCTCGCCGATGGGCCGGGCGCGATCTTGCCGCACTGGACCACGGACCGGCTCGGACGCCTCGTGGCAATCCGCACCGGCACGTCGTCGACGGCCGTCGAGGTCGAGTCGGGCGGCTACCCGGTCTACGGCTCGGGTGGCGAATTCCGTCGCGCATCCGCCTACCTGCACGACGGGCCCAGCGTGCTGTTCGGGCGCAAGGGAACGATCGACCGACCACTCCTGGTGTCCGGAAGGTTCTGGACGGCCGACACCATGTTCTACACGATCCCGGGCGACCGGATCGATCCCCGCTATCTCTGGTACTACGCGCAGAGCATGCCGTACGGCTTCTCCTCGACGGATGCGGCACTGCCCAGCGTGACGAAGTCCGACCTGGCCTCGCACCGGATGCCGGTGCCGCCCATCGACGTGCAACGACGGCTCGCGGCGCACCTGGACGCACGCACCTCGCGCATCGACACGCTCATCGCGAAGGCCGAGCAGCTGGTCGCCCTCGCCCACGAACGCCGGCATGCCCTGATCACCGCCGCCGTGACCGGCCGGATCGACGCCGATCCGGCAGCGTGAGTCGCGCGACGCGCGTAGCGCCGGACCGGTCCGTCGGCGTCAGCGGCTCGGATCTGCGTCGGCGTCGATGGCCAGGTCGTGCGCGGCCTGCGAGATCGCCGCGGCCAGCTCGGCGTCCTTTCGCGTGAGACCGCCCGCGTCGTGACTGGTCAGGCGCACGCGCACCCGCGGATACGTGATCTCGACATCCGGGTGGTGGTTCGCCGCCTCTGCCAGGTCGGCGATCGCGGAGAACAGTCGCGCTCCGGTGGCGAAATCGCCGGTGCGGAACTGTGCGCGCACGCCGTCGCCGTCGGGGTGCCAGTCCTCGACGCCCTCGAAGGCGCGGAACTCGTCATTCGTGATGGTGTCCATGATCTCGACGATGTCACGTCACGCCGAGGATGCAACCCCCGAGACTCCTCTCCATCGGGCACCCAGGTGGCGCCGTCCACAGGCGAACCGCGAAAGCTGTGGGCATGGCGTGCGCGCGTCGGATGTCGCCACGACGATGGGAGGCAGCAGGGAGCATGACCACCGACGAACCTTCTGCCTGCGACTGTTCCTGTTGACATCCTCGCGTTTATAGCCGCGAGGCGGTATGCTGTCTCCTGGCCAATGAAAGTAACTTTCTATGTATGAAAGTTCTCAAGGAGGAGGACCAATGAATCACGTTCGCGCTCGAAAAGGTGTCCTGGCCGTCGTCACTGCCGTCGGTATGGTCGCCGCGATGGCGGGGTGCGCGGCCAGCGGGGCGCAGGAGGGATCGCCGGCGAAGCAGAAGGTGCTCATCTACGCCTCGCCGGTGCCCCATGATGCGGCGGTCTTCGTCGCGCAGGAGCAGGGCTTCTTCGCGAAGAACGGCCTCGACGTGCAGATTCAGAGCTTCCCGTCCGGCACCACGGCGCTGGAGACCTTCAAGCAGGGGATCGATGGCAAAGCAGGCTTCGGCGACCTCATCGTGTCCGGAGGATTCCCCGCGCTGAGCTTCTGGGACAAGACCGATGGGAAGTACCAGGCGCTGGCCGCCGTGGAGCAGGACAGCAAGGGCTACGTCGCCATGGCGCGGGCCGATATCAAGACGCCCGCCGACCTGCGGGGCAAGACGATCGGCTACCGCAAGGGCTCGACATCCGAGCTGTTCGCCCGCACCTACCTGCAGAAGAACGGTCTGTCCTTCGACAAGGATGTCAAGGCGGTCAATCTCGATCAGGCGGCGATGATCTCTGCGCTGGACCGTGGCGACATCGACGCGTTCTTCCTCTTCGAGCCCGCGGGCAGGCTCGCGGTGGCGGCCTCGGGCGACAAGGTGCACTATCTGTCCACGGGCGAGGGATATCTCCAGGGCACCACGGTGGTGGGCACTTGGAGCCGCACGATCAAGAGCGATCCGGCCATGCTGAAGAAGGTCCTCACCTCGATCATCCAGGGTGAGGACTACGCGAACGCGCATCCGGACGATGTCGCTGCGCTGTACAAGAAGAAGTTCAACATCGCGGTCGACGGCACCCTCGCCGATCTGAAGGTGCTGACCCTGCACACGTCGGTCGACGACTCGTTCGTGGAAGCATCGAAGACCCAGGCCGCCGTCTTGACCGAATGGGGCTCGATGACGCGCCCGTTCGACATGTGGAGCTTCACGGATGCGTGTGTGCTCAAGGGCGTCGCATCCGACCGCGTGGTCGCCGAGGGGCCGAAGTGCTGACCATGGTCGCGCGACCGCCCGAGCAGTCGACGACCTCGCCCGACGACGTCGTGGAGATCCGCTCGGTCTCGAAGCGATACGGGCGCGGAGCCAGGGTCACCTCGGTCTTCGAGGATCTCTCGCTGGATATCCGTCGCGGCTCGTTCACGACGGTCGTGGGCCCAAGCGGATGCGGGAAGAGCACGCTGCTGAATCTGCTCGGCGGGTTCGAGGCGCCCACGGAAGGTCGGATCGTGTTCGAGGGTGCCGAGGTGTCCGCTCCGGCGCCCGACCGGCTGATGGTCTTCCAAGGCGCACCCGCTGCCCTGTTCCCGTGGTTGAGCGCCGGTCGCAATGTCGAGTTCGGCGTCTCGCAGGCGCATCGGAAGTGGCCCGCGGCCCAGCGGAAGGAGGCCACCCGGCGGGCGCTGACCCTGGTGGGTCTGTGGGAGCACCGCGGCAAGACCCCGGCGCAGCTGTCCGGCGGCATGCAGCAGCGACTTCAGCTGGCGCGTGCGCTGGCTATCGATCCTGGAGTGCTTCTCATGGATGAGCCGTTCGGCGCGCTGGACGCGCAGACCAGGGAGACGCTCAGTGCCGAGCTCGTGCGGATCTGGCAGGGCACCCAGCCGCGCAAGACGATCGTGTTCATCACACACGACATCGATGAGGCCATCCGCCTGGGGACGCGGGTGGTCGTGATGGCGCCGGAGAAGGGCATCGTCGGCGACTTCGACGCCGAGCGGTTCGGATTCGACGACGGCATCGAGCAGGCGGGTTACGGGGAGCTTCGCTCGACGGTCAGAGAACTGCTGGGGAGGGGAGCGCTATGACGGACCGGAGGGCACAGACCCCGGCGGCCACGGCGCCCGAACGCGCGAGGCCCGCCGGTGCGTGGCGTGGTCGGTCCGGCCACGTGATGGCGATCGTCGGATCGCTGGTGTTCTTCGTCGTCTGCTGGCAGCTCGCCTCGACGTTCCTCTTCAATGAGAAGCTCCTGCCCGGGCCGGTGACGATCTTCCAGACGGCCGTGCCGATGTTCGTCGACGAAGGACTCGTCGACCACATCATGATCAGCCTCGACCGCGTCGTGATCGGCTTCGTGCTCGGTGGCGTCGTCGCGATCGTGGTCGGACTGCTGATCGGCCGTATCCGGCTCTTCGACGCCCTCGTGGGACCGCCGCTGCAGTTCCTCAGGTTCCTCTCGCCCACGGCGCTGATCCCCGTGGCGATCATCTGGTTCGGCATCGCCGAGGCGTCCAAGGTGTTTCTCATCTTCTGGGCCACCTTCCTGTTCGCGGTCGTGACGATCATCCAGGGGGCGAAGACGATTCCGCAGACCCGTCTGCGCAGCGCGCAGACGATCGGTGCGTCGTCGTGGACGGCCCTGTGGCGGGTGGTCCTTCCCTCATCCGTGCCATTCATCGTGGGCGGCCTGCGCACAGCGGTGGCGGCGTCGTTCATGAGCATCATCCCCGCCGAGCTGCTGGCCGCCCAATCCGGACTGGGCTATCTGCTGAGCCAGGCGACGATCACGATGGACACACCGCGTGTCTTCGTGATCCTCACCGTCTTCGGGCTCCTCGGCTTCCTGACGGACTGGGTGTTCCGTCTGGTCACCTCGCTCGCGCTGCGCCGCTATCTGACCACCTGATCGCCCGTGGGGCGCTTCATCGCGAAGCGCCCCACGATTTGGTCCGACCGGCGGCATCCCATAGACTGGTCGGTGCCGAAGACCGCCGGTCATCCGTGCGCGAGAGCGAACGGATCGAAGCACTGCACAGCAGGGGCCCGCGCAGGTGACACCGATCGAGACCTCGCTCCGTGCACTTGCGCCGGAGCGTTTTTGTTTGCCGCGCGACCGGAGGCCGAGGTGGGCGCCCCGCCACCGCGGGACGCACAAGACAGACAAGGAGTGGCCATGGCGCAGAAGGACCAGGCGGTCGCCGAGCTCACGAAGAACTTCGAGGACTCGAACGCCGTTCTGCTCACCGAGTACCGCGGTCTGACGGTTGCCGAGCTCAAGGAGCTTCGCAACAGCATCCGTCAGGACGCGGAGTACGCCGTGGTGAAGAACACGCTGACC
>CALKHM010000020.1 GCA_937988695.1 uncultured Microbacterium sp. | reverse complement strand
CGATCACACCGATCTGCGTCTCGTGGACGCCGATGCCGTTCGCGTCGAAGTCGAAGTGCCCCACCAGGCCGTCGTACTTGACGGCACGGATTGCATCGGAGAGCTTCTGACCGCTGGCGACCTTCGAGTCCTGAAGAGCCTGGATCAGGATCTTCGCGCCGTCGTAGGCCTTGGCGCCGTGCAGCTCGCCGGTCTCGTTGTACTTCGCTTTGTAGTCGGCCGCGAACTTCTTCGTCTGGTCGTTGGTGTCATTGCCGAGGTACGGCGTGCTCACGATCGTACCCTCGGCGTTGTCGGTGCCCGCGGTCTTCACATAGACCGGAGTGCCGGCCGGCGCGCCACCGGCGATGATCGCGTCCATGCCGAGCTGGCGCGCCTGCTTGACGATGAGGCCGGTCTCGACCTCTTCGGCGCCGATGAACAGCACCTTGGGGTTCTTGCCGCGGATCGCCGTCAGCGCCGAGCTGAAGTCCTTCTGATCGGGGGTGACCACCTGGTCGGACAGCGGGGTGACGCCCAGGCTCGTCAGTGCGGCCTTGAACGCGTCGCGCTCACCGGCGCCGTATGCGCCGTTGTTGCTGATCATGGCGATGTCTTTGAGCCCCTTGGTGGTCACCAGGTACTTCGCGAGGGTCTCGTCGAACGCCGTGCTGGGCGGGCTGTTCAGGAACACGAACGAGTTGTGCAGCTCGCCGAGCTTCGGGGACTGACCCGACGTGATCATCGGGATCTTGTTCTGCGCCATGATCGGTGCCATAGCGAGCGAGTCGGCGCTCTCGGCGGTACCGATCATCGCGATGTTGCCGTCGCTGGCGAGCTTGTTGGCGAGGTTCGTGCTGACTGTCGGGTCGCCCTGGTCGTCGTACACCGTGTAGACGATCTTGCGACCGTCGATGCCACCGGCGGCGTTCTGCTCGTCGAACGCCATCTTGGCGCCCTTGGCCTCCCAGTCGCCGAGCGAGCTGAGCTGACCGCTCTGCGCGTCCACGATGGCGATCTTGATCGGGCCGCTCGAGTTACCTGCGTTGGCGCCCTTGTTGGCGCCGGGCGCCGAGCATCCAGCCAACAGCATTCCCATCGCTGCCGCGCCGGCGAGCAGCACCGCCGTCTTCTTGATTCGGCGTTGAGCCATGTCGCACCTCTTCGTGTCGGGGAGACGGCGACGTTGCTGACCCGTGTCGTCTCATATCGGGAGTGCCCGCTCTGCGAACGAGCGTTCTCTCATTGAACATAAAACTGGCCTGATTATCCGTCAAGCGCTATTGATCGTCGGTTCGTATAGACAGTGTGCTGAGGTTCGACTCGTCCGCGAGGAAGCCTTGACAGTGCCCCAGAGGAGTTCTAGCTTCACGCTCAGAGGTCCGGCAAATGAACCCTCGTTCGCAGGGTGAACACTTGGGACCGCCAGAGTGGAGCTCACCATGAAAAACCGGACTGTCCGGATCGCCCTTGCCATCGCCGCGGTCGTCCCGCTCACGCTGGCCGTCTCCGCCTGCGCTCCCCCAGGACAAGCGGCGTCCGGTCAGGCCTCGGCCGGAACTGGACCGATCCGGATCGCCGTCATCGATGCACAGAGCGGGCAGGCGAGCGCCTTCGGGGACTACGAGTACAAGGGAGCAAAGCTCGCCTTCGACGCCGCGAACGCGAAGGGCGGCATCGACGGCCGCAAGGTCGAGCTGACCGTGTATGACACCCAGGGCGACCCGACCACCGCGACCAACTTGGCACGCAAGGCGGCCACCGACGGCGCGGTCGCCGTCATCGGACCGGCCCTGAGCGCCCCCGCACTGGCCGCTCTGCCGATCTTCGACCAGGAGAAGATCCCGTTCATCACATCTGCGACCTCCCCCAAGATGGCGCAGACCGGCAGCAAGTTCCTGTTCTTGAACAGCCCGGAGAGCACCTCTTTCGACGCCACCCTCGCCAAGTACATCGACGGGAAGTTCTCCTCGATCGCCCTGATCAGCAACAACGGCGCCTACGGTGCCGGCGAGCACGACGCGTTCCTGTCCGATCTGAAGGCGATGGGGGTGACTCCAGTCGCCGACCAGGTCATCACGCCGGACCAGAAGGACTTCACGTCGGCTCTCACCCGCATCCAGCAGGCTCATCCGCAGGCCTTGTTCATCGGCACGGAAGACGTGCAGGCAGGACTGATCGTGAAGCAGGCCCGCCAGGCCGGCATCCACGCCACCATCATCGGTGCGGTCGGCGTGAGCTCGGCGAACTACGTCAAGACCGCGGGCGTGGACGCCGCCGCGGGAAGCATCGCCAGCACGCCGTATCTCGGCAACGACGAGAGCGCGGCGTCGCAGAAGTTTGCCCAGGAGTACAAGGCGGCGTACGGCCAGGACGGGCAGTTCTTCAGCGCGAAGGCGTACGACGGTGCGCAGATCCTCATCCAGGCGTTGACCTCCAGCCACGTCGCCACCGGAGCCGCGCTGGCCGATGCCATCCGTGCGACGTCATACACGGGCCTCGTGGGTCAGTTCCACTTCGATGAGAACGGGGTGGGCGTGCACGAGACGAAGATCGGCATCATGAAGAACGGGGCTCTCGTCCCGGCATCCGAGAAGTGACGGCCATGACGGCAGAAGGATCGGAGACAGCGGCGTCCTCCAAGTGGGGACCCGACGACGAACTGGGCACCCTGAACCTGATCTCGTCCGCATCGGTGCTCGCAGCGCTGAGCCTGGCGCGAACGGGCCGGGTGGTCGAGCTGGGGCGGATGCTCGAGCCGGGGATGCCCGTGTCGGACTTCCACGGCGCGTACTTCGCGAACATGCAGTACACGCTCGACAACGCCGCGGCATGGCACGAGAGCCACCGCGGTCGCCCGCGCAACGGATACTCCGCGCAGAACATGAGACTGTCGATGAGCGATCAGTCCGGCACGCACATCGACCAGCTGAACCATGTCGGGGTGCGCGGCGAGGACGGCAGATACCGCCTGTACAACGGGCTGATCAACGACGACATCGTCTCCAGTTTCGGCACATCCCGGCTGGGCGCCGAGTCGCTGCCGCCGATCATCTGCCGCGGGGTGCTCCTGGATGTCGCGCGCTCGCACGGCGACGACCTGCCGGCGGGCCACGCCGTCTCGCGCGAGGATCTCGAGCGCATCCTGGACCGGTCGGGCCAGGAGCTGCGTGCGGGCGACGCCGTCGTCATCCGCACCGGGTGGGCGCGCCACTGGGACGATCCTGCGACATACGTCGCCGGTGAGCCCGGACTCACGCCGGAGTGCGCTACCTGGCTGGCGGGCTTTGACCCGCTCCTCGTCGGGGCGGACAACTTCGCCGTCGACGTGGTGCCTCCCGTGCACGAGGGCGAGCTCCTGCCCGTGCACATCGAGTTGCTCGTCGAGCACGGCATCCGGCTCGTCGAGAACCTCGACCTCGACGAGCTCAGCGCGAGCGGGAGCGTGGAGTTCTGCTTCCTCGCGCTGCCCCTGAAGCTGCGCGGGGCGACCGGCTCGCCGCTGCGCCCCGTCGCCGTGCTGTGATGACCGCAGACAGCGGCAGCGCATCGTCGACCCGGGTGTACGCGCTGCGCTATGCCCAGCGCGCGGACATGCGGCGCGGCGAGCACTTCTTCGCCTCGCCTGTCCGTACCGACGAACGGATGCCGTTGAGCTACTTCGTCTGGCTGGTCATGACGGCGGATGCGACGGTGGTCTTCGATGCCGGTATGCGCTCGCACGCCGCACGCCGACGACCGGGCGCACGGGAGCTGCGAGAGAGCCCGATCGCGCTGCTGGCGCGTCTGGGTGTCTCACCCGAGGCCGTCGACGTGGTGGTGCTGTCCCATCTGCATTTCGACCACACCGGGTTCGCCCTGGCGTTCCCCCGCGCCCGAGTGCTCGTCCAGCGCCGCGAACTCGCGCACTGGACGGCGCTCATGGCCGAGACTCCCGACGGTGAGGCGCCCGGCGGGCCGGATGCCATCGAGGCGGCAGACGTCGTCGACCTGGCGAACCGCATCCGGGCCGGGCGGGTGCAGGTGTTGGACGGCGACGCCCTGGTGTGCCCGGGGGTGAGCGCGCATCTCATCGGCGGGCACACTCCGGGCCTGCAGGCGCTGCGCGTCGAGCATCCCGGCGGTGTCGTGGTGCTGGCATCCGACGCTTGTCACTTCTTTGAGAACATCGAGCGTCACGTGCCGCATCGAACCGCGCTGGACCCCGACGGGATGCTCCGAGGCTATGCACGTCTGGAGGAGCTGGCCGGGCCCGGCGGTGTGGTGGTGCCCGGCCACGACCCCGCCGTCATGACGAGATTCTGCCCGTGCGAGGTGTCCGCGGACATCGCACGGATCGCCTAGGACGCGAGACCGACAGGCGGCCAGCAGGTCGGGTCAGTACGGGGCCGGCAGGTCGGCGCCCGCGAGGTGCTAGCCGTCGGCGAGCGCGGCGAGCGCGGCCGAGAGCTCGTCGCGGGTCGCCGTGCGCCCGCGCACCGGTGTGCCGATGCCGTCCAGCAGCACGAGACGCACCCCGTGGTCGTACTTCTTGTCCCGCATCCACGCGTCTTGCAGGCGGTCGACGTCGATCCTCGCCCGGGTGGCAAGGCCCAGCGCGTCAAGCAGACGTCGGTGCACGTCGACGTCTTCGCCTGTGAGCCTGCCCTGCACCTGGGCGAGGTGAGCGGCGGCCATCATGCCGACGGCCACCGGCGTGCCGTCGTCGCTCGCATCCAGGCCCATCAGCCATTCGATCGCGTGCGCGAACGTGTGTCCATAGTTCAGGAACGCGCGCTCGCCGGTCTCACGCTCGTCGCGGCACACGATGGCGGCCTTGAACTCTTGGCTGCGGCACACCGCCTCGTACACCGCCGCGGCCTCGCGCTCACGCAGCCGTGCCGCCAGGGACATCACGGATGCGACGGCCGCGGGGCCTTCCAGCAGCGCGTGCTTGGCGATCTCGGCGAGGCCCGCGCTGTATCCACGCTGGCCGGATCCAGCAGCCACGGCTGTGTCGGCGACGACTGCCGTGGGCTGATGGATCGTGCCGATGAGGTTGCGCCCCTGCGGCAGGCTGATGGCGTTCTTGCCGCCCAGGGCCGAGTCGGCCTGTGCCACGAGCGTCGTAGGAACCAGAGCCAGCGGCATCCCGCGGTTGAACAGCGACGCGACCAGGCCGGAGATCTCGCAGACCACCTCACCGCCGACGCCGACGACGATGTCGCTGCGGTGGACGGCGTGATCGGCCATCTGCTCGGCGATGCGGGCAATGGTCTCGAACGTCTTGCTGGACTCGTGGTCGTCGACGGTGATCCGTACGACCTGGTCCGGAGCGAACTGGGTGGCGACGGCATCCGCCACCGCTGCATCGGAGTCCGCTGAGACCAGCACGAGCTTCTCGGCGTCGCCGGAGCCGGGAACGAGCTCGCGCACCGAGGCGGACAGCCCGGCGCCGGCGTGCACGAAGTAGGTGCCGCCGACCGTGGCCACCAGCCGGCTGGAGGCGTCGGGCAGCACCGGCGGGGGCACGAGGACGCGGAGGATGTCCACCGCGATGTCGTCGGCACGCCGGCCGGCGGTGTCGACGCGGATCGTCGCCAGCGATTCGTAGATGGGAAGGCGCCGGTCGTAGACGTCGCGCACGCCCGAGGTCTGCAGCAGCGGACGGAACGCATCGCCGTTGATGCGCTGCATGGCCTGGTCGTACGGGACCTGGAGGTAGACGACGGTGTGGGATGCCAGCAGCCGGCCGATCTCGGGATCCAGCGCGGCACCGCCACCCAGGGCCAGCACCGAGTCCGGGTCCTCGAGCAGCTCGGAGACCACCGTGCGCTCGATCTGCCGGAAGTACGGCTCACCGTGCAGATCGAACATCTCGCGGATGGACCGGCCCTCGCGCCGTTCGATGAGCACATCGCTGTCGACGAACGGCACTCCGAGAAGGTCGGCGACGATGCGGCCGACCGTGGATTTGCCGGCACCCATGAAGCCGATCAGAACAACCATGTGGGCGTATCTTCGTCTGTGAGGCGAAACCCTTCCGAGGCCGCCCCAGGTCTTGGTGATCGACTCCATGATAGGGGACCCAGATGACGACGACCGGCACCGCACGTCCGTGGGCGCCGCCGCTCGCGCGTCTGCGTGCCGCGCGCGTGCACGTCGATCCGGCCGTCTCCGGCGCCGTTCCGGTGCTGTTGCACCAGGGGTTCATGATCGAGACCGGACACGTCTGGCAGCGATTCGCTGACGCACTGCGCGCGGCCGGCCGCCCCGTCATCATGCTCGAGGAGCACTATCTGCGCACGATCGACTCCGCGCACGCCCTGGGCCACGACCCCGACCTCGCCCTCGCCGAGTCGCTGGCGGGCGCGATCGACGACTGCGCTGACCATGCCGTGGACGTCGTCGCCGAGGGCACCGGGGTCGGCCCCGCCCTGCTGCTGGCGCTGAACGACTCCCGGGTTCGCCGACTGGTACTGTGGCGGCCGGCCGGGCTCGGCCTCGATGACGACGGGATGCTGCGGCCGACCGAGAGCGAGCCGCTGCAGATGACCGACGCCGAGGTCAGCATCGGCGTCGTGTGCGCGCACACGACGATCGACACGCTCACCGCGAACCCGTCGGTGCGACTGGCGATCGCCGACCTCGACATCCCGGTGCTCGTCATCGACACCGTGGACTCCAACGCCGCGCATGCGATCGCCGCCCGCATCCCGCACGCCGTCGTCGCCGGTTCGGCCGACCACCAGCGCATGCTCGAGGACGACCTGCTGATCACCCGCGCTCGGGACTTCCTGGCCGCTCCGGTCGAGGTCGCCCGCCCGTAGTCCGCGCGGCGTCGGCGGACGGTCGGCGTGTGCCGCGGCATCCGTCATCGGGCGGCATCCGTCACCCGGCGGCATCCGCGCGGCGTCGGCGGACGGTCGGCGTGTGCCGCGTCATCCCTCACCCGGCGGCATCGACACGTGGGCGCGGCGCGCGCGGCGGCGCGGGCCGCCGAACTCGTCGCACCGTGTCCGCTACCCCGCGGCATCCTCGCGAATGTACATCAAACCGCCCAATGCACATCAAACCGCCGGCAGTTTGATGTGCATTCGCCAAATTCATGTGAATTTGGCGCAGGGTCAGGGGCGGGGGAAGACCTCCTGCGCGATGCGGAACGCCGTGTTGGCGGCCGGCACCCCGGAGTAGATCGCCGACTGCAGGATGATCTCCTTGATCTCCTCCACCGTCAGGCCGTTACGCAGTCCCGCGCGCAGATGCATCGCGAGCTCCTCGTGGTGTCCGTGCGCGATGAGGGACGTGATGACGGCGACCGAGCGTGACCGCCGGTCCAGACCCGGCCGCGACCACACGTCGCCCCACGCGACACGTGTGATGAAGTCCTGGAAGTCGGCGGTCAGGTCGGTGATCTTCTCGTTGGCGCGGTCGACGTGCGCGTCGGAGAGCACCTCGCGACGCACGACCATGCCCTGATCGAAGCGCTCCTGATCGGTGAGGCGGTCGGTCATGGGGTCTCCTTCGGTTAGGTTGTGTCGTCGTTTCCGGTCGTGGTGTGTCGTTTCGACTCGCTTCGCTCGCGAGGCGACCGCGGCGCTTCGCTCGCGAGGCAGCCGGGGAGGGCTCGCCCGCTCACCGGCCGACCGATGCGAAGAAGTCACGCAGCAGTCGGATGGTCAACTCCGGGTCTTCCGCCGGGGCCAGGTGCGCGGCATCCGGCGCCACCTCGGCGCGCCCGTTCTGCACGCCGTGCGCGATCTCGACCGCGCACGGCTCGGGGCAGACCTGGTCGTATGCGCCCCAGATCGCCAGGACCGGAGCGGCGATCTCGCCGAGCCGAGCGCGTACGTCGTAGTCGGCCAGCGCCTCGCAGCACAGCGCGTAGTCCTCGTCGTCGGTGTCCTGCAGCGCATGCAGCAGCCGCCCGGTCAGCACCGGCCGCTTCGCGAGCGAGTCCGGCGCGAACCAGCGCTGCGCCGAGGGCACCACCAGAGATGACGTGCTCTGCGCGCGCACGTGCGCGGCGCGGTCGTGCCATCCCGCCGACTCGGCGATCTTCGCGCCGGAGCAGATGATGGATGCCGCCGACACCAGGTCGGGATGCCGCAGCAGCAGCTCGAGCCCGACGGCTCCGCCGAGCGACACCCCGGCGTACCCGATGCGGCTGGCCCCCAGACGACCCGCGACATCGGCCACGCCGTCGGCGAGCTCGGCGACGGTGAACGGCGCCGTCGTCTTCGGCGAGGAGCCGTGGCCGGGCAGATCCCACGCCGCCACGCGCCAAGTCTCCGACAGCGCGGGAACGACGTCCTCCCAGAGGATCGTCGACGTGCCTAGCGAGGGGCCGAGCAGGATGAGCTCGGCGCTCTCGGGCCCGACCGGTTCGGTGACGGCGAGCGCGGGAACGGTCATGCTTCCTCCTGATGGGTGTGGGTGACGTCGTCGACCAGCCGGCCGGCAAGTCCGGTGTAGTCGGCGGGATCAAGCAGAGCGTCGACGTCGAGGTCGGATGCCTCCGGCAGGGCCTTGACCAGAGCTGCGAGATCACCGCCGGCGGCCGCATCGGCGACGAGCCGCGCGACGCGTTCCTTTCCGATGAGCGGTGCAAGCACGAGCGAGAGACGCTCGGAGACCACCAGCCCGTTGGTCAGAGCGAGATTGCGCGCAGCGGCGTCGGCGTGCACGCGCAGATGCGCGACCATCGTCGAGGCGTGCCCCGAGGCGCCCAGGGCCAGGCGCAGCAGCTCGCGCAGGGTCGGCCATTCCGCGTGCCAGGCGCCGTCGGGGCGTTCGTCGGCAGCCAGCGCCGCTGCCAGATGCAGGGTCGCTCCCAGCTGCGGAGCGCGCAGCGCAGCCGAGCGGATCAGCACCGCCTCGGCGGGATTCTGCTTCTGCGGCATGGCCGACGACCCTCCGCCGGTGCCCTCGGCGAGCTCGCCGATCTCGGTGCGGCTGAGGGTCGCGACGTCCGTGGCGAGCTTTCCGGCGGCGTCCACCGACTGCACGAGGGCGTCGCCGAGCTCGGTGATCGGCCAGCGGGTCACGTGCCACGCAGCCGCCGGCACGGCCAGGCCGGCGCGGTCGGCGAAGGCGGCGACCAGCCGCGCGGCGGCATCCGGCGATCCGGTGATCTCGACGAAGGATGCCAGCGTGCCACCCGCACCGCCCAGCTGCGCAGGCAGCTCCAGCGCCTCGAGGTGCTGCGCGGCGCGGCGCAGGGAACGCTGCCAGACAGCCGCGCGCAGCCCGATCGTGGTGGGCACCGCGTGCTGCGTGAGCGTGCGGGCGACGGCGAGGTCGTCGCGGTGCGCAGCCGCCAGATCTCGCAGCGATTGCGCGGCGTCTTCCAGCGAGGACCGCACCTGCTGCAGTGCACGCCGGGCGACGATCATGATCGCGGTGTCCCAGATGTCCTGACTGGTCGCGCCGCGGTGGACCCAGAACCGGGCATCGGCGGGCACCGCCGCCTTCAGCCGCGCCACCATCGGGATGACCGGGTTGCCGCCCGCGACGGCCGCCGCCGCGATCTCGGCGACGTCGAAGCCGGCGGACGCGTCGGCGAGCGCATCCGCGACGGCGCGGGAGAGCGTCGGGGAAGCCACCCCGATGTCGGCGTAGGCGGCCGCCAGCGCCACCTCGGCTTCGACGAGCGCATCCAGGAATCGCCGGTCGGCCACGAGATCGTCGCGTCCCGCACCGACCGGCCCGAGCAACCCCTCATCGATCGCGGTCACGGCACCTCCTGTACGACATCCTGTGCGAAGCGTAGCGAACGAGCGGATGCCGCCACCTGACGGCGTCACGACCGGGCCGGTCGGCGACGAACGTGCCGGGATCTGCGGGTCCGAGAAGGTGCGACCTCCCGCACCGGCCGGGCCGCGGCATCCCGATCCGCCGATCAGAACGTCAGGAAGACGGTCTCGCCCTCGCCCTGCAGACGGATGTCGTGCTGCAGCGATCCGTCCGGCAGACGCGTGGCGACCAGCGTCGCGCGCTCGGCGGCGGACAGCGACGACAGCAGCGGATCCGCTGCGAGCGCGGCCTCGTCGTCGGGCAGATAGATCCGTGTGTGCAGCTTGTCGGGCAGTCCGCGAGCGAACACCACGACGGCGAAGAACGCCGCCTTGCCGGCTTCGGCTCCTGGGTTGCGTGTCCAGAACTCGTAGCGGCCCTCGTCGGTCGTGAACGACCGGCCGAACCCGGTGAACGAATGGTCGTCGCGGCGGAACGCCCCGCGCGCGCGGGGGACGCTGCCGTCGGCGTCGGCTCCGAAGATCTCCACCATCGAGTCGGGGATGGGCGCGCCGCCTCCGTCGTACACGGTGCCGCCGAGCACGATCGCCCCGGGGCTGTACGGGTGGGCGACCTCGTGCATCTTCGGGTAGACCGTGCCATACGCATAGAACGGGCCGATCGTCTGGCCGGGCGTCGGGTCCAGGGTCTTCTCGGGCATCAGTGCTCCCCCTCGGGTTCGCTCCAGGTGGCGTCAGGTCCGTCGATCACGATGTCCCAGCGATAGGCCATCGAGAACTCCGGAACGGTGAGGTCGTGATCGTAGGTGCTGATCAGGCGCTCGCGGTCCTGCTGGCGCCGGATCGAGTTGTAGATCGGATCGAGCGCGAACAGTGGATCTCCGGGGAAATACATCTGCGTGATGATCCGCTGCGTGAACGCGCTGCCGAACACCGAGAAGTGGATGTGGGCAGGTCGCCACGCGTTCTGGTGGTTCTTCCACGGGTACGGACCCGGCTTGATCGTGGTGAACAGGTATTCGCCGTCGTCGTTCGTGATCGCGCGTCCGGCGCCGGTGAAGTTCGGGTCGAGCGGGGCGGGATGCTGATCGCGCTGATGGATGTAACGGCCCGCCGAGTTCGCCTGCCAGATCTCGATCAGCTGGTTGGGCACCGGGCGGCCCCACGAGTCCAGCAGCCGGCCGCGCACCGTGATGCGTTCGCCCAGCGGCTCGCCGGAGTGCTGCAGCGTCAGGTCGGACTCGATCGCGGCGACGTCGCGCTGCCCGAACGCCGGTGAGTACAGCTCGATGGTCTCGGGGTCGACGAGCTTCGGGTTCTTCGTCGGGTGGCGCAGCAGGCTCGACCGGTATGGCGGGAAGTCGTGGATGGTCAGCGGCAGCTTCTCGCCGGCCGCCTCACGACGCGCGTACTCCGCGTGCAGATCCTGGATCTCCCGGGTGATCTGCGCCTGCTCGGGAAAGTCCTGCGACGCGAGCAGCGACTCGGGCGCGGCTGCCTGGGTGTCTGTCATGGTGTCTCCTTCGACCGTCCAGGTGGTGACGGACGACTCCAGAGTCGCAGGCCTCCCGCGGTTCGAACGCCTGCGTTCTCACTCAGTGAGAGATACGCAGGTCATGGTGAAGGTCGCGCGCGGCCTGCACCACGAGCGGCGCCAGCCGCCGCTCGTCGGCACGCTCGAGGTGCACCACGAGTCCGATCGCGATGGGCGGCAGCCCGAGCACCTGGGCGACCGGAGCGGCCACCGAGACGTTGCCGAGCGTCATCTCCTCGCGGGTGGTGGCGTACCCGCGGGCGCGGGCACGCAGCAGCTCGTCACGCAGCCGGTGCTCGTCGCGGATGGAGTGCGTGGTCTCACGCACCAGCGGCACCGTGAAGTACTGCGCGAGCCACGCGTCGTCGCGCGTGGATAACAGCGCCTTGCCCACCCCGGTGGTGTGCAGCGGCTGCCGGCCACCCATCCGGCTGAGCGTGGGGATCGAGCCCGAGCCGGTCACGCGGCCGACGAACAGGGCGAAGGACGTCTCGGGGCTCGGCCCGTCGAGCACCGCCAGGTGCACGTTCTCGCCGGTCGCCTCGTACAGGCGCACCATGTGCGGCAGCGCCGTCTCACGCAGCCGCAGCGACAGCGGCGAGAGCTCCCCGAGCTCCCACAGCCGAGCGCCGATCGTGTACGTGCGGCCCGGCGCGCGAGCCAGGAGCCCCTCGGCGACGAGGTCGGCCAGCAGCCGGTGCACGGTCGAGAGCGGGATGCCGGTGCGCGCCGCGATCTCGCCCGCGCCCACGGCCGGCTCGTCGTCGGAGAAGCACGACAGCACGCGAACGATCCGCGCGAGCATTCCGTCCTCCGGCATCCGTCCTCCCGGCCCGAGGGTATCGCGCCCGCGCCGCGTGCTCATCCCGGCAGGTCCGGCGCCGCGCCGCGGCGAGGGTTCAGAGCAGCGACCGTGGGCGCCGCAGGTCTTCGTCGACCCGCGCACGAGCCCATCCGAGCGCAGTCCGGGACTCGTCGGCGGCGTCGATCCAGACCTCGAGCTCCTGGACGCCGTCCGCCTCGCCCACAAGAGCCGCCCGCACCGTCAACTCCTCGGCACAATACGCAGGATGCGTGTACCGCAGGTCCAGCTCGCCGCTGGTGAACCAGCTCGCGCCGAAATAGGCGACCATCGCCTCGGCGATCAGACCCGTCTGCTGCAGCGCCTGGACGATCGTCCGGTCGACGCCGCTGTCACGCGCCCGGCGGATGTCGGTATGCACATTGCGGTAGCCGTGGGCAAGCCACGAGAAGGTGTTCATCTGATCCTGCGTGAAGTGCCGCGAAAGGCCCGCGACCGGCGAGCCGATCGGCGCGCCTCGCTTCGCGCGCGTCAGCATCGGCAGCGAACGGTCGGGGTCTGCGGCGACCCGCCGCCCCTGCGGCACCCCTCGTGAGCGTCCGGAGACCTCGCCGGCCCGAGTGCGCATGATCTCCGTGCCGCGATGACTCAGCAGCGTACGGCCGTCCTCGCCGCGCACCTCCGCGTCCATCACGACGTAGCCATGGCCCCGACGCTCGTACTTGTCGACGTAGCCGCCCTCGACCCGCACGCGCTCCCCCACCCGCACCGGCGAGTGCCACCGCAGCCGCTCATGTGTCTGCAGACCCTCCGCGGTGTTGCCGTTGTATGACTCGTAGAAGAGGAAGAGCATGTCATTGGCCAGCAGCAGCGGCTGAGCGATACGCTCACCGAACGGGGAGTCGCCGAAGTACCAGGAGCCGTAATCGCCTTGCGCGAAGGCATGAGCCTTCACCCGATCCTCGTCCACGATGACCTCGACGGGCGGGAACGGCTCGGGGATAACCACCGCGTCGTAACTGGCATCCTTGGCGTGTGCGTGCGCCTCGGCGTGTGTGATGGTCGGAGCGTGGCGCCTCATCATCACTTCTCCTCAGCGCTCGAGGCGCACGATCAGTGGCAGGCTCGGCACCGTGTGGCTTTCGGCCACCTCGATCGGGCTGCCGTTCGCCGCCGACGAGACCCGGCGGATGCTCATCACCGGGCTCCCCTCGGGCACCTGCAGCAGCGCCGCCAGTCGCGCGTCTGCAGCAGACGCCGTCACCGCCTGCTCGGCGGTACTCACCTCGAGGTCGGCACGCTCTTTCAGCGTCTTGTACAGGGAGCCGTCGATGAGCCCGTCACGGCCGAGACCCGGGGCGAGCAGGTACGGGATCCACGACTCCTGCACCGCGATCGGGCTCCCCTCCAGGATCCGCAGGCGCACGAGGTGCGCCGTGGTCTGACCGGGCGCGAGCCGAAGGTCAGCTGCCACCTCGTCGTCGGGGGTGATGACCTCTTGCGTCAGCAGCCGAGTCTCGATGGTCTGGGCCTCGAGGCCCATCTCCTCATGGAAGGCACCGAGCTGATTGACACTCCGCTGGAGCCGCCGTGGCCGGCTCACGAAGGTTCCCGAGCCATGACGGCGCACCACCAGACCGCTGGACTCCAACTCGCCGAGCGCTTGGCGCAGGGTCATCCGGCTGACACCGTAGCGTTCAGCCAGGGACAACTCGCTCTCCAGCCTGTCGCCCGGCTTCAATCCGCCCTGGGCGATCTGATCGGTGATGTCCCGGACGATCACCTGATATATCGGTCCCCCGGTCGCGTTCACGGAGCCTCCTCGCAGTGTCGCGCCTGTGTCCGGCCCGGGTGAACCTCGCACGACCGTTCACTCCCCACGTGCCTGAGATCTGGACTTCTACTCACTTCGACGCTCCTGACTCGCGGCCCACTCCGCGGAAAGCTCCTGATACGCGGCAGCTGTGGCAGGAGTGGGATACATGACCTGTTCTTGGGATGCTGAACGAGCAAGACTCGCCCGGATACCGACACCGCGGAATGCGAGGAGTGCCGCGCCCAGCAGGCTGACTTCCGGCTCGGGGCACACTCGCACGGGTCGACCGAGCACATCTGCCCGAAGCTGCGCGAGGAACGGCGACCGGGCCGCGCCGCCGGCCAGGACGACCGCCTCGATCGGGCTTCCCCCGGCGGCGAGGAGATCGACTCCCTCTCGCACGGCATACGCGGCTCCCTCGACGGCAGCGAGTAAGAAGTGCTCGGCGCGATGGCCGTCATGCTGTCCCCAGACCGCTCCCGTCTCATCCGGCCGCCATCGTGGGAACCGACTTCCCGACAGCGTCGGGCGGATCCGCAGTCCGGCAGCCCCGGGGCCGATTCCCGCCGCCGCCCGTTCGAGCGCCGTCATGGCAACTCGCAGATCAGCGTAGCCGAGCAACCCCGCCCAGCGTGACAGTGCACCACCGGTCATGCCGGTGGCGCCCGCCGCGCTGAGGCCACCGAGCGGATAGGGGTTGAGCATCGACTCGGTCGGCGCGTCACCGAGACCGTCCACCCGACGCACCAGGACATCGGTGGTGCCGGCGATGTCAGCGACCACCTGGTTCCCTTCGCCGATGACGAACGTCGCACCCGCTGTGCCGTCAGGACCGCCCGCGACGACCGGAATGCCCGCGGGCAGGCCGAGGTCGTCCGCCGACTCGGCCGCCACATCCGCTACGACCTCGGTCGAGTCGAACGGACGTGGAAGCAGCCGCTGCGCAAGTCCGATCGCGTCGAGCATCTCCGTTGACCAGGCCCCATCGGCGATCCTGCTCACGCACATGTAGGCGGCCGAGGTGCGATCGGTTGCGATCACACCGGTCAGCCGCGCCACCAAGAGGTCCTTCGGCGCCATCACCCACTCCACACGCGCGGCTTCCTCCGGTCGGTCCTCCTGCAACGACAGCCAAGCCGCCGCCGCACCGCCGGTGAGCACGGGGCGACCGATCTCCCTCATCAGCCGCGGCAGGCGGTCACCGAGCCGTGCGCGCAGTGACTCGACGCCGCGGACATCCGCCCATCCGAGCCCGGGGCCGACCGCGCGGAGACGGCCATCGGCGAAGACGGTCCCGATGTGCCCGACGATGCCTATCGCGACCACGCGTGAGCGCACGGCATTCGGCAGCGCACGGACCGCAGCCGCGAACTGGACCTCGAGCAACTCCGGATCGAAGGTCAGCCCGGACCTGGAGTCGGGCCGATCGACGCGGTGAACCGCAACGACCGTGCCCGCGGAGTCGATCACCGCGGCACGCAAGGCCGAGGAGCCGACGTCGACGGCAAGCACAAGCGGTTCCGAGCTCATCAGATGGCGCCCTCCTCGCGGAGTCGCTGAATCTCCTGCGTGCTCAGCCCCAGCACGGTGCCATAGACCCAGTCGTTGTCCTCACCGGCCAGCGGCGGAGCCTTGCGGACGCGGATCGGCGTCGCACTCATCTTGATCGGCGACGCGGGCAGGCGCAGCGTCCCGAGGGTCGGGTGCTCAACCTCCGCGATCATCTCGCGGGCCGCGACCTGCGGCGAGGCGGCCACCTCGGCGATCGAGGCGACCGGCGCATAAGGGATGCCGGCCGGACGCAGTTCGTCGGCGATCTCGCTTCGCGTGCGCGTCGCAGCCCAGGCGCCGATAGCGGCTTCGAGCAGATCCTGATCCGCCTTGCGCGACTCTGCACGCTGGTAGCGCGGATTCTCTGCGAGGTCGTCGCGGTCGATGAGCCGGAACATCGTCTCGAACAGCGTCCGCGTGCCCGCCTGGATGTAGATGGGCCCGTCGGCCGCCTGGTAGAGGTTGACGGGGGCGGTGAGCGGGTCGCGCGAACCGCTGCGCGGGATCTCCTCGCCGAGCATCAGCTGGGTGATCAGGCGGATGCCCATGGTCGCGAACATCGAGTCGACCGACGCGATGTCCACGAGTTGTCCTTCTCCGGTCCTCTCCCGCTGCAGGATTGCACCGAGTGCACCGATGGCGGCGACGTATCCCGTGGTGTAGTCAGCGATGTAGGTGCCGGTCAGGGTGGGCGCCCCGTCCGGGTCGCCCGTCGCGGACATCAGGCCGGATTGCGCTTGGGAGATCGCGTCGAAGAGCGCGCGCGAGGAGTCGGGACCGGTCTGACCGAACCCGGAGATCGACACGAGCACGATCGCCGGGTTGAGCTCGCGCATCCGGTTCCAGCCGATGCCCATTCTCTCGAGTGTGCCGGGTCGAAAGTTCTCGACCACGACATCGGCCCATTCGATGAGTCGCGTGAGGATCGCGGGCGCGCGGGGGTGACGGGTGTCGAGCGTGGCATCGTACTTATTGCGGTGGTACAGCATCATGTAGACGCTCTCGCCGCGGTGATAAGGGCCGTGGTGACGCGAATCCTCTCCGCCGGGGCGTTCTATCTTCACGACCTCCGCGCCGAAATCACCGAGGATCTGCGCACACAGGGGCCCAGCGATGAACCGTGAGAGATCGAGGACGCGGATGCCGCTGAGCGGGCCCTGCGTATCATCTCCCCCAGGCATCCGGCTACTCCTCGCCCGGTTCATACGGCACGAACGCATGGTAGGTCCATGCACTGACCTCGCGATCGAGCGGCACATCCAGAAGCACGGGCGCAGAACCGGAGGTGAGCGCCTCGCCTACCCGCTGCGCCAGGGTGTTCAGGTCGCCGACGACCTCTCCGTCGATGCCCATCCCACGCGCGACGGCCGCGAAGTCTACCGTTCCGAAATCCACACCGATGGTGCGGCCGAAGTGCAACTCCTGCTCCTGGCGGATGTTGCCATAGCTCGCGTCGTCGAGTACCACCAGGCAGACTTTACCGCCGACCCGTGCGAGCGTCTCGAGCTCTCCGAGGCTCATCCCCAGTGACCCATCACCGATGAGAGCGAGCACTGGACGCTCGGGATCGATCGTGCTCGCTGCGATCGCCGATGGCAGCGCGAAGCCCATGTTCCCGAAGCCGACGGGTTTGATGTAGGTGTTCGGCTGCGTAATCTGCCAGAGGAACGACCACACCCCCGGGTTTCCGGCATCCGCGATGAGCAGAGTGTCATCGGGGGCGACCGCGCGCAGCGCTCGGACGATGTCGGCAGGCGAGAGCGGCGCCTTGTGCGCGCCTACGCTCACGCGGGTGCTCTCCCACCAGGCACGGTCCGCGGCCTGCAGATCGTCTATCCATGATTGCCGAGAGGTCTTCGCCTCGGCGGCGCGCTCTCCGATCGCCTCGAGCAATCCATCGGTGAACGCCGCGATGTCCGACACGATGCCCACGGTGACATCTGCGTAGTAGCGCCCGATCATTGCGGGATCCACATCCACCTGGATGACGGTGGGCAGCTCGCGCTTCCAGCGGGTCGTCGAGACCGCGTTGAGACTGTTGCCGAGAGCGAGCACGAGATCGGCATCGCCGAGTGCACGGGTCGAGATCGTCGTGCCCATCCGGCTCACCGGGCCGAAGACGAGCGGATGAGTGGTAGGAACGGATCCGATTCCGTTGAAGGTCGTGACGATGGGAATGCCGAGCGCTGTCGCAAAGGCCAGCACCGCATCGGCAGCACGGCCGCGGTTGCCGCCGTTGCCCAGCCAGATCACCGGGCGCTCCGCCGCGAGCAGGCGCTCCGCGGCTTCGGCGAGTGCGACGGCGTTCGGCCGCGGTCGGCGGCCGACCCAGGTCCGCGCCGGATGGACCTCAGGGATCGACGGCGGATCCGTGACGGTGCCTTCGATCGTGTCGCGGGCGAAGTCGAGGTGCACCGGCCCCGGATTCCCCGTCATCGCATTGACATATGCCTCCTCCATCGCCTGCTTGATCGATGAACCGTGTGCGACGAGGCGGCTGAACTTGACGAGCGGCTTGAACAGTTCGACGTGGTCGGCGTTCTGCGCGTCGTCTTTGTTGATGTTCTCGCCGTTGTTGTTGCAGGTAAGGACGAAACCGGCGCTGGAGTCGCGGTAGGCACCTCCCACACCGGTGAGCAGGTTGGTCGCACCCGGGCCGGTCGTCGAGATGCACGCCGCGGGCTCGCCCGTGAGCCGTCCGTAAGCATCCATCATGACCGCCGCCGCGTTCTCGTGCCGGGTGTGCACGAACTCGACGCCGGGCGTATCGATGATCGCGTCAGTGATGGCCAGGGTCTGGCCGCCGACGACGCCGAACACGTGGCGGATACCGAGGGACTGAAGCATGGCGACGACGATCTGGCCGCCCGTCTGTGGTTTTGTCATGAGTCCGATCTCTGTCTCGAAGGTGGGTTAGGAACGGGGAAGCGCCGCACGGGCCCAGCCGACCGTGACGAGCCGGCCGTCGCCGCGGCGGATCCACACCTCGAGTTGCGCGGTGCGGTCGCCGTCGTCACGCGGCTCGATCGCCGTCACGACGCCACTGATGGTCAGCGGCTCGAACACGTCGACGGGTACCAGGAACTTCACCTGCATCCATCCGGTGGTGAAAAAGCTCGCGCCGAAGGCCGCCACGAGCCGCTGGGCCATGAGCCCGAACTGCTGCGCGCCCTGGACGATCGGCTGGCGCAGCCTGCCCGCGCGGGCCGTGCGCAGGTCGTTATGGGTGTTCACGACATACTCGCCGAGACGCGAGAAGACCGCCGCCTGCTCGAACGTGACCGTCTTCGCCAAGGGGATGAGCACATCGCCGACCCGGGTCTGCGGACCGAGTGTCTCGACGTGGCGAGCTCCATCCGGCACCTGTCCGGTAACCCGCCTCTCCGGTGTGCTGCTGCCCCGTCCGCCGAGATCACCGGGAACCGTCTTGAGAATCTCGACGCCACGATGCCGGACGATGCTGCGGCCATCCGCCCCGATTGCGGCGGCTTCCATGACCACATAGCCCTCGCCGCGCCGGACGTACGACTCGGTGTAGGTCGCCGAGAGCGTGACGATCTCGCCGAGGTGCACCGGAGCGTCGAACCACATCTGCTCCTCCGTGTGGAACCCCACGACCCTGCTGGCGGCATAGACGTTCGTGAACATCTGAACGAGGTCGTTGCACAGCAGCGTGGCCTGCCCGATCCGCCCTCCGAAGGGGCTGTCCTGCAAGTACCAGGGGCCGCATTCATCCTGGGTGAACGCATAGCGCTTGATCTTGTGGTCGTCGACCAGCTCACGGACCGTTCCGAGGTCCTCCGGGATCTCCAGGTTCTCGAACTCCGGCTCCTTGCGACCGGCCTCGCGATCCTCGATGTCGTCGTAGTCCACGATCCGGCGCGGATCAGTGAGATCTCGCCAGGGGAGCGTCAGGTCATGCGTCATCTTCTCTTTGGCCTTTCTTCAAAACCAGACTAGTGGTCTATACAACTATGAGCAATGAGAAATCCAGACATCACCGACCTTCAGTGGATGCCTGCGCTCGCAAGCCGCCTGCTGAACCGCTGGCTGATGATGAACATCACAGCCATCGGGATCGCACCGATGATCGCTGCCGCCGACAGAGGCCCGACCAGTTGCACGAAGTCCTGCGAGAAGCTCGTGACATAGATCGAGAACGTGTAGGTCTTCGGCCCCGCCAGCGGCGCGACGATGATGTAGTCGACGTAGATGAAGAGGGCCGAGAGGATCCCGGTCGCCGCGATCCCCGGCGTCGCGATCGGCAGCACCACCGAGAAGAACATCCGGAATCGCCCCGCACCGTCCACCGCGCCCGCCTCCTCGACCTCACGCGGGATCAGATCGAACGTCACCCGAAGCGTCCACACACAGTACGGCAGTGCCAGCGGAGCCAGCGCGATCACGAGGCCAGGAAGCGAGTTGAGCAGATTCGACTTCGAGAAGATCAGATAGAACGGCATGACCAGAGCGATCGGCGGGATGCCCCGGAGCACGAAGAACGACAGGTACATGCCACGTCCCAGCCGGCGGTGTCGCAGATGCGAGAGAGCGTAGGCGGCGGGCACCGCGAGTATGAGGGCGATCGCGGTCGAGGCGATCGTGACCACCGTGCTGTTGATCAACGGTATCCAGATGTCGTTCGCCCCGGTGAAGACGGCCACGTAGTTCGCGAACGAGATCGCGGAGGGCAGCACCAGCCCGTCGAGAGTGGCACCGTCGGGTGAGAGCGATGTCGCGACGAGGAAGTACACGGGGATGAGGACCCACAGGAGGATCACGACCATCAGGGCGGTGCGAGGGATGTCTCGGACGATCGCGCGGAACCTCCGCATGTCACGCCTCCCGTCCGTAGAACCGCTGCCATCCCAGAACCGCCCCGATCGACAACGCACCGCTGACCACGAGCATGACGATCGCCATCGCGGAACCGTTGCCGTAGTCGAGGAGGTTGAACGCCTGCTGGTAGATAAACGTGCTCAGAATGTGCGTCGAGTCGCCCGGGCCCCCCATCGTGAGCACCCAGACGAAGGGGAAGGACAGGAAAGAGTCGAGCGCCTTGAAGGTCAGCGTCACGAAGATCACCGGCCGCATGAGTGGGAAGATGATGCGGCGCAGCCGTTGGAAGTAGCCTGCACCGTCGACCATGGATGCCTCGATGACTGTCTTGTCGATCTGGTCAAGACCCGTAGAGAAGAGGACGAACACCCACGGCGACCATGCCCAGACGACCACGACGATGATCGCCCAGAACGCGAGCCTCGGATCGCCGAGCGGGGGCGAGACCAGGCGGTCCAGTCCGAGCACCTTCAGGAACTCGCCATTGTGCGGCGCATACATGACGTTGCGCCAGAAGACCGCGCTGGCGGTTGGGATGACGAGGATCGGCAGGATGAAGACGGCACGCCAGAACCTCGCCCAGTGTTGTTTCATGCTGAACACCAGAAGCGCCTGCGTCATGGCGAGCACGAAGTCCAGGACGATCACCACCACGACATAGCCGAAAGTCCGCAGCGTGGCGGCGAGAAAGCCCGTGTCGCCACCGGTCAGGAGCCGGACGTAGTTCCCGAGTCCGGTGAAGGTGTCCGTGCCGACCTGCAGGTTGTAGTTGCGCAGGCTGTAATAGACGGTGAGCCCGATCGGTATGGCGATCAGCGCCACCACTCCGATCACGGCCGGGATGAGGAAGATCCAGTAGCTCGTCCGCGAGGAGCGGTGTCGGGGAGGACGGGAGCCGATTCGCGCAACGGACTCGGATTCGGCCGTCATGGTGACCTGGGGCACATCGTCTCCATTCGTCGTGTTCGGGTCGTTTGCGGGCTGCGACGCAGCGGGAGGGTGGCGACGGGGAACGACGTCGTCGTCACCCTCCGCGCGCGGCGCGATCTACTTCGTGATGCCCGCCGAGTTCGCCGCATCCTGCATCTGCTCGCCGGACGTCTTGGCATACTCCGCCGGGGTCAGTTGGTTGCCGATCAGCTTCTCCACCAACGGGATGTCGATCGATTGCCGGATCTGATTGGTGACCGGCGTGACCTTGTAGGCCTTGGCGTGGCTCACCGAGTCAGCGACGCCCTGGGGGATCACTCCCTGGTCGACCGCCCAGCTCAGCAGTGACGTGTCGGTCGGCACATACACGCCAGTGCCCTTGGTGAGGGCGATCTTCTGGATCTCCGGCGACATGATCCACTTCATGAACTCCCACGAGGCGGCCTTGTGCTTGCTGCACTCGGGGATACCTCGGCCCCAGTAGAACGAGATGCCGCCCTGGCCCTTCTCCAGACTCGGGAACTCGAACGAGCCGATGTCACCGAGCTTGCTCTTGGCAGCCGTCATCTGGTTCCAGAACAGGTAGATGTGGTCATAGTCCATCGCGGTGTTCCCGGCGAGGAAGTTCGCCGTGGTGTCCGCCGTCTGCATGGCTCCGATGGATGCCGGCGTGTAGCCCTCGGTGATGAAGTCGGTGAGGTAGGTGGCGGCCGCGGCGACCTTGCCCTGGTTGCCGGGATGCGCAGGACCCCACTGGGCGTTGTTCTTCGCGTCCTGGTAGCCGTCTACGCCGTTGCGGAAGATCAGGTCCGACAGCGTCGTCTCACCAGGGTCACCGGAGCCCGAGAACACGATGCCTTTGGTCTTGCCGGTCGTGAAGAACTTGGCGAGGTCCTTGACCTGCTGTGCCGTCGTCGGCGGGTCCGGCAGCTTGTAGCCGAACTCCGACTGGAAGTTTGCCTGGTTGGTCGGGTCCTGGAACCAGCTCTTGCGGTAGGCGACGCCCTTCGCCCCGGAATAGAAGGGGTAGAAGTCGAGCTTGCCGTCGAAGGAGTAGGCCTTCTGGGCGAAGGGGACCTGCTGCTTGAGCAGTGCTGCAGCGCTGGATCCGTCCCGCTCGAGGAACTGGTTGAGATCGGCCATGTGCGGAGCCGCCGAGGCCGTCCCGCCGTCCAGCATCTCGACGTTGTCGATCGTGCAGCCGCCGACCGTGACGTCGCGCAGGAAGGTGCTGGAGATGTCGGTCGTGTTCACCTTGTCGAGCTCGACCTTGATGCCGGTCTTGGCCTCCCACTTCGGCAGCTCGGTGTCCCAGACCGGGTTGAACTGCTGGTGTCCGGAGCTGACGAGGACCTTGATCGTCTGACCGCTCAGATCGGAGGACTCGGCCGAGGGAGTCGAGGTCCCGGGTGAGCAGGCGGCCAGGGCCATGGCCGCTGCGCCGGCGACCAGGACGATGCCTGCGCGCCGAAGTCTGTTTGTGTTCACGCTCTTACCTTTCGTCTGGCGCCGCCGCCCCGTCGGACACGGGATCGGGAGGACGCTGGATGTTGCTCGGATCGGATCGCGCAGGGCTCTGGACTCCCCTGCCAGGTCACTTGTGCCGTTCCTCCTTCCTGGCGCGAGCAGTGAGGAGGGGCCAGCCGTGAGGCGCATCGCGCGGGTTCTTCTGCACGTCTCTCCTCGTCTCTGAGGGGTACTTGGTATCGACGTCGGATCTGTAATCTAGAGGACTAGACAAGTATTGCGTCGCGCGTTACAAAACGCAAGGGTTTGAACACGGAATCGTCTACCGAGGCGGCCCGGCTGGGAAGCTCCCCGTGAACTCGGGCGACTTCCCCTGACTCCATGATTCTCGGATGCGCCGGAGCGCCCGGGAAATTATCCACAGGCGGCCGGGCGACCCGGCTGAAGCCGGTCACCCGGTCACCCGGTCACCCCGAGCCAGCGCCGAGCGGGCGCGATCGCCCCCGGGGTGAAGCAGCAGTTCAGCACTGCCGCCCGGCTTCTCGGCTGGCAGACGTGTCCGACACGCCCCGGCTCAGCTCCGAGACGGTTCCCGGTTCATCGGCGGCTCGCCGCCCTCGGCGACGGCGAGCCGCTGGCGGGCCGCGTTGACGACCCATCCGCGGTCTGTCGTGATGAGGTACTGGTCAGCGTGGATGCCTTCCACGACGAGCTTGGCGACCTCGGTGGGGTCAAGGCCGTGTTCCCGTGCGGCGAGAAGTCGGCTGCGCCCGACGCCGGCACCCGATCCAGGTTGCTCGAGGTGAGCCACGAGGGATGTCCGGACCGTCGTCGGGCACACCACCGAGAGTCGAACGGCGCTGCCGAGTTCACGCAGCTCCCGATAGGCGGACTCGGTGAGAGCCAGGACGGCATGCTTCGCGGAACCGTATGAGCCCATCTGGGGTCCGGACGACCAGGCGGCCACCGAGGCGACGTTGACGAGTCGACCAGCATCCCGCTCGATCATGCCGGGCAGGAACGCTCGCATCCCGTGCAGCACGCCCCAGTAGTTGACGCGCATCGCGAATTCCCACTGGTCCAGCGCCCCTTCCCAGACCGGCCCCACCGGTCCGATGACGCCGGCGTTGTTGATGACCAGGTCAGCCGCGCCCCAGTCGTGCGCGACGCGGTGGGCGAGATCGACTAGCGCGGCTGCGTCCGTCACGTCGGCGGGCAGAGGAAGCACCTCGGTGCCTGCAGCGCTGGAGATCACCTCGCGCGCGGCCGCGGCGAGCGCGTCCGCGCGGATGTCCGACATCACGACGCGATACCCGTCCGCAGCCAATGCCGATGCGAGGGCCAGCCCGATGCCGCTGGCGGCGCCGGTCACGACGGCGATTGGTGACATGTCTTCCTATCTCCCTCTCCCTGCGTCCGCGATCCGGCCGCCTTCCGGCCGGTCGGTTTCCGCACCGACGAACGCGAGGATGGTCTGGAACTGCGCCTGCTGCATCCGAACGCCGGGGTGGATGCGGGCGCCGCGGCGCGCCGCCTCATGAAGAAGCTGGGTGGTCTGGGGCGCAGCGATGACGTCGGCGACGACCGATCCGCGGCGGATATATGCGGGATCGAGCGGGATTCCCGGCTGTCGGTCGGAGCCGAGGCTCGTCGCGTTGACGAGCAGGTCGGCCGCGGCGGCGTCCGTCTCGATACCGATCTGGATCTCGACCTCCGGATGGGCGTGACGGAGGTCGTCGGTGAGCGCGACCGCGCGCGCAGCCGAACGGTTCACCACGACGATGCGCGCGACGCCGGCCTCGGCGAGGGCGAAGGCGATCGATCGACCTACCCCGCCAGCGCCGAAAAGCACGACGGCGACGCCCGTGACATCCACCTCGGCATCGATGAGGCTGCGCACGAAACCCGCGCCGTCGACCTGGTCGCCGCACAGCGTGCCGTCCCGGTCGCGGCGGACGAGGTTCACTGCGCCACTGGTGCTCGCCCGCACGGTGAGCTCATCGACGAGCCCGGCGATGGCGATCTTGTGCGGCATCGTGATGAGCAGTCCCGCCAGGTTCTGCCAGGCTCGCGCTCCCTCGAGGAAGGCGGGCAATGCCGCAGCATCCACGTCGGCGGGCACGACGGCGAGGTCGATCCCGAGTTGCGCGACGAAGCTGCCGAGGGCCGCGGGAGCGCGAGCGCCGTCAATGGGATGGCCGACGACCGCGAGGATGCCTGTCCGACCCGTGATGGCCATCGGTCTCCTCTCACAGACTCTTCGAACGCATCCCACGCTAGAACACTGAGGACTATATGTCTATACTACTTGCTGGATGGTCTGTCCCGAGAGGCACGAGCAGGAAGGCTCACCGGTGGTTCGCACATCGCACGAGAGGGTCCGATGGGGTGTCCTCGGGAGCGCCCGCATCGTGGAGACCGGCCTCGCGCCCGCCGTGGCGAGCGACTCGCGCAGCGAGCTCGCCGCCGTCGCGAGCCGCCATCCGCACGACGCCGCAGCGTTCGCCGCTCGTGTGGGCGCCCCACGCGTCCACTCGAGCTACGAGGCACTGCTCACCGACCCCGGCATCGACATCGTCTACGTGCCCCTGCCGAACTCTCTGCACCGCGAGTGGGTGATCGCGGCCCTCGAGGCAGGCAAGCATGTGCTCTGTGAGAAGCCGCTGGCGCTCACCGCCGCTGACGCCCGTGCCATGTACGAGGCGGCCGAGCACGCCGACCGCATGCTGCTCGAAGGGTTCATGTGGCGTTACGACTCGCGCATCGACCGCATCCGGCGCATCGTGGCCGACGAGCTCGGACCACTTCGTCTGGTGCGGATCGCCTACACCTACGATCTCGGCGCAAACTATCCCGGTGATGCGGCGGCGCGCGCTCACGACATCCGCCTCTCCCGAGAGCTCGGCGGCGGCGCTCTCGCCGACATCGGCTCGTACACGGTGAGCGGTCTGCGGGCGTACGCCGCACGCCGGCCCCAACGGATCACCGGCGAGCTGTTGACGCAGGAGAACGGCGTGGACATGCGCTTCGCCGGCCAGATCGTCTTCGACGACGGCATCGTCGGGCAGTTCTTCGTCGCAATGGACATCCCTGGGGGCGCGCTTCTCGAACTGCAGGGAGATCGCGGTCGGCTGAGGATGCGCAATGCGTTCCGAGCCGCCCGCGGGTGGGGCGATCCGGTCATCGAGGTCATCCCGGCTTCCGGCGCCTCCCGCGTGGAGACCGTGCCGTTCGCCGACCAGTTCGAGCTCGAGGTCGCGGCCGTGGCCGCTGTGCTCCTGGACGGGGCCGCCCCGCTGATCTCGCCGTCGGACTCGATCGAGAACGCCGAGACGCTCGAGGCGATCCGGCGCTCGTGGGCGGGCGAGATCGTGACAATGCCTCCTCGCGGGGCGGACAGGAGCATGGTGCTATGACGACGCTGGAGGGCAAGAGGATCTTGGTGATGGGTGCCGGCGGCGCACAGGGTCGGGTCGGCGCCCGTCTGCTGGCGGAGCACGGCGCGCATCTCGTCCTCGCCGATGCGGTGTCCGAGGCCGTCGAGGCGGTGTCGGCGGAGGTGAGGGACGCGGGAGGAACGTCCGTGACGTCCGAAGCCGACGTCACCGACGCGGCATCCTGGGAAGGGCTGGTCTCACTGGCGAACTCGGAATTCGGAGGCTTGGACGGTCTCGTCAACTACGCAGCGATCCTCAGCCGTGCAGGAGCGGCGGAGACCGAGGTCGACGCCTGGGAACGCACCCTCCGCGTCAATCTCACCGGCGCGTGGCTGGGCATCCGCGCGGTCATCCCCGCACTGCTCACCGCAGGCGGGGGCTCGATCGTCACGATCGGCTCGGTGGACGGCCTGGTCGGCCGCGGAGGCGGGAGCGCATATCAGGCAAGCAAGGGAGGCGTCCGGCTGCTGACGAAGTCGGCCGCGACCGAGTACGCCGCGCGAGGCATCCGCGCGAACTCGGTTCATCCGGGGCCCATGCAGGATCGGATGTCGATGATCGTCGGGCCGAAGGCCGACCCTACCGGAGTCGCCACCCTCGAGGGGCGCCTGCGCGCGCAGGTCCCCCTGGGCCGGCTCGGCCGACCACGGGACATCGCCTGGGCCGTGCGGTTCTTCCTCTCCGACGAGTCGTCGTTCATCACGGGTGTGGACCTCCCCGTCGACGGAGGGCTGACCGCGCAATGAGCATCGCAGCCTCCGGCAGCAAGGTCGTCGACCTGCGCACGGCGGTCGACAGCATCCGACCGGGTGCGACACTGTCGTTCAGCGGCTTCGGCCATTTCGGTCATCCGCTCGCGTTCGTCCGTGAACTGCTGCGCGCCGGGACCGGCGACCTCACCCTGCACGCGATCGCGGAGTGCTGGCCCGCCGAGTTGCTCACGGCCGCCGGGCGGGTGCGACATGTGAATCTCTCCAACCTCATGTTCGAAGGACTGGGCCGCGTCCGAGCGATCTGCCGGGCCGTGGAGAACGGCTGGATCACCACGGACGACCACAGCCATCTGGGCCTCACGCTGCGTCTGCTGGCGGCCGGCTGGGGCGTCCCGTTCCTGCCGATCCGTTCGATGGCGGGTTCCGATCTCGAACGGATCCAATCGGGGGAAGCACCGAAGTTCGCGCGGCTGCACTCGCCATTCGGCGACGAGGAGATCGGTGTCGTCTCCGCGCTCGCCCCTGACGTCGCCATCATCCACGTCGCCGAGGCCGACGAGCAGGGCAACGGCATCATCACCGGGCAGATCTCCGTCGTGGACGCACAGATCCGCGCGGCGCGGCGCGTCATCGTGACGACGGAGCGGATCGTCGCAGCAGAAGAGATCGTCGAGCGCAACCAGCTCGTGACGGTCCCCGGCATCCTCGTCGATCAGGTGGTGCACACGCCGTACGGTGCCTATCCGGGAGGGATGTACGGTCTCTACGACGAGGACCTCGAGCTCATGGGCGAGTACTACGAAGCGTCTCGGACCGTGCCGGCGACGGCAGCATACCTGCAGGAGTGGGTCTTCGACCTGCCCGACCACGATGCGTATCTGAACCGCATCGGCAGTCGCCGCCTCGCCGAGGCCGTCGTCGATCCGGTGCACAAGCTGGCAAGAGGGCGGGGTGAGTGGTGATGCGGTTCACCCATGACGAGATGATGACTGTCGCGACCAGCCGCTTCATCCGTGACGGCTGGAACACATTCATCGGTACCGGTCTCCCGATGGTCGCTGCGTACCTGGCCAAGGCCACCCATGCGACACACGCGACTCTCATGTTCGAGTCCGGCATCCTCGCACCCGAGCCGCGCACCGTTGCGCGTGCGGTGGGAGACCCGAGGCTGCAGTCGACCGCGCGCCGAGTCAGCGGGATGCTCGACGCGCTCCTGCTCTTGCAGGGCGGTCACGTCGACTTCGGCGTTCTCGGCGGGGCGCAGGTCGACCGCTACGGAAACATCAACTCGACGGCGGTGGGCGGCGAGGGATACCACCGGCCGGCGACCCGTCTCGGTGGCAGTGGCGGAGCGAACGACATCGCGAGCACGGCAGGCGAGTTCCTCATCGTGGTCCGCCACAGTCGCCGGACCTTCGTCGAGCGCGTCGACCATCTGACCAGCCCCGGGTTTCTCGACGGCCCAGGCGCCCGCGAAGCGGCGGGTCTGCGAGGGCGTGGTCCCACCGGCGTCGTCACCGATCTGGGCGTCTTCGATTTCGACCCGGCCACCAAGCAGATGGGCGTGGTCTCGCTACACCCGGGGACGACGTGGGACGAGGTCGCCGCCGCAACCGGCTTCGAGCTCGCCCGGCCCGCGACGCTTCCCACCACGAAGGAGCCGACCGCGCGCGAACTCGACCTGCTGCGCACACGCATCGACCCAGACGGCATCTACGTGAAGGCGGATCGCGCATGACTGCGGCCCCGAAGCTCGTTTCGATCGCCGCGGCTGCCGATCGAGTACCCGACGGCGGCACGATCGCGATCGGAGGACCCGCAGACGGGCGGCGGCCCCTCGCGATCCTCCGCGCGCTCGCCCGCAGGTCGTGGACGCCCGGAGCATTGCTGGCATGGGCGCCGTTCCCGGAGGCCGCACTGGTCGGCGCGACCGCGACAGTCCTCACCCCCGAGCAGATCGCGTTCGCCGCGCCGGATGTCTTCCTCCTGCACGCGGCCGCCGCCGACGAAGCGGGCGATGTGCTGCTCGATGACCTGCCCGACGCGTGGTATGCGGACCGTGCGATCACCCGCGCCGCCGGATGCGTCGTCGCAACGGTCGAGCAGCTCGTGAGTGCCGAGACCGTCCGGCGACGGCCGCGTGACCTCGTCGCCGAGAGCGAACGGGTTCGCGCCGTCGTTCACACGCCGTTCGGCGCCCACCCCCTCGGTTATCGGGGCCGCTATCCCGCCGACCCGTCGGGAAGCCTGGCCGGACCCGACTCCGCCGATCACTGGGAGTACCTGAACGCGGTCGGCTTCGCCCGGCTCCTGCACCGCTGCAGCCTTCCCGAAGGAGAGATCACGCATGACGGAATGGAATAGCGCCACGACCCCCGACCTCACCGGGAAGGTGATCGTCGTCACGGGCGGCAGTCGAGGGATGGGGCTGGCGATGGCGAAGGGGGCGCATGCCGCCGGTGCCACCGTCATCGTGCTGGCGCGGGACTCGGCCCGGTTGGCCACCGTCGTCGCAGAGGCGGAGGCGGCTGGTGCCCGAGTCCAGGCAATCGCCGCCGACCTGGCTGACGATGCCATGCGCGATGACGCGTTCGCCCAGATCATCGCCGACCATGGTCGCATCGACGGACTGGTCAACAACGCCGGTGTGACCAAGGTCGCGCCGAGCATCGACTATGCTCTCGCCGACCTCCGCCGCATCCTCGAGGTGAACGTCACCGCGGTGTTCGCCTGCTCGCAGGCCGCAGCCCGCGCGATGCCCGAGGGCGGCTCGATCGTCAACACCGCGTCGCTCTCCTCCTTCATCGGTCAGCCCGAACGCGCGGCGTACGTCGCCTCGAAGACCGCCGTACTCGGCCTGACCCGCGCACTGGCCGTGGAGTGGGGAGAACGGGGAATCCGCGTCAACGCGATCGCGCCCGGATACATCGAGACCGATCTCACCGGCGATCTGCTCCGCCGGGGCGTCCTCGACCGTGGGGCCATCGAGGGGCGCACACCGGTTCGGCGGTTCGGGAGGTCCGACGATGTCGTGGGCGCGACACTGTTCCTGCTCAGCGACGCGTCGTCATTCATCTCGGGAGCCACCCTTTCGATCGACGGAGGCTGGCTGGCCAATGGCTACTTCCGCTGAACCGCGACGCCTTCCCCTCGCCCAGCTCGAACAGCACGTCGGCGAGACGCTCGGCCCCAGCACACCGCTTCTGGTCAGCCAGGATCGTATCGACCGGTTCGCCGAGGTGACCGAGGACCGTCAGTGGATCCACGTCGATCCGGTGCGAGCGGCGACCGGCCCCTACGGCGTGACGATCGCACATGGGTTCCTCACCCTGTCGCTGGTCTCCTGGGCACTCGAGGGCCTTCTCCTGGTGCCCGATGCGCAGAGCGCGATCAACTACGGGCTAGACCGCGTGCGCTTCCCCTCACCGGTGCGAGCGGGATCAGAGGTGACGGCGACGGCAGAGATCCGCAGCGTCCGGCGCGATTCGGCCCGAACCTTCCTGTCAACACGCGTGAGCCTGACGGCGATGGGAACGGCCCACCCCTGCTGCGTGGCTGACGCCCTCACCCTCTACCTCCCGGAAGAGGGTGCGTGATGACCGCTGCCCCGGTCGCTCTGGTCTTCGGCGGTACCTCTGGCATAGGACTGGCCATTGCGGAGCGCCTTGCGCGGGACGGGATGACGGTGATCGTAAGCGCGCGCCGGGTTCCGAACCCTCCGGTGACGTTCGCCGACGGCACACGGCCGACCGTGTTCGGGTGCGATGTCGCGGATGAGACGTCCGTGATCACCGTCGTCGACCACGTACGCCGCGAGCATGGCCGACTCGACGTGCTCGTGAACAGCGCGGGGACCACGAAGTTCGTCGACCACGCCGATCTCGGCGGCATCGACGTCACCGACTGGCGACGCATCCTCGATGTCAACCTCGTCGGAGCTTGGAGCACCGTGAAGGCCGCTGCCGACCTTCTGGAGGCGTCGACGATCGGAGCCGTCGTCAACGTGTCCTCCTCGGCCGGGATACGGGTAGCGGGCAGCTCCCTGCCCTACTCGGTGTCCAAGGCCGCGCTCATCCAACTCACGCGCACTCTCGCCCGAGCGCTTGGACCGCGGGGAATCCGTGTGAACGCGCTCGCCCCCGGATTCATCGAAACCGCATGGACGGCGAATTACAAGGACCGGGGGCGGGAGGTCGCGCGGATCGCACCGCTGCGGCGCGTCGGCACGCCCGAAGACGTCGCCGAGGCGGCACTGCTCCTGATCCGTGCGAGCTACGTCACCGGCGAGGTCGTTCTCGTCGACGGGGGTCTCGCGCTCGTCGACTGAATCGCGCGCACCACGGCGCCTCGCGTATACGGCCGGCATCTGCCGCGGCTGGTCGATCGCAGGTCCGGCGCCGCGCCGCGGCGTGAGAAGGTAGCCCCATGGCGAACTCCCCCTCGGGCGACTCGGTCACCGAGCGGCTGCTGCGGGTGCTCGAGACGTTCACGCCGACCCGCACCGTGCAGTCGGCATCCGAGATCGGGCGCCGTGCGCACCTGCCGTCATCGACCGCGCACAGGTTCATCGGCGAGCTCGTCGAGACGGGACTGCTCGAGCGCGACGAGGACCATCGCATCCGCGTGGGCATGCGGCTGTGGGAGCTGGCCACCCGCTCGTCGGCGGCGCTGCGGCTGCGCCAGGCCGCCATGCCCGCGATGGAGCGCGTGCAGGCGCGGATCGGCGAGCACACGCAGCTGGCGATCCTCGAGCAGGGTGAGGCGCTGTTCCTGGAGCGGCTGTCGAGCCCGGATGCCACCTCCAACGTCACCCGCATCGCCGGCCGACTGCCGCTGAACGCGTCGAGCTCGGGGCTCGTGCTGCTCGCGTACGCGCCCGCGGAGTTGCAGGAGCGGGTCATGGCCGGTCCGCTCGTGGCGCTGACCCGCGCGACGATCGTCGAGCCCGCGGCGCTGCGCCGCAAGCTCGCCGAGGTGCGGCGGCTGGGGCATGCCCTCGCACCGGGATTCATCGAGGAGGTCGCGACGGGCCTCGCCGTGCCGGTGCGCGATCCGTCGGGGGCGGTGGTGGCCGCCCTGTCGGTCGTCATCGCCCGCGACGCGGCGGTCGACGCCCCGCTCGCGGCGCTGCACCGCGCCGCGCGCGACATCCGCGTCGCCCTGGAAAGCCGAGCAGGCGGGATGGGGCGGGTCGCGGCATCTGCCCTCGCCTGAAACGAGGAGATCTCACCAGAAGAGGGCCGGATCCCACGCCGACGTCCTCTCCCGGTGAGATCTCCTCGCCTCGCGCGAGGGCTGGCAGGGCCCGCCGCATCCCATTGAATGGGAAATAGGCGCCGGACGACGGCGGGCTTCGGGGACAATGGCCGTGATCACTGCTGCGCTGCAGCGAAGTCGAGGGAGACGCCATGACCACCACCGTCCGCACCCGGGTCGCCATCGTCGGCGCCGGGCCCGCCGGTCTGCTGCTGGCGCAGCTGCTGCGAACCGCCGGTATCGAGTCGGTCGTCATCGACAGCCGATCGCGCGACGAGATCGAGCAGACGATCCGTGCCGGCATCCTCGAGGAGGGCACCGTCCAGGCATTGCTGGCCGCGGGCGTCGATACGCACGCGCACCAGGTGGGCATGCGCCACGATGGCATCGAGCTGCGCTTCGACGGCGTCGGGCACCGCATCGACTTCGCCGAGCTGGTCGACCGCGGCGTGTGGCTGTATCCGCAGCATCTCGTGTTGCAGGATCTGCTGTCCACCCTCGTCCCGGCCGGCCACGACGTCCGCTTCGGGCTCACCGCCCAGCGCGTCGAAGACGTCGACGGCGAGCGCCCACGAGTGATCGCCGTCGACGCCGAGGGGGCGGAGACCGAGATCGCCGCCGAGATCGTGGTGGGCGCCGACGGCTCGCACTCCATCGTCCGAAAGGCCATGTCGGGATCGCGTGCGGGTCTGTACCGCGAGTACCCGTTCGCGTGGTTCGGCATCCTGTGTGAGGCGCCGCCGAGCGCGCCCGAGCTCATCTACAGCAACTCGCCGAACGGATTCGCGCTGATCAGCCAGCGCTCAGACACCGTGCAGCGGATGTACTTCCAGTGCGACCCCGATGTCGACCCCGACGTGTACACGCAGGAGCAGCTGTGGGAGATCCTGCAGACGCGCGTGCCCGGCACGACCCTCAAGGAAGGCCCGATCTTCCAGCGCGACGTGCTGCAGTTCCGCAGCTTCGTCGCGCGCGACCTGCGCCGCGGCCGCGTCGCCCTGGTGGGGGATGCCGCGCACACCGTGCCGCCGACCGGAGCGAAGGGCATGAACCTGGCGATCGCCGACGTGCTGCTGCTGGGCGGCGCGCTGCGCGCCTTCCTGCTCGAGAACGACGCGCGACCGCTCGACGGCTACGAGCAGGCGGCCCTGCACCGCATCTGGAAGGCACAGAACTTCTCGTGGTGGATGACCAGCATGCTGCACCAGATGCCGGAGGCCTCCGATTTCGACCGGATGCGGCAGCTCGGCGAGCTGCGCTCGGTCACCGACTCGCGCGCCGGCCGCACCTACCTCGCCGAGGCCTACACGGGCTGGCCGATGGAGTCGTTCGGCTAACGCCTAGCGCCGGCACCCGGCACTCCGCCTCCGGCACCCGGCATCCGGCCGCGGGCATCCGGGGTTCAGCACCCGGCCGCCGCCCCGCAATGCCGCTTCACCGCGGCGAACCGGCCCCTCCGGCCGGCGGCCCCGGGATGCCACAGCTCGGGGCCGCGCCGCCGCGACCGATCAGCGACCCGGCGCGCGCGCCGGCGTGCGCAGATGGCGGGCGACGGCGACGCCGGGCACCAGGAACAGCAGCACGGCCAGCAGCACCACGAGCAGGGGCACGACCCAGGAATCCGTGAGCTCGTGCAGCGCACCCAGCAGCAGCGGACCCGACGCGGCCACCGCATAGCCGAGCCCCTGCACGATCCCTGAGCGCCCGGCGGTGGTGTGCTCGTCGTCGCCGAAGGCGTTGATCATGATGAACACGATCGTGATGCCCCCACCCTGAGCGAGCCCGCCGATACTGCACCATGCCAGCCAGAGCGCCGGCGCGAACAGGAACCCGAGCGGCACGGCCAGCCAGCCGATCCCCACGCACAGCACCCCGACGAGGATGGACGAGCGCAGTGTGATCACCGGCAGCAGCAGACTGCCGAGGATGCCGCCGACCTGGAAGATCGCGGCGATCGCGCCGGCGGCATTGCTGCTGAACCCCTGATCGGACAACAGCGTGGGCAGCCATGCGGTGATCGCATAGAACGCGAACGCCTGACCGCAGAACGCGCCGGCCAGGAGCCACGTCGGTGCGTGCCGCAGTGCCGAGACGCGCTCACCGTCGGCAGGGGGACGGGGACCCGGTTTCGGGGTGAACGCGCGGCGCACACCGCGCAGCGCCATCCACGCGCCCAGGGCCACCACCGCGAACACCGCCCACGAGGTGATGGCCCACCGCCATCCGATCGCGTCGGCCAGGGGCGAGGTGCTAAGGGTCACCGTCATGGTGCCGACGTTCAGCGCAGCCGTGTAGACACCGGTCATGGTGTGCGCGCGGCGCGGGCTGAACTCGCGCGCGATGATGATCGGCAGCACGACGTTGCCGATCGTCACGAACGCTCCGATGACGGCCGTGCCGACGAGGGCCAGGGCGATGCCGTCGAGCGAACGCAGCACGCTGCCGACCACGATGCCGCCGAGGGTGAGCGAGAGCGCGACGTCGGCGCCGGCCCGCCGGATGATGGCGATCGCCATCGGCGCGCACACCGCGAAGCACAGCACCGGGATCGTCGTGAGCAATCCGACGACGCCGGCGCCGACGTCGAGCTCCGAGCCGATCGTGCGCGCGACGGGCGCGACCGTCAGGATCGGGCCGCGCAGCATCGCCGCGGACAGCACGATGACGATCACGAGGATCGGCAGAGAGCGGGATGCGGACGTGCGGTCTGACATGGACAGCAACGCTACTCGCCGCACGACGGTTCGCCCGCAGCGAGAGCACGAGTCCCCCGCAGACCGACGGCTCCGCTAGAGTCCTGCCTGATGAGCGAGCACCAGCCGATACGACGCGCTCGCACCGTGGGGCTGATCGTCGCCGTGTGCCTGGTCGCTGCCAACATGCGGCCGACCATCACGGCGATCGGCCCGCTGCTCGACCAGATCGGGCGTGACACCGGGATGGCGCTGGGCACGCTCGGTTTCATCACGGCCGTGCCGCTGATCGCGTGGGCGGTGGTCTCACCGCTCGCGCACGGGCTGAGCCGGCGCTTCGGCCTGTCGCGTGTGGTGCTGTGGGCGTTGGTGCTGCTGGCGATCGGCACCGCGGTGCGGTCGCTGCCAGGACCGGCGACGAGCCTGTGGATCGGCACGGCGCTCATCGGCGTCGCTCTGGCGATCGCGAACGTGCTCATGCCGGCGGCCGTCAAGCGCGACTTCTCCACCGCACGACTGACAGCGATGATGGCGGTGTACACCGCGCTGCTGGGCGGCATCGGCGCGGTCTCGTCCGGCGTGGTGGTGCCGCTCTCGCATCTGGCCGAGGGCGGGGCCGGCTGGCGGGTGGCGCTGCTCGTGAGCGGAGGCGCCCTCCTCCCCCTCGCGATCGTGGTGTGGGCGTGGGCAGCCCGCGATGCCGGCCCGACACGAGTCGACGCCGTCCACTCGGCACGACGCGGCGCCGGCATGAGAGCCCGCGACGCCGGCCCGACACGACGCGGCGCCGGCATCCCGCGCCGCGGCACCGGCATCCTGCGCCGAGGCACCGGCGTCTGGACCGACCCGCTGGCGTGGCTGGTGGCGCTGTACATGGGCTTGCAGTCGTGCGCGTTCTACATGCTGGTGACCTGGCTGGCGGCGATCTCCACCTCGATCGGGCGCAGTGCCGTGCAGGCCGGCTTCGACGTCATGTTCTACCAGCTGCTCTCGTTGGTCGGTTCGCTCGTGCTGCCGGCCGTGCTGCGCGGTCGGGCGCAGCGCTGGGTGCCGGCGGCCATCCCGGTGCTGGGTGCCGCCGGCACCGTCGGGTTGATGCTTGCGCCGGATGCGATCCTCGTCTGGGTCGCCGCGCTCGGCCTGTTCGGCGGCCTGTCGCTGGCGATGGCGCTCACGCTGCTGGCGCAGCGCGCCCGGGACCACGAGGCCGCCGCGGCGCTGTCGGGCATGGCCCAGTCGGTCGGCTACCTGCTGGCCGCGATCGGTCCCGTCGCCTTCGGCGCCGCACACGCGGCATCCGGCGGATGGCTCGGCTCGCTCCTGCTGCTGCTCGCCGTGATGCTGGGGCTGATCGTCACCGGGGTGTCGGTCGGCCGCGACCGGTTCGTGCTGGAACGTGCTGGCCGCTACTGATCGACACCCGCCAGCCGACGCAGCAGTCCGGTCAGGGTCTGGAACTCGTCGTCATCGAGCACCGAGAAGTGCGCACGCTGGTCGGCATCGACGGCCTCCCGCGCCTGCGCGCACGCCGCACGGCCGGAAGCCGTGGCCACCACGACGTTCACCCGCCGGTCACGCGGGTCGGGCTCGCGGCGCACCCAGCCGCGCTGTTCCAGGTCGTCGAGCAGGCTCACGATCTGGCTCGGGTCCAGCCGCAGGAACTCACTGAGCTCGCGCTGGGTGGGCCGGGCGTCGGCGACCGCCAGCGCCAGCACCGAGTACGAGCGCACCTTCAGTCCATACGGCTCGAGCGAGGCGGTCGCATCGGCCAGCGACAGCGCGTTCGCGCGCGCGAGCAGGAACGCGGGGTCGGCACCCACCGTCGTCTGCCACAGCGGTGATGCCGTGCCGCGCGCATCCGTCGTCGTCTCGCCCATCGCGCCTCCTCGTCGGCACTATCCTGACAGAAAACAACCTTTGACATTTTCAATGATCTGCGATTTCATCGGAATATCGCAAGACACGGACGCGAAGGAGCACGGATGTCACTTGCAGGCAAAGTCGCCATCGTCACCGGGTCGGGCCGCGGCCTCGGACTCGCCTATGCTCAGGAGCTCGCCCGGCAGGGCGCCGCGGTCGTGGTCAACGACGTCGACGAGGCCACCGCCGCCGAGGCCGTGGCATCCATCACCGCCGAGGGCGGACAGGCGACGGCCGCCGTCGCCGCGGTCGGGTCCACCCAGACCGCGCGGGCGCTCGTTCAGGCAGCCGTCGAGGCCTACGGACGGCTCGACATCCTTGTCACGAACGCGGGCGTGCTGCGCGACAAGGTGCTCTGGAAGATGAGCGACGATGACTTCGACACCGTTGTGAACGTGCACCTGCGCGGCACGTTCACGTGCGTGCGGGAGGCCGTCGTGCACATGCGCGAGCACGGCGTTGCCGGGCGCATCATCTGCATCGGCTCACCCGCCGGCCAGCGCGGCAACTTCGGGCAGACGAACTACTCCGGCGTCAAGGCCGGCATCGTCGGCATGGTCCGCACCTGGTCGATGGAGCTGCGCAAGGCGGGCATTACCGCCAACGCGGTCATCCCGGTGGCCGCCACGGCGATGACCGCCACCATGCCGTACTTCGCCGCCGCCGTGGAGGCCGAGCAGAGCGGCCGGCCGATGCCGGCGTTCTTCCGGCACGACCTCGGCTTCGGCGCACCGCGCGATGTCGCGGGTCTGGTCGCGTATCTGGCCTCGGACGCCGCCGCCGAGGTGACCGGCCAGGCCATCGGCATCGGCGGCGACCGGCTGATGATCTGGTCGCACCCCGA
>CALKHM010000019.1 GCA_937988695.1 uncultured Microbacterium sp. | reverse complement strand
CGGCGTGCTGTGCTTCCTGGAGGCAGACTGGCCGCTCGTCGGCGGCGCCTTCACCGTGAACCAGATCGCGGTGCTGTGGCCGAGGCTGCTGGTCAGGCGGATGTCGGAAGGCGCCGCGCTGTCGATCGACGTCGCCGACGTCCATGCCCGTCTGGCATCCCGCTTCCCACCGGCATAGGCGCAGAGCCCACATCGCCGGCGGAACCGCCGAGACGAACGAGCACTGGTGCGAAGGCGACTCGCCTTGCTATTGTGATAATCAGTTTTCGGAATGTAATAATCAATGGAGAAGGCCCGAGAACATGACACTGTCCGCAGCGACACGGATCGAGCAGCCGGCATGAGCGGCATCCCGTCGCCGGACGCGGACGTCCTCACCGCGATCGACATGCGGCGCGACGCGCTCGAGGAGGTCATGGGCTTCGTCCAGGCGCATCCCGAGCTCGGCCACGAGGAGCAGCAGACATCCGCCCACCTCGCCGCCCGTCTCGAAGAGGCGGGCCTGGCCGTGGAGCGCGGCATCGCCGGCATGGACACCGCGTTTCGCGCCATCCTCGACGGTGCACGTGCGGGCAAGACCGTGGGGCTGGCGATGCTGTACGACGCCGTGCCGTCCGTGACCACGGACGGTGCGCTGCGTCCCGTCCACTCCTGCGGCCATCCCGCGATCGCCGCCGGGGTCGTGACGGCCGCCTCCGCTCTGGCGGCGGTGCGGACACAGCTGGCGGGACGCGTGGTCGTGGTCGGCTGCCCGGCGGACGAGATCCACGCACCGCGAACTCGGCAGATCGGCGGCGGCAAGGCCCTCACGGCGGCTCGCGGTGTCTGGGACGACATGGATGCCGCGCTGTATGCGCACCCGGAGTTCATCGACACCGTCTCCCTGGCATCGTTGTGGATGCGGCGCGATCGCCTGCACGTCGCGGGGACGCGCTCGCTGCGAGCGGATCGACCTCAAGAGCCGCTGCGCGCGCTCCGGGGACTCATGAAGGCCGCCTCGGAGAGCGACCCGGCGCGGCTCATGCTCGAACATGTGGAGCTGGACGGCGACGTGGAGGAGGGCACCGGCCTCGTGCTCGACGCGACCGTGCTGTACTTCGGCTCGAACGAGGCGGACATCGCCGCGACGGCCGCGACGACGCGCGCCGACGCCGGCGGCGAATGGACGGAGGGGATGCTCGTCCAGGGCGTGGCCCCGGATGCCGCGGTCACGGCGGCGGTCGCCGATGCCTTCGCGGCGCTCGGCAAGCACTTCGTGGCAGATCCTCCGGCGCTGCCGTTCGCCACCGATTTCGGCAACATCTCCCGACGCGTCCCATCCGCCCTCATCGGGGTGGGGCGGCCGGGCGGCTGGGCCTTCCACACCCCGCTCGGTGCTCGGCAGTTCGCCTCGCCCGACGCGGTGGAGTGCGCGCTGGACATCGCCCGCGTGCTGGCGCTGGCGGCGCTGCGCGTGCTGGGCTGAGCTGAGTGGGACCCTCAGCGGCTGCGCTCGAGGACCCTGCCCATCTCAGCGGCGGCCTCCCGCACCCGGCGGGAGACCTCCTCCTTCTTCTCATCGCCGGTGCGGTACTCCGGGGCGACGACCGAGATCACGCCCACCAGGCTGCCCCGCGAGCGCACCGGCGCCGCGCACGCCCAGACCCCGTTGTCCACCTCACCATGGCTCTCGGCGAAATCCTCGACACGGATCCGCTCCAGCTCCTTCGCGAGCCGCTCCCGCGCCGCCTTCGTGAGCGGTGGCTGGCACCGATCCAGATACTGCTCACGTTTGGTCGCGCTGTAGTCGGAGAGCAGGATCTTCGCCCCGGCGCCGGCGTGCAGGGCCATGATGTGCCCGGGCTGAAAGGAGATGCTGATGGCGTGCTCGGTCTCCGCGATGGCCAGACACACGACGGCGTCGTTGATGCGCCGCAGGTAGAGGGAGGTCTCACCGGTCTGATCGGTGAGGCGATCCAGAAGCGGCTGCGCCTCGTGCCGATAGTCGAGCGTCTGCTCGGCCGCGCGCGCGAGCTGGAGGATCTGCGGAGACAGCACGAACGTGCCCTTGTTCCGCTCCTCGATGAGATACATCTCCCGCAGCAGCGAGAGGTAGCGGTAGACGCTGGGCAGCGAGATGTCGTGCTCCTCCAGCAGCTCGTCGATCCTCAGTTCGGGTCTGCTCTCGCTGAATCGCAGAAGGATCTGCAACGCGCGGCGAGCACTATCAACACCCTTCGTGCGCTGCGTCGCCATCGCTCATCCTTTCCTCACGACCTGGTGGTCCGATCACACACAGTTGCCATCGTCATTGCCGGGAGCCGAGAACCTCGAGCGCGGCCGCGAGGCCGGCACCGACATCCACGGGATGGTTCAGGTCGGCCAGCCCCCGCCCGAGCGCCGCCAATCCGACGATGGGATACATCCCCCGCGCCGTCGGACCCATATGCGCGATCCTGATCAGATTGCCCGCACCCTGACCGCTCGACAACATTACCCCGTAGCGATCCCGGATGCGCGTGCGCAGCTCGAGGTGGTCCACGCCTTCGGGCAGGCGCACCGAGGTGACGCAGTTCGCGGCGATCTCCTCCGAGACGGGCCACAGGTGCAGGCCCATCGCGCGCACGCCGGCGCGCGTGACCCGCGCGGAGGCGTCGTGCCGCGCGATGGAGCTCTCCAGCCCCTCCTCCAGCAGCTGGTCGCACACCGACTCGAGACCGTGCATGTCGGACACGGAGGGCGTGTACGGGAAGGCACCGCCTTCCAGCCACTTCTCCTTCCAGTCCAACAGAGACAGATACGAGGCGCGTGGTGCGGCGGGGTTGCCCAGGATCGATTCCCACGCGGCCGCGCTCACGCTCACCAGGGCGACGCCCGGAGGACCGCCCAGGCATTTCTGCGCACCGGCGACGCAGACATCAAGGCCCCAGGCATCCGTCTCGAACTCCATGCCGCCCACGCCCGAGACCGTGTCCACGAGGGTGAGCACGCCGTGCTTGCGCGCGATCGGGCCGATCCGGGACATGTCCGAGACCGTGCCGGACGGCGTCTCAGAGGCGACCACCGCGAGCAGCTCGATCTCCGGATGCGCGGTGAGATAGCTTTCGACCGCGTCCGGCGAGACGGCGTCGTCATAGCCGACCTCGATCTCGTGCAGCACCGCACCGAAGTCCTTCAACCAGTAGCCCATGCCCTTGCCGAAGACGCCCTGGACGAGGTTGAGCACGTGCATGCCCGGGCGGGTGAGGGAACGCGCCGCGCTCTCCAGCCCCACGATCGCCTCGCCCTGCATGAGGACGATGTCGTTGGACGTGCGCAGGATCCGTGCCACCTTCTCCTGCGTCCGGCTGAACGCCGCCAGGAAGTCGGGATCGTAGTGATACGTGATCGGGGAGCCCAGCGCTGCCAACGTGCGCGGGGTGGCCATGGTCGGGCCCGCCGAGAGCGTGAAGTCCGGCAGAGTCATCGGATGTCCCTTTCTGTTCGGTCTGTGGCGGGGATGCGGCTAGCGCGCGCCCCGCGTGTAGGGCGCCGCCAGCGCCGGTGAGATGTAGACGCTGCGGGCGAAGATCACGAGCACGGCCATCACGACGACGTACGGCAGCATGCCGATCACGTCGGTGGGGATGTTCAGGCTGGTCAGCTGCAGCACCGTGCCCAGCGAGACGGAGAGCCCGAACAGCAACGACATGGCAGCCACCCAGATGATCCGTCCGTTCGTGACCATCGTCACGATGATCGCGACGAAGCCGATGCCGTTCGTGATGACCGGCGTGAAGGCGCCCGTCGCGATGAGCGAGAGGTAGGCGCCGCCGAGGCCCGCGAAGACTCCGCCGACCAGCACCGCCTGGGAACGCGTGCGCATCACGCTGCCGCCTGCGGCATCGAGCGAGGACGGCATCTGGCCTGCCGCCCGGATGCTGAGACTCCAATTGGTCTTCTTCAGCGCCCAGGCCGCCGCGACGACGAGCAGCACGCACACCCAGAAGATGGGCGACTGGCTGAACAGCGACGGCCCGATCACGGGGATCATCGACAGACCCGGGATCTGCCATTCGAACACGTCGGGAACGCGCGGCGTGTTGGAGCCGTACAGCTGGTAGAACAAGACGCTCGTGATGCCCGTGCCGGCGAGGGTGACGGCGATGCCGAGCACGATCTGGTTGAGGCCGAGCCACACGTTCAGGACCAGCATGACCAGGGACGCCACCGCTCCGGCGACGGCGCCACCGAGCATTCCCAGCCAGAGGGAGTGCGTGCTCAGGGCGACGACATAGCCCACGTAGGCGCCGACGAGCATCACGCCCTCGATGCCGAGGTTCAGGATGCCGGCTGCCTCGCCGATGGTCTCGCCGACGGCCGCGATCATGAGCGGCATCGCTCCCATGATGCAGCCGACGATGAACGTGGTCAGGAACATCGGTGTGAAAAGGTCGCTCATGACGTCGTCCTCCTCGTCATCGAGGCGAATGGCCTGCGGAAGGCGTCCTTCAGCTCATCGGGAAGATAGCTCTGCCCGAGATCGCGCTTGGTGCCGACGTACTCCGTGATGGTCATGAACACGAGGACGAGGGCGACGATCACCATGAGGAAGTCCACCGACAGCCCGGCCTGCTGGGAGGCGATGGTCGCTCCGGTCGCGAACACCGCGTAGAACGCGATGAAGGGAATCGAGGCGAGCGGGCTCAGCCGCGCCAGGAACACGAAGGGCAGGATCTCGTTGCCGTACGACGGATTCCAGTTGGCGCGCAGGTAGCCCCACTGCCCCAGCATGTCCATGGCCGCGGCCAGGCCGATCAGCCCGCCGCTGATGAGGAACAGGACGACGACCATCGACCGCGAGTTGATGCCCACGTGGCGCGCCGCCTTCGGATTCGATCCGTAGACGTCCAGGCGCAGCCCGAACGAGGTGCGGGTGAGGATCACGTGGAAGGCCAGTGCCACCACGATGGCGACGATGAAGCCGATGTTCACCTGGGTGCCCGGGATGAACGGCAGCATGGCGTCGAGCGGGATCGCGGCCGTCTGCGGGGTGACCACGTTGGGGTCCTGGAACACGCCTTTGATGAGCATGTTGGCGATCCCGATGCCGATGGTCGACATGACCAGCGTCGTGATGATCTCGTTCGTGCCGTATCGCGCCTTCAGCCACGCCGGGATGAGCGTCCACAGGGCCCCGACGACGATCGCACCGATGCTGAGGATGACATAGGCCAGGAACGGCGGCATCTGCTGGGTGAGCGTCGGTCCGAAGCCGGCAGCGAACACCGCCCCCAGCAGGTACTGACCGTCGTAGCCCAGGTTCCACAGCTGACCGCGGAAGACCACGATGAGGGCGATGCCCATGATCAGCAGCGGCGACATCAGCACCATGCTGTTCTGCCAGTTGCCGTCGGCGAGCCCGTTCGCCACGATGTCCGCGTAGAACGTGAGCGGATCCTTGCCGAGCGCCCAGAGGATGATCGCGCCCACGATCAGGGCGAACAGCACCGGCAGCACCGAGCGGACGACGATGTCCACGCCGCGCCGCCACCGCGGGCGCTCACTTCTGGTCATGCTCGCCACCACCGATCATCAGCTGGCCGACCTTCGCGGCTGTCTCGGTCCCCCTGTTCTCGACGGTCCCCACGATCCGGCCATGGGAGATGACGCCGATGCGATGGGCCAGCACGATCAGCTCGTCGAGCTCGTTCGACAGGAGCAGCACGGAGCCTCCCTTCTCGGCGAAGTCGGTCAGCAGCTCGTGGACGAGCTGAACGGTCTTCAGGTCGAGGCCGTAGGTGGGCTTGTTGACCACGAGCACTCGCGCGTCGCCCTTCAGCTCACGAGCAAGGACGACCTTCTGGATGTTGCCGCCGGAAAGGGCGCCCACGCGCGTGGTCAGGCTCGGCGTGCGCACCTCGTAGTCGTCCACCATCTGCCGCGCCTCGGCGTCGATGGCGCTTCTGTTCGTGTACCCCCAGCGCCAGAACGGCGCCTCGCCGATCCGTTTGAGCATGAGGTTCAGCGCGACGCTCAAGCTGCCCACGGTCCCCTCGTGCAGGCGGTCGTCGGAGGCGTAGCGCAGGCCGAGCGCCTGACGCTCGCGCACGCCCTTCCCGGTCACGTCCACGTCATCCAGCAGCACGCGTCCGGAGCTGGCCGGCCGCTGCCCGGCGACGACCTCGGCGAGCCCGGTCTGCCCGTGCCCGTCGATGCCGGCGATGCCGAAGATCTCCCCCTCGTGCACCGAGAGCGACACGTCCGTGACCACGACGTCCATGGTCTTGCCGCGCGTGGAGATCCCGTCCAGTCGCAACCGCGTCGGTCGCTGCGTGTAGTCGATCGCGACGCTCTCCCGAGTGCGCTCGGTGGCACCGGCGAGGTCGGATGCCGCGCCCTTGCCGCCCGCCGCCGCCAGATCCCCGCCGAACATGGCCTTCAGCACGGCATCCTGCACCTGATCCTCCGACCGCCCCTCGAGGTCGCCGGGCGCGAGGTGCAGCACGTTCTTGCCGGCGCGCAGCACGGTGATGCAGTCGCCCATCGCGTAGGCCTCGCGGAGCTTGTGAGTGATGAACACCACCGCGAGTCCTCCGGCCTTGAGCCGGGCGACGTTCTCGGCCAGGGCGTCGATCGCCCGAGGCGTGAGCATGGAGGTCGGCTCGTCGAGGATGAGCAGCCGCGACCCGGTCCACATCGCCTTCGCGATCTCGACCTGCTGCTGCTGGCCGAGTCCGAGCTCGCTCGTGCGCGAGTGCGGCCTGATCGCGGCACCCAACAGGTCGGAGAGCTCCTCGAGCCGCGCGATCGCCCGCTTCTCGTTCTTGAGCAGCCCGGTCTCCCCCAGCATCAGGTTCTCGATGATCGACAGCGTGGGCACCAGGGTGGAGTGCTGGTAGACGACACCGATGCCGTGGTCCTTCGCCGCGCGCGGCGACCCGAGACGCACCGGGACGCCGTCGATCTCGATGGCTCCCGAGTCAGGCTGCTGCATGCCGGCCAGGATGCTGATGAGCGTGGACTTGCCCGCACCGTTCTCGCCGAGCAGGCAGTGCACCTGCCCGCTGACGATGTCGAGCGAGACATCGTCGTTCGCCGTGACGCCCGGGAACGTCTTGGTGATGTGCTTGAGCGAGATCACGCCTGTTTCGACGGCCAAAGTCACCGAGCTTCTCCGTTCTGCCGCGGGGCCGCCGACGCTGCGGCCGACGACCGCGTGCGTCTTGCGTCTACTTGTTCAGCAGGGCGGTGACGGCGGCCTTGGTGGTCGACGTCTCCACGGTGATGGATCCGTCGATGATCCCCTTCTTGGCCTTGTCCACCGCCGCCTTGATCTCCGGCGTGAGGTTCGGCGTGTCCTGCAGCGACAGTCCGCCGTTGGCCAGCGTCAGGGTGAACGGGTCCTTGCCGAAGCTGCCGTCCTCGACCGCCTTGACGGCTGCCGTGAACGATCCTTCCATGTTCCAGCGCACCGAGGTGAGCATCGTGCTCGGGTCCTTCAGGAGGTCCGTCACGTCGCCGATGTCGGCGATGTACTTCACCGGATGCGGAGCGCTCTCCACCGCGGCGATGTAGCCGACCGTGGAGCCGTCGCCCATCCCGAACACCACGTCGGCGCCGGCCGCGATGACCTGGTTGGCCACCTTCTTGCCACCCGCCGAGTCGTCGTAGGAGGCGGCCCCGATGTAGGCCATCACGATCTTGATGCTCGGATCCACGCTGCGCACGCCCTGGATGAAGCCTCCGGACATGTTGAACCAGTTGATGTCATCGGCGGAGACCACCACACCGACCGTCTTGGACTTCGTCGTCATCGCTGCGGCGATGCCCGCAAGGTACGCACCCTGCTGCGCGTCGAAGGTCACCACGCCGACCTTGCCGGGGATCGCGGCGCTCGGGTTGTCGACCACGAGGATCGGCACCCCGGTGGCC
>CALKHM010000018.1 GCA_937988695.1 uncultured Microbacterium sp. | reverse complement strand
CTGCACAAGCCTGGCCCGTTCTCGTCAGCCAGGAGCGCGGGGTCACCATCACGACCCTCGGGTGCAGCGGCGCGGGGTTCACCACCCCCGGCTCCTGCGGCAAGGACTTCGCCGGTCTCATCCCGCAGGCCGTGGCGGCAGCGCCCACCCTCGTGATCATCCAGTCGTCCGACAACGACGAGAACGCCACGTCGTCCGATATCGACGACCACACCGCGCAGACCGTCGCAGCCATCCACGCCGCACTGCCGCACGCGCGCATCGTCGGTCTGAGCACGCTATGGAACCAGCCCTCGGCTCCCCCAGCGACCATCGCGTCCAGCTCCCAATCGCTGCAGCACGCGGTTCAGGAGGTCGGCGGCGTGTTCGTTGACATCGGGCAGCCTCTGCAGGGCGTGGGCGGCATGCTGCAGGACGACCAGGAGCATCCGACGACCGACGGACAGCAGACGCTTGCCAGCGTCATCGTCTCCGCCCTGCACAAGGCCGGCATCGCGCTGTGACCCGTGCGGGCGCCACCGCCCCTCGTGTGCGGCTCAGCGGTTGCCGAGCATGCGCTGCAGCTCGGCCAGGTCGGCCTCGGTGGGTGCCTTCTTGCCGCCCAGGCCGAATCCCGATCCCGTCGACTCGGCGTCCGCCGTCGTCAGCCCAGCGTTCTCGGCCGCGCGCTTGGCGGGGTTGCCCGACCGTGAGCCCTTCTTCTTCTGCTGCTTGCCGCGCTTGCTAGAGGCTCCCGGCTTGCCCATCGATCCCATGCCGGGGATGTTCGGCACCCCACCACGGGCCACCGTCTTCATCATCTTCGCCGCCTGCTCGAAGCGCTGCACGAGCTGGTTGACGTCGGTCACGGTCATGCCCGACCCGCGCGCGATGCGCAGGCGCCGGGAGCCGTTGAGCAGCTTCGTGTTCTTGCGCTCCGCAGGCGTCATCGAACGGATGATGGCCTCGGTGCGGTCGATCTCCCGCTCGTCGAAGTCGTCGAGCTGCTGCTTCATCTGCCCCATGCCCGGCAGCATCCCGAGCATCTTCTTCATCGAGCCCATCTTGCGCATCTGCTGCATCTGCTCGAGGAAGTCCTCGAGCGTGAACTGCTCGGTCGCGAGCTTCTCGGCGACCTTGCGCGCCTCCTCCTCGTCGAAGGCCTGCTGCGCCTGCTCGATGAGGGTGAGGATGTCGCCGAGGTCGAGGATGCGGCTGGCCATCCGATCCGGATGGAACGGCTCCAGGTCGTCCAAGCCCTCGCCGGTGGAGGCGTAGATGATCGGGCGCCCGGTGACCGAGGCGACCGAGAGGGCGGCCCCGCCGCGGGCGTCGCCGTCGAGCTTGGAGAGGACCACGCCGGTGAAGTCCACGCCGTCCTGGAACGCCTTGGCCGTGTTCACGGCATCCTGCCCGATCATCGCGTCGATGACGAACAGCACCTCGTCGGGATCGGTCGCCGCGCGGATGTCGGCGGCCTGCTGCATCAGCTCGGCGTCGACGCCCAGCCGGCCGGCCGTGTCGATGATGACGGTGTCGTGCTGCGCGCGGCGTGCCTGCTCGACACCCTCGCGCGCGACCTGCACCGGGTCGCCGACGCCGTTACCGGGCTGCGGAGCGTACACCGCCGCGCCGGCCTGGGCGGCGACCACCTGCAGCTGGTTGACGGCGTTCGGGCGCTGCAGGTCGGCTGCCACCAGCAGCGGGGTGTGGCCGTCCTTCTCCAGCTGCTTGGCGAGCTTGCCGGCGAACGTCGTCTTTCCGGAGCCCTGCAGGCCCGCGAGCATGATGACGGTCGGCGGATTCTTGGCGAACTGCAGACGGCGCTGCTGCCCGCCGAGGATCGCGATGAGCTCCTCGTTGACGATCTGCACGACCTGCTGGGCGGGGTTCAGCGCCCGGTTGACCTCGTCGCCGAGCGCTCGCTCCCGCACCTTCCCGGTGAACTCCTTCACGACCACGAGGGCGACGTCGGCGTCCAGCAGCGCGCGCCGGATCTCCCGCACGGTGCCGTCGACGTCCGCGGGCGAGAGCTTGCCCTTGGTGCGGAGATTCCGGAAGGTCTCGGTGAGCCGGTCGGAGAGCGTGCCGAAAGTAGCCATGATCCCCCGATTCTACGTGAGCGGATGCCAGCACCCGCCGAAGCACCGGACTACCGCCCGTCCGGAACGATCTCCGGCACCATCGCCAGCGCCCGCTCGAGCGTCGGCTGCAACGGGGTGCGTCCCGCGCCGTCGTGCGCCCACGACCACACCGCCGCCAGCATCGCGGCGGCGTACGCGGCCGCGGCGATCTGCGCGCGCATCGGCTCGACCCCGTCGCGCTCGAGCCGGTGCGCCACGGCCTGCGCGATGCGGGCGCGCCGCACCGAGGCCTCCCGCGTCAGCTCGGCCTCCACGCCCATCGCCTGCGCGTTCACGATCGCCAGCGCGAGGCTGTCGGGGGCGAACGCAGCCAGAGCCTGTGCAAGGGCGGCGCCGACGCTCTCGGTCCCCTCCAGCCGCGATGCGGCATCCTCCAGCCTCTCGTCGAGACCGCTCCAGAGGATGTCGGCCTTCGAGGAGAAGTAGTTGAAGAAGCTCGATCTGCTCACGCCCGCACGTGTCGTGATGTCCGTCACCGAGGTCGCCGCGAAGCCGCGTTCAAGGAACAGCTCGCACGCCGCCTCGGCGAGAGTCTCGGGCGAAGAGGCGCGTGGGCGCCCTCGGCGCGAGGCGGACACATCTGACACCTGACCCAGGGTACGTGCTCAGAGGCTGCCAGGCGTATTGTTGGACTGCATCCAACATCACCCATGAGGAGAGTTCGTGCTCGAGATCCACAACGCGGGGCTCGGCCCCGGATACGTCCCGTACCGCGACGGCTGGGCGCTGCAACGCCGCATCCACGCCGAGGTGGTCGCCGGCACCCGTCCCGACACGCTGATCGTGCTCGAGCATGAGGCGGTCTACACCGCCGGCAAGCGCACCGAGCCGCACGAGCGGCCGCAGGATGGCACGGAGGTCATCGACGTCGACCGTGGCGGCAAGATCACCTGGCACGGTCCCGGCCAGCTCGTGGGCTATCCGATCGTGCGCCTGCCCGAGCCGATCGACGTCGTCGAGCACGTGCGCCGCATCGAGCGTCTGCTGATCGCCGCCCTGGCCGAGCACGGCGTCGACGGCTACCAGGTCGCCGGTCGCAGCGGCGTGTGGGTGCGCCGCCCGCTCTCCGAGGACAAGGTCGCCGCGATCGGCGTGCGCGTCGAGAAGGGGACCACCATGCACGGCTTCGCGATCAACTGCGACAACACCCTGGCGGGCTTCCGCGGGATCATCCCCTGCGGCATCACGGATGCCGGCGTCACGACCGTCAGCGAGATCGTGGGTCGTGACGTCTCCCCCGTCGACATCCTCGGCACCGTCGTGCGCGTGTTCCAAACCGAGTACGCGGCGGTGGCGGCATGAGCGCCGCGCAGCCGGCCGGCCGCAAGCTGCTCCGTTTGGAGGTGCGCAACGCCCAGACGCCGATCGAGCGCAAGCCGGAATGGATCAAGACCAAGGCCAAGATGGGTCCGCAGTACACCGAGCTGCAGCATCTCGTGAAGGACGAGGGGCTGCACACCGTGTGCCAGGAGGCCGGCTGCCCCAACATCTTCGAGTGCTGGGAGGATCGCGAGGCCACGTTCCTCATCGGTGGATCGCAGTGCACGCGTCGCTGCGACTTCTGCCAGATCGACACCGGCAAACCGGCCGCCTACGACACCGACGAGCCGCGTCGCGTGGCCGAGAGCGTGCAGCGGATGGGTCTGCGCTATGCGACGGTCACCAGCGTCGCCCGCGATGACCTGCCCGACACCGGGGCATGGCTCAACGCCGAGACGGTGCGGCAGATCCACGCGAAGAACCCGAACACCGGGGTCGAGCTGCTGGCCAACGAGCACAACGGCGACCCCGCGCTGCTTGGGCAGATCTTCGACGCCCGGCCCGAGGTGTTCGCGCACAACCTCGAGACCGTGCCGCGCATCTTCAAACGCATCCGTCCCGCGTTTCGCTACGAGCGATCCCTCGACGTGCTGACCCAGGCGCGCGACGCGGGCCTGATCACGAAGTCGAACCTCATCCTCGGAATGGGCGAGGAGCCGGAGGAGGTCGTGCAGGCGCTGCACGACCTGCACGACGCCGGATGCGACATCATCACGATCACGCAGTACCTGCGCCCCACGCCTCGGCACCACCCGGTCGACCGCTGGGTCAAGCCCGCCGAGTTCGTCGAGTTCAAGGAGGAGGCGGAGCGGATCGGCTTCCTCGGTGTGCTCGCCGGCCCGCTGGTGCGCTCGTCGTATCGCGCGGGGCGCCTGTGGGCGCAGTCGATGCTCTCGAAGGGACGCGACATCCCCGCTCATCTCGCGCACATCGCTGCCGACGTGCACGTCGAGCGGGGATTCGCCCAGGCCGTCTGAGCGGCGTGGGCGCCACGCCGACTGACGTGGGCCGGATGGGGGCCGACCGCGTCAGTCGGCGCTGGTGACCGACTGCACGTCGCCGTCGGTGTTGAGGTTGACCAGCAGCACGTCGTCGGCCGAGTCAGGGTCGAGCCCGTACTCCAGCACGGCGAACGGCTCCGTGCCGCCGTGCTCGTCGGCGAGGATCGTCATGCTCATCAGCCGCAGTGACCGGATGATGTCGACGTGCGTATCGCCGGAGATGTCGACGAGGAGATCCTCCAGGTCATCGCCGAGCTCCTCCTGCTGCTGCAGGATGTACTCGATCACCTCGCTGGTGCGATCGTCGAGCTCGGCCAGCATGGCGCTGCGCGCGGACCGGTCGACGGACTCGATCGACCTGATCATGGCTGCGGCCACGTCCAGTGCAGCCGTCGACACGTCGTCCTCGTCAGGGGCGGTCAGATCGACGGCGACCGCCTGGTCGCCCAGTTCGATCGTCTCGGACCAGAAGATCGAACCATCCGGGCCCGATTCGAGAAGTCCGAAGTAGTCGTGTTCGATCGCCATGTCCTTATGAAACCAGCCCGGCGGGCGATCCGGTAGCCCGCTCGGTCATTCCACCAGAGATGCAGAGAACACGTGCGGTGTGAAGCCGGTCAGATCGCCGATCCCCTCCCCCTGGCCGAGCAGTTTCACCGGGATGCCAGTGCGCTCCTGCACCGCCAGCACGAACCCGCCCTTGGCCGAGCCGTCGAGCTTCGTCAGCACCAGACCGGTCACCCCCGCGTGCTCGAGGAAGGCCTCCGCCTGCATGACGCCGTTCTGACCGGTCGTGGCATCCAGTACCAGCAGCACCTCACTGATCGGCGCCTGCTTCTCGATGACCCGGCGGATCTTCGTCAGCTCGTCCATCAGACCGCCCTTGGTGTGCAGGCGCCCCGCGGTGTCGACGATCACGATCTCGGTGCCGTGCTGCTTCGCATAGTCGATGGTCTGGAACGCGACGGATGCCGGATCCTGACCCTCCTGCTGAGGGCGTACGATCGCTGCGCCCGAACGCTCGGCCCACGTGGCGAGCTGGTCGACGGCGGCCGCGCGGAACGTGTCGGCAGCGCCGACCACCACGCTGCGGCCGTAGCGCTGCAGAAACTTGGCGAACTTGCCGATCGTCGTGGTCTTGCCCACGCCGTTCACGCCCACCACCAGCACGACGGCGGGACGCTCGGTGAGCTTGAGGGTCGTGTCGAAGCGGGCGAAGTGCGCTTCCAGCGTCTCCTTCAGCATCCGCTGCAGGTCGCGCGGGTCAGTGGTGTGGAATCGTGCGACGCTCTCCCGCAGCTCGTCGACGATGCGCTCGGTGATGGCCGGCCCGAAGTCCGCCGTCAAGAGGGCCGTCTCCAGGTCGTCCCACGTCGTCTCGTCGATCGTCGGGCGCGCGAACATGCCGCGCAGCGCACGACCTAGTGACCACTTCTCCGCCATGCATCCAGCCTACGGTGGCGCGCACCACGCGCACGCGCCGGCTCGGCCTCGCGCGTCCGGGCGACGCCTCGGGGCCGGACGGGGTGAGGGGATCGCACGAGATGAGGACGCGTCGGGGCCTTCCGGTCCTCGTTTCGTGCGATCTCCTCGCCTGGTGCGGCGTGACACCCGTGGCTGGCGCGGAGCGCGACGCCCGGCCGGGTGCTCGCCCGGCGCGCTACACCGCCGCGGGCTCGGACTCCCGCGCCTTGCGATCGCCGACGCGCTGCCCCACGACCGCCGAGACGCCGTCCTGCCGCATCGACACGCCGTAGAGCGCGTCGGCGATCTCCATCGTGCGCTTCTGGTGGGTGATGACGATCAGCTGACTCGAGATGCGCAGCTGCTCGAACACGCCCAGCAGCCGTCCGAGGTTCGCGTCGTCCAGCGCCGCCTCCACCTCGTCGAGGATGTAGAAGGGGCTCGGCCGCGCCTTGAAGATCGCGGTCAACAGCGCCACCGCCGCCAGCGACCGCTCCCCGCCGGAGAGCAGCGAGAGCCGCTCGATCTTCTTGCCCACGGGCCGTACCGCGACCTCGATGCCGGTGACGAGCGGATTGTCCGGATCGGTCAGCGAGATGCTGCCGGTGCCGCCGGGGAACAGGATCGGGAACACCTCAGTGAACGCCTGTCGCGTGTCGTCGAACGCCGCCAGGAAGATCGACTGCATCCGCTCGTCGAGCTCGTCGATGATCGTCAGGAGGTCCTTGCGCGTCTGCGCGAGGTCGGCGAGCTGCTCGGTGAGGAACTTGTGCCGTTGCTCGAGCGCCTCGAACTCCTCCAGTGCGAGCGGGTTCACCCGGCCCAGCTGGGCGAGCTTGCGCTCGGCATCCTGCAGGCGGCGCGCCTGCGTCGCACGATCGAACGAGGACGGCTCCCCTTCGTCGTCTTCCGCAGGGATCTCCTGTTCCGGACCATATTCCGAAATAAGAATATCTTCGTCGAGCCCCAGCTCGGACTGCACGCGTTCGAGGAGACTCGTCGCGTGCAGCCGCTTCTCGTGGATCTGCAGCTCCAGCCCGTGCACGCTCTCGGTGAGTCCTGCCAGCCGTTCCCGGACGGATGCCTCGTCTGCACGCAGCTGGGTGAGCTCGGCGGTCAGCGCCGTGCGCGCGGACTCCGCCGTGGCCAGCTCGACCCGCGCCTGGCTGACCGACCGATCCACCGAGTCCAGCAGCGGCGGCAACCGCTGCGCCACCCCGGCGGCCACATCGCGCTGCGCGCGCCGGATCACCGCCCGGCGCGCCGCCTCCTCGGCTGCCGCTCTCTCCCGTTCCCGCTGACCTTCCAGGCTCGCCGCCCGGGCCTCCTCGGCACGGATGCGCTCCTTGAGCGTCTCGACCTCCAGGCGCGCGGTCATCTCCGTCTCGCGCGACCTCTCCAGCGCGGCGAGCATCCCCTCCCGCGCCGAGGCGTCGAGGATCGGACGTGGCGCCTCTAGTGCCGCATCCAACTGCTCCTGCGCCGATCGCGCTGCGCGGGCGGCCTCTTCGACCGCCGTCTCCGCCTGGCGCAGCGTCGCCTGCAGGCGTTCGCACTCCGCCACGGCCGCCTCGTGGCGCACGGTCGCGCGGTTCGCCTTCTCCGCGTGGGCGGCAAGCTCCGCGTCGTGGTCGCGCAGCGCTTGCAGAGCCGCCTTGGCTCGCCGCCGCGCATCCTCCAGCGCCGCCTGCGCGCCCGACAGCCCCTCGCGCAAGGAGTCAACCACCACGGTGACCTCGTCGAGCCGGTCAGCTGCGGCATCCCGCTCGGCTAGCAGCTCCAGACGCGAGCGACCCTGCCCGGAGCCCGCGCGCACCCGGTACGGCGTCACCAGCTCGCCCGCACGCGTGACCACGGTGATCGTGCCGGATGCCGCCGCCACCGCGGCTCGCGCCGCGTCGAGCTCCTCGGCGAGGTACACGTCGGCCAGCAGCCCGCGCACGCCATCGGGGGCAGTGACGGCATCGGCAGCCGCCCTCAGCCCGTGCGGTGCAGGGGCAGACCCCTCGCCGGCACCGACCCGCTGCGCGATGGCGATGTCGACGACGCCGAGGTCCGCGTCGCGCAGACGGTGTGCGAGTGCGACCGCGCGATCGGCGTCGTCCACCAGCACGCCGTCAGCGAGCGGCCCGAGCACCGTGGCGATCGCCGCCTCCCACCCGGGCGCGACCTGCACGGCGTCGGAGACCAGCCCGCGCACGCCGTCGTCACCGCGGGCGACGACCTCCGCCGCACCCCCGCGCACGTCCAATGCCCGCGAGAGCGCCTTGGCCTGCGCCGACAGCGCGTCCTTCTCGCGCTCGGCCGCGTGCAGGCGCTCGCGTAGCTCGCCGACCGCGGTCTCCGCCTCCGCGGACTCGCGCTGCGTGCGCTCATACGTCGCCGCGTGTTCGGCCGACGCCGCATCCGAGACCGAACCGGGATCGATCTCGTCGAGCGCGCGCTGCGCCTCGGCGCGCCGCGACCGCGCGGCATCCAGCGCGGCCTGCTGGCGTGCGACGGCCTGCTCGACGGCGGCCAGTGCGGATGCCGCGGCGTCCGCCGAGCCTCGCAGCGCCGTGATCTTCATGTCGTGCTCGGACACCAGTGCGCTCTGGGCGGCGATATCGGCGTCGAGCGCATCGAGCTCACCGCGCGCACGAGCGACGCCGCGCGCGGCTGCCGCGGCGGCATCCTGGGCGGCATCCAGCCCGGACGCGATCTCGTCGATGCCCGCGCGCACGTCGTCGATGGCGGACTGGGTCACGGTCGGCTGGGGCGTCAGCGACGTGTCATCCTCCGACAACAGCGCCAGACGCTGCCCGGTGAGGCTGTACAGGCCGCGCAACCGTTCCTGCACCTGCTCGAGGGCGAACACGACGCTGCGGGCTCGATCGACGGCTTCGGAGCGTTGATCGGTCTCCAGCTGCTCGATGCGTGCGCGCTGCATCTCGGCGCGGTCCTGCAGCACGAGCCGCTCAGCAT
>CALKHM010000017.1 GCA_937988695.1 uncultured Microbacterium sp. | reverse complement strand
GCCCGGCATCCCGACCCCGGAGGCGTCGCCAGCTACGTGCGGCGCGCGATCGGACCGACGGCGGCCCGGGCCACCGGCTACTGGTTCTGCTTCGGGGTCGCCGCCGGTTTCCCCGTGCTCGCGTTGCTGGGCGGCAGGTACATCACCCAGATCGCGGGGATCGATCACTCCGCGGCACCGCTGGTGGGGCTGGCGATCCTGCTGCCGCCCTTCGCGATCAACATGCTCGGGGTGCGCACCGCCGGCTGGGTACAGTTCGCGCTGACCGGAACACTCACGGCGATCGTCGTCTTCGTCGTGGCGGCGGCGTTGCCCGCCGTCGAGGCGACGCGGTTCACCCCGTTCCTGCCACACGGCTGGGCCGGCGTGGGCACCGCGATCAGCCTGTTCGTGTGGGCATTCGCCGGCTGGGAGGTCGGCACGCACCTGTCCGGCGAGTTCCGCGATCCGCGCCGCGCGATCCCTATCGCCACCGCGATCGCACTGGCCGTCACGGGCGTCGCCTATCTTCTGCTGCAGATCGTCACGGTGGGAGTGCTTGGCGGCTCCGCGGCCGGTGACGTCCCGCTCGTGGCACTGGCCGTCGAGGTCGCGCCCGGGGTCGGTCCGCTCGTGGTCGGGGCCGCGGCGGGCATCGTCTCGCTGGGCGTGCTGAACTCGTATCTCGCGGCCTTCGGCAAGCTCGGCGCGTCGCTGGCGGTCACCGGAGACCTGCCGCGCATGTTCGCTCCCGGCGCCGAGCCCGGCGGCGTTGCCCGCCGGGCGCTGCTGCTGACCTTCGGCGTGGCCCTGGCCTACTTCACGGCGGCGGTGCTGACCGGAGGGAACCTGGAGACGTTCATTCTGATCCACACCGGCAACATGGTCTCGATCTATGCGGCGGGAATGGTCGCTGCGCTGCGCATCCTGCCGCGACGCACGGCCGGCTGGTGGATGGCCCTGATCGCGGCGGTGCTGTCGGTGGCGCTGCTCGTGCTGAACGTCACGCATCTGGCGCCCGCTGCGATCCTTGCGGTCGCCGCGGTCGCGGTGACGGTGTGGCGCCGCCGACCCCGCCGCTGAGAGCTCCGCCGTGCAGGCGCGTGCCGCACGCGCTCGCGCCACACCCTCCGGGAGCGGCGCGAGCGCGGTCTGCGCCGGAGTACGTCAGAGCGTGGTGGCCTGCGAGATGATCGCGGCGGCCTCGGCGGCGTGCACCTTCGGTGAGCCCGTCGAGGGGCTCGCCGATGCGGCGCGCGAGATGCGACGCACCGGACGCCCGCCGAGGTGATCGACGACCTCGAGGGCGATGAACGGCCACGCGCCCTGGTTCTCCGGCTCCTCCTGCACCCACACCAGCTCGGCGTCGGGGTACTCGGCCACGACCTCGTTCAGCCTCTCGATGGGCGCCGGGTAGTACTGCTCCAGCCGCACCAGCGCGATCTCGGGCTTCGGGTTCTTGTCGAGCTCGGCCTTCAGATCCCAGTGGATCTTCCCGGCGTGCAGCAGCACGCGGGTCACCGCGCTCTTGTCGGTGCCGCGTTCGTCGTCCAGCACCTCTTCGAACCTTCCGGTCAGGAAGTCCTCGACGGGGCTGGCCGCACCGCGAAGACGCAGCATGGCCTTCGGCGTGAACACCACCAGCGGACGACGCGGGCGGGCATACGCCTGGCGACGCAGCAGGTGGAAGTAGGACGCGGGGGTCGACGGGCGCGCGACGGTCATGTTGTTCTGCGCGCACAGCTGCAGGTAGCGCTCGATGCGGGCCGACGAGTGGTCGGGTCCCTGTCCCTCGTATCCGTGCGGCAGCAGCAGCACCACGCCGGACTGCTGGCCCCACTTCTGCTCGGCCGAGGAGATGAACTCGTCGACGACCGACTGCGCGCCGTTGGCGAAGTCGCCGAACTGTCCCTCCCACAGCACGAGCGCATCGGGCCGCTCCACCGAGTAGCCGTACTCGTAGGCCATGGCCGCGTACTCGCTCAGCAGCGAGTTGTACACCCAGAACCGGCCCTGGTTCGCCGACAGATTCGTCAGCGGGATCCACTCCTGGCCGTTCTCGCGGTCGTGCAGCACCGAGTGCCGCTGCCCGAACGTGCCGCGCTGCGAGTCCTGACCGGCCAGGCGCACCGCGGTGCCCTCCAGCAGCAGCGAGCCGAACGCGAGCAGCTCGCCGAAGCCCCAGTCGATGTCGCCGTTGCGGCTCATGTCCACGCGCTTGGCCAGCTGCTTCTCCAGCTTCGGGTGCACGGTGAAGCCCTCGGGCTTGTTCACGAATGCGTCGCCGATCGACTCGATCACCGCGCGGTCGACGCCGGTGGTGTCGGGGACGCCGGAGAACTCCTCGCCCGTCACAGCCGGGACGATCACGGGTGACGTGCCGGTCTCTGCCGCGTGCGTCTCGGCGAACGCGATCTCCAGGCGGTCCTGGAAGTCCTTCTTGACGGTCTCGTACTCGTCTTCGGTGATGTCACCGCGGCCCACCAGCGCCTCGGTGTACAGTCGCCGCACTGAGCGCTTCGCCTCGATGAGGTTCGTCATCAACGGCTGCGTCATCGACGGGTCATCGCCCTCGTTGTGTCCGCGGCGACGGTAGCAGACCAGGTCGATCACGATGTCGCGGTGGAACTGCTGGCGGTAGCGGAACGCCACCTCCGCGACGTGCACGACGGCCTCGGGATCGTCGCCGTTCACGTGCAGGATCGGCGCCTGGATCGTCTTGGCCACATCGGTCGCGTACACCGAGGTGAAGCCGTCGTTGGGCAGCGTCGTGAAGCCGACCTGGTTGTTGACCACGATGTGGATAGTGCCGCCGGTGCGGTAACCGCGAAGCTGCGACATCTGCAGCGTCTCGACCACGACGCCCTGGCCCGCGAACGCGGCGTCGCCGTGCACGAGGATGGGCAGCCAGGTGAACGAGCCGATGGGCTTGCGGTCCTGCTTGGCGCGGATGATGCCCTCGAGCACACCGTCGACGGTCTCCAGGTGAGACGGGTTGGCCGCCAGATGGATGGGCAGCTGCTTCCCGTCGTCGGCCACGAACATGCCGTCGGTGCCGAGGTGGTACTTCACATCGCCCGAGCCGCTCTTGTTGCCCACGGCGACCGAGCCCTCGAACTCCTGGAACACCTGCCCGTACGTCTTGCCGCCGATGTTGGTGAGCACATTCAGCCGTCCGCGGTGCGCCATGCCGATCGCGGCACCGTCCATGCCGATCTCGGCCGCGCCCTGCAGGGTCTGGTCCAGCAGGGGGATGAGCGACTCGCCGCCTTCGAGGCTGAAGCGCTTCTGGCCGACGTACTTCGTCTGCAGGAAGGTCTCGAACGCCTCGGCCTCGTTGAGCTTGCTGAGGATGCGCAACTGCTCGTCGTGGCTGGGCTTCTGGTACGGCACCTCCATGTTCTCCTGGAACCACCGCCGCTGCACGGGATCCTGGATGTGCATGTATTCGATGCCGATCGTGCGGCAGTAGGAGTCGCGCAGCACCCCGAGGATGTCGCGCAGCTTCATCTGGCGCTTGCCGCCGAACCCGCCGGTGACGAACTCGCGGTCGAGGTCCCAGAACGTCAGGCCGTGGGTCTCGATCTCCAGGTCGGGGTGCGTGCGCTGCACGTACTCGAGCGGGTCGATGTCGGCCATCAGGTGACCGCGGACGCGGTACGAGTTGATCAGCTCCTGCACGCGCGCGGTCTTGTCGACGCGCTCGGCGATGTCGACCTTGATGTCCTGCGCCCAGCGGATCGGGGCGTACGGGATGCGCAGCGCGGCGAAGATCGCGTCATAGAAGCCGCGCTCGCCGACCAGCAGCTCGTGCACGGTCTTCAGGTACTCGCCGGATCCGGCGCCCTGGATCACCCGATGGTCGTAGGTGCTGGTCAAGGTGATGGTCTTGCCGATGCCCAGCTCGTTGAGCGTGCGGGCGCTCGAGCCCTGGAACTCGGCCGGGTACTCCAGCGCGCCGGCGCCGATGATGCAGCCCTGGCCCTTCATCAGGCGGGGTACCGAGTGCACCGTGCCGATGCCGCCCGGGTTGGTCAGTGAGATCGTGGTGCCCGCGAAGTCCGTCGCGGTCAGCTTGTTGGCCCGCGCACGCTTGACGAGGTCTTCATACGAGGCGAGGTACTCGTTGAACGTGAGGGCGTCGGCGCGCTTGATGGAGGGGACCAGCAGTGCACGGGTGCCGTCGGGCTTGGGCAGGTCGATCGCGATGCCGAGGTTGATGTGCGCGGGGGCGACCACCGAGGGCTTGCCGTCGACCTCGGCGTAGAACACGTTCTGGCTGGGGAACTCC
>CALKHM010000016.1 GCA_937988695.1 uncultured Microbacterium sp. | reverse complement strand
CCGCCTCTGGCGGAGCGACGCGCCGCACCGCCTCGGTCATCGCCAGTGACCCCATGCAGTAGGGGATGCCGATGACCGCCGTCATCACCAGCATCCACACCGGTGACGTGGTGACGGCCCCGACGCCCAGCATCGCTGCCGCGACCAGCAGCGCGGCACCGGTCGCGACCACGACGGGGACGAGCCCGCGCTTGTCGATCGCGCGCGCGACCAACGGCGCGACCGCGATCGTCATGCCCGACAGGGGGAGCATGAGCAGGCCGACGAGCGCCGTCGGGTATCCGCCGCGGTCCTCGAGAAGCTGCGGCAGGCCGAACAGGGCGAGGTAATAGATGGCGGTGAAGACGGTGAAGCCCGCATAGGTCCAGGTGAGCGCGCGATTGGCCGCCAGCATCCGCACATCGATGAACGGAAGCCGCGCACGCCGTTCCCGCCACACGAACAGCATCGCCGCGACGGCGCCGGCGGCAAGCAGGGGCCAGGTGAGGTCACCGCCCGCGCCCAGCAGGACGACCAGCAGCGCCACGGCGGCCACGGCGAACGCGAGTACTCCGGACGGATCCAGCACGCGCACCACCGCGAACCCGGTGACCGCACCGCGGGGCGTGTCCCGCGGAACCAGCATCCACACGCTCACGAGCGCCGCCAGCCCTAGCGGGACATTGACGAGGAAGATCGCCGGCCATCCCGCGATGGCGATGAGCACTCCGCCGACGACCGGACCGAGCGCCGCAGCGGTCGTGTTGACGACCTGGATGCGTGCCAGCAGCCGTGGCGGGCTCATGCGACCGGCCTGCGCGAGCGGGCCGACCAGCGCCACTGCCGCGGGGAAGGCCACCGATGTGCCAAGCGCCATGATGCCGCGCGAGACGAGCACGAGCGCGAACCCGCCCGACGGCGCCATCGCGCCGGCGACGACGACCACCGCCATCCCGGCGATGAACACCCGCCGCGCACCGAGGGCGTCGATGAGTCGGCCCATCAGCGGCTGGCCGACGACCGAGGCGACGTAGAACACCGTGATGACCCATGCCACCTGCCCGACGGTGAGCCCGAAGTCGTGCTGCAGCGAGATCAGCGCGACGGCCACCATCGAGGAGTTCAGTGGATTCAGCGTCGTGCCGAGACTGAGTGCGACCACCGCCCACGCCACGCGCCCTCGCCCGGTCGACGTCGATCCCGCATCCACTCCACGATCTTCTCCCATGCGCATCGGCGAGCGCGGGGGTGCGGATGTCTCGGCCGCCGCCAGGCCGCCAGGCAGGCCGCCGACCGAGCCGCCGAGCGCCCGCTACCGCGCCAGCCCGCCAGGCCGCCAGTTCGCCGCCAGGCCGCCATGTGGGCCGCCGAGCGCCCGCTACCGCGCCAGCCGGCCGCCACAGGCCGCCAGCCCGCCCCGCGGCCACCAAGCCACCAGCCAGGCCGCCCGGCGACCGCGCCAGCGCGCCGTCCGTCGCTCAGGCCACCGGGTCGGCTCCCGGCTCAAGGGTCGCCACGCGCGCACGCTCGTTCGGGATACCGACCGCACCGAGCAGGTGCACGACGGCGAACACCGCGACGACCACGAACACCGCCGCGCTGGCCACCAGGACCGCCTGAGGGTCCTGCTCCCCGGCCTCGCCGACATCGAGCGCCGTCTTGGCGACCGCACCGAGGACCGCCACGCCGACCGCCTGACCCAGCGACCGGAAGAAGGTCACCAGCCCGGTGACGACACCGCGCTGATCCCACGGCACGCTCTCCTGGATTGCGACGAGACCGGGGATCGTCGTGAACCCGAAGCCGACCCCGACCAGTCCGGCGCACACCGCGACGATCCACGGCGAGGGGAACGGCGCGAGCACCGCCAGCCCGACCGCACCCGCGAGCGCCACGACGGCGCCGAGCACGGTGGTCGGTCGAACGCCCCAGCGCAGGTAGAGGGTGGCCGCCAGCGCCGATGACGAAGGGGTGCCGATCGCCATGGCGGCCACAGCCACTCCGGCCCACACCGGCGACACGCCGGCGGAGACCTGCAGATAGGTCGGCGCGAAGGCCGTCAGGCCGACCATGATCCCGCCCATGGCGATGCCCAGTATCGCCAACATCACCACGAGGCGGCGCCGGAACAGCGCCAGCGGGATGATCGGCTCGGTCGCGCGGCGCTCACGCAGCAGGAACACGCCCAGAAGCACGATGCCGCCGGAGAACACCGACACGCTCGTCGGCGACGACCATGCCCAGGCGTCTCCGCCCTCCAGGAACCCGAGGATGAGCAGCGTCAGAGCCCCGGTGATCAGCACAGCGCCGGGGTAGTCGATCCGGTGCGCGCGATGCACCACCTTCTCGTGGATATGCCGCTGCACGAGCCACAAGGTGAACGCTCCCAGCGGCAGGTTGATGAAGAACACCAGTCGCCACAGGTCGAACATCGCGAACAGGCCGCCGACCGCGGGACCGATGACGGATGCCGTGGCCAGCGTGACCGCGAGATATCCCTGCACACGCGCACGCTCCTCCCGCAGGTACAGGTCGCCGATGACGGTCAGAGCCAGGGGTTGGATGGAGCCGCCCCCGAGGGCCTGGACGACCCGGAAGGCGATCAGGGAGGGCATGCTCCACGCGAGCCCGCAGAGCACGGAGCCGATCACGAAGACGATGATGCCGATCACAAGCAGACGTTTGCGTCCCATGGTGTCGGCCAGCTTCGAGAAGACCGGCACCGTCACCGTCATGGTGAGCACGTACACCGAGAACAACCAGGGAAACGACGAGAAGCCGCCGATGTCGGCGACGATCGAGGGCACCGCCGTCGAGATGACCCACGCCGACATCCCGATGAGGAACGTCGCGACCAGCAGCGCGAGCAGCGCCGGCCCGCGCTCCGAGCGAAGGCCGACGGCAGGTGCGCTCACGCAGTCTCTTCCTGCTGCTGGCTGATCGGCTCGAGACGTACCGCGACGATGGCGGGGCGTCCGGCGGCGACCTGCGCAAGGCCCTCGGACAGCGCCGCGCGCAGGGCGTGGAACGAGGTGACCGTGACGCCCCACGCGTGACCGGCCCCCGCGGCGATCCCGGGCAGGTCTGCGCTCTGCTGCAGATTCACCCAGTACCGATCGGAGCTGTCGGCATGCATGCTCGCGTGCTGCCGCTTGAGGTTGCGCTTGGTGGCGTTCCAGCCGCCGTTGTCGAGCACGATGGTCAGCACGGGAAGGTGGTAGCGATCGGCGACCCAGAACGAGGATGCCGGCACACCGAAGAAGAACGTGCCGTCACCCACGATGCTGACCACCGTGCGGTCCCGCAGCGCGAGCTTCACGCCGAGCGCGCCGCCGCCGGACCACCCCAGCGACGTCCCGCGGTTCCCGAAGACCGTGCCGGCGAGACGGCGAGGCAGGTGCTTCCAGATCGCGGGAGCCTCAGAGATCGCCTCGTTCAGCACGACGACGTCGTCGTCGATCAGCTCCGACAACACCTGCGCGACGCTGGCCGGCGTGAGAACGGCGGCCTCGACATCGCGCTGGGCGAGCTCCTGCCATTCCCGGCGCAGCCGGGCGCTCCGCTGGCCGACCCGACGGGCTCGGTCATCGCGTCCCGGCGCAGGCGCGGCATCGCGTGTCGTCTCCAGGATCTGGTCGAGTACGAGTTCGCTGTCGGCGCGGACGATGCGGTCGGCGGGGGTGTACCAGAGCGGTATCCGCTCCTGCAGCGGATCGTCGTTGATGACGTAGACCTTTGCATCCGGACGAGGCTGCGCGACCGTCGGCATCCACGGGCCGTCGGTGTCCAATGCCACGATCACGTCCGCCTCGCGCACCATCGGGTGCGGGTCGTCGCCCAGATGCAGCGGGTGATCATGCGGGAAGCTGAGCACTTCGGCGTTCACCTCGACGACCGGCACCGCCAGCCGTTCGACCACCTCGACGAGCTTGGCCACCGCCGTCTGACGCCGCCCCAGGTAGGTCGTGATCACGACCGGTGCGTGCGCCGCACGCAGGTCCTCGACGAGCTGGCGCACGATGTCCGCGGGTGCGGGGATGCGTGCGACCGGCGCCCATCTTTCGAGATCGGTCGCCGGTGCCGGCACTTCCTCGGCGAGCACCTCGCGGGCTCCCGTGAGATACACCGGGCCGGCCGGCGCGCTGCGCGCGATCTGCAGCGCGCGGTGGACGAGTTGCGGAACGTTCCGACCGGTGCGGATGTCGTAGCTCCACTTCACGTACTGACGGACGAGGGCGTGCTGGTCGGGTGCGTCCTGCAGGTGGTTGATGTGCGTGTTGCGTGTTCCCGGCAGCTCGCCCTCGAGAGTGAATGGCGTCAGGCCCGCGAAGATGAACACCGGCACACGTGCCCGCGCAGCGTTATGCACAGCGCCACCGAGGTTCGCCGTTCCCACGTCGGTGTGCACGAACACGGCCTGCGGCCGGCCGGTGACGGCTGCGTAGCCGTGAGCGGCGCTGAGCGCGGTGTACTCATGGGGGCACAGGATCACCGTCGGGCTCGTGATGCCCTCGTCCCGATCCTGGGCCAGGGCCTCGATGATGGCGGGGTGATCGCTTCCGAAGTTGGCGAACAGGTGGGTGACGCCCGCTTCGCGCAGCGCAGCGATCAGCAGACGGGCTGCGGTGGCCGTGGCCGTCGCCATCACTGCTGACCGTCCGGCCCGGGGAGCGTCTGCACGTCGACGCTGTGGAACTGCAGATATTCGTCGATCCCGTAGGGGGATGCCTCCCAGCCGATCCCCGACTGCTTCCACCCGCCGAACGGGATCTCACGGGTGCCCACCGGGCTGAACAGGTGGTTGTTGACGATCGTCATGCCGGCCTCGATGCGGTCCGCGACCTGCGCGGCATGCTCCGCCGAGCGCGACCACACCGACGAGCACAGCCCGTACTCGGTGTCGTTGGCCATGGTGATCGCCTCTTCCTCGCTGTCGTAGGCGATCACCGGCAGCACGGGGCCGAACTGCTCCTCGCGCACGAGCTCGTCGTCGTGACGCGCGTCGAGCACCACGGTCGGCCGCAGGAAGTAGCCCTCGTCCCAGCTGTCCGCATCGAGCACGGTGCCCAGCTCCCGCACGTCTCGGCCCGCGGCGAGGGCGCGCTCGCGCAGGCTGCGCACCTTCTCGAACTGCCCGGCGTTGTTCAGCGGACCCATGGTCGCGCGGGGGTCGAGCGCGTCGCCGACGGCGATGCGGTCCACTCGTTCGGCCAGCAGCCGACCGAACTCGGCGACGTGCCGGCGCGGCACGTAGACCCGCTTCACGGCATAGCAGACCTGCCCGGCACGCCGGAACGCCGACTCTACGATCCGGTCGGCGGTCACGGCCAGGTCGGCGTCGTCGAGCACGACCGCCGGATCGTTGCCGCCGAGCTCGAAATGCACGCCGGTGAGACGGTCAGCGGCCTGGCGCATGACGTGCCGTGCGGTCGCGGCCCCGCCCGTGAACGAGATCTTCCGCACCGCCGGGTGACCGATCAGAGCGGCGCCCACCTCGCCTTGACCGTTGACGATGTCGACGACGCCGGCGGGGAGGATGGATGCCGCGATGCGGCCGATGAGCGTCACGCCGAGGGGCGCGAACGGCGACGGCTTGAGCACGACCGTGTTGCCGGCGGCGAGGGCCGGAGCGATCTTGTTGGCGGTGAGGATCAGCGGCGCGTTCCACGGGACGATGCAGGCCACGACCCCGAACGGCTTGCGCGCGACGGTGACGAACGCGCCATCCGGCCCGGACTCGTGACGGGCGGGTGCGAGCTTGTCGACGAGGCCTGCGCCCACGCGACGGAACGCCGCCGCCGCACCGGCCACCTCGCGGCGGATGATCTCCCGCACGCTGCCGTTCTCCTGCGCGACCAGCGTGGTGAGGTCGTCGGCCACCGCGTCGATGCCGTCGGCGATCCGGTTCAGCAGCGCGATCCGCTCCTGCGGACCGGTCGCGGCCCACCCGGCCGCAGCCGCAGCCGCCGCGCCCACGGCGGCATCGACATCCTCCGTGGTGCCGGCCACGACGGTGCCGACCAGCTCAACGAGCCGGCCCGGGTTGCGCACCTCGATCACCTGCTCAGACGTCTGTTCGCGACCGTCGATGAACTGCCCGAGGTGGACAGGGGCGGTGAGGCTCGATGCGACTGACATGATCACTTCTCCTTGCTCTGCCGGGAGGGGTCCCCGGCTACTTCTCGTGCGGCATCACCAGCGACAGCAGGTGGTTGCGCAGCGCGAGGAACTCTTCGCTGGATCGCGTCTGCACCTGAGACCGCTCATTGCCCAGCTCCACCGGCACGATCTCCTTGACCACACTCGGATTCTTCGACAGCACGACGACGCGGTCACTGAGGTAGATGGCCTCGTCGATGTCGTGCGTGACGAGCACCACCGTGATCCCCAGCTCTCGACGCACGCGCAGGATCAGATCCTCGAGGTCGAACCTCGTCTGCGCGTCCACCGACGCGAACGGCTCGTCCATCAGCAGCAGCTCAGGCCGATACGACAGCGACCGTGCGATCGCCACGCGCTGCTGCATCCCGCCCGACAGCTCCCACGGGTACATCTTGCCGACGTGCGCGAGACCCACGCTGCGCAGCGACTCGTCGACGCGTGCGGCGCGCTCGGCCTTCGGCACACGCCGGGCCGCCAGCGGCAACGCGATGTTCTTCGCGTTGGTGAACCACGGGTAGAGCGAGCGGCTGTAGTCCTGGAAGACCAGGCCGAGCTCGTCGGGCACGCTCGTCAGACGGCGTCCCTCGAACATCACCGAGCCCGCGCTGGCCTGCGCGAGGCCCGAGATGCAGCGCAGCAGCGTGGTCTTGCCGGCCCCGCTGGGCCCCACGATGCAGACGAACTCCCCACGGTCGACGTGGAAGCTGACGTCGTCGATGGCGAGGTTGGCCTGGTCCGTGCCCTCGTTGTAGATCTTCCGCAATCCGTCAACGGCCAGCACCGTCCCGGTCTGAGTCAACGACATGAGGATCCTCCTATGCTCCGTGCAGCGCCCGCGAGCGGTAGTACCACCGCAGCACGAGGCGCTCGGCGAACATGAACAGATAGTTGAGCACCGTGCCCAGGATCGCGAGGACGAGGATTCCCGTCCACATCTTCTTGATGGCGAACTCGGCCTGCGCCTGCAGGATGAAATAGCCGATCCCCGAGTTGGATGCCACCATCTCGCTGACCACGACGAGGATGATGCCGACCGTGAGGCTGGCGCGCATGCCCGCCGCGATCTGCGGCGCGGCACCCGGCAGCACGAGCGAGAAGTACCGGCGCCATCCCCCGAGCCGCAGCGCTCGCGCGGTATCGAACTTCACCGCGTCGATACCGCGCATGCCGTCGAGCGTGTTCAGCAGCGTCGGCCAGATCGCGCCCAGCGCGATCAGCGCGATCTTGCGCATGTCGCCGATGCCGAAGATCGCGATCATCGCCGGCAGCAGGGCGGGGGCGGGCAGCACATACAGGAAATAGATGATCGGATTCGTCGCCGTGCGCAGCAGGCGCAGCCGCCACAGCAGGGAGCCGCCGATCACGCCGATGAGCACCCCGGCCACGTACCCGATGAGCAGGTTCTGCACGCTGCTGACGGCATTGGTCCACGCGCCGAAGACCACCCATTGGTTCCAGGTCTCCACCAGGATGTCGGGCAGGGGCGGGAAGAACGGCGACGTGCTGCGCGCGGACAACGCCCACCAGGCCACCAGCAGCAGCACCGGCAGCCAGAGCGGGGTGAGCACCCGGCCGATCCCCTTCAGGCGGATCGCCGACGACGGACGAGACACGCGCACGGCGCTCGTGGTGAGCCGGCTCATGCCCCCACCGCCCGATTCGATGCACGGATGTTCCGCTGCGATTCATGCCAGTGCATGAGTCTGCGCTCCATCAGGAAGAAGGCGCCGGTAAGGACGATGCCCAGCAGACCCGCCACGAGGATGTAGGCGTACATGGTCGGATAGGCGGAGGTGCCCGAGTTCTCCGCCAGCAGGATGTTCCGCCCGATGCCTTCGGCCCCGCCGACGATCTCGGCGACCACGGCGAGGATCAGTGCCTGTGCCGAGGCGATCCGCATCCCGGTCACCAGATACGGTGACGCGCTCGGGATGCTGACGGACAGAAAGCGGCGGATGCCGCGAACGCCCAGAGCCCGGGACGTGTCCAGCACGACCTGGTCCATGGATTGCACGCCGTAGATCACCTGGATCACGAACGGCCAGAACGCGGCGAAGCAGATCAAGAACACCTTCATCGGCAGGGTCGCTCCGGCCACCAGGATCACCAGCGGCAGGATCGCGATCGCGGGGATCGCCTTGAAGATCTCGATGACCGGCGCCGCGCTGCGCAGCGCGAACGGATTGACGGCGAGGGCCGTTCCCACCGCGACACCGAGCACCACGGTGATGGCCATGCCGATGGCCCAGCCGAGCAGGGTCGCGCCCACCGCGCCCCACAGGCGCGACGAGCCGAACTCGTGCCACAGCGCGACGAGCGTGTCGCTCATCCGCGGGAACTGCAGGGGGCTCACCACCCCCGCCCTGGTCACCGCCTCCCAGAAGAGAAGCACGATGAGCACGGTCAGCGGCGGGAGGACCCACGCCGTCCACAGGCCCCTTCTTGTACTCACGATGCTTCCCTTCTGGACGAGACGATATCCACGATGCGCGACCGGTGCGCCGGATCACGCACCGGCTTCTTCGCGCGCTACTTGCTCGGCTGCAGAGCTCCCGGGTAGACGAGCGTCTTGACATCCAGCGCCTTGATGGCCGCCGCTGTCGACGCGTCGGTGCTGAACTCGCTCAACAGCCCCTGCACGGTCTCGAACGACTTCAGATTGACATAAGGGACCCCGCCGACGTTCCATTTGGCTTCCTTGGCGTCGGCCTCGCTCATCCCCATGCCGGAGATGAGTGCCTTCTTCGCGGCCGCGGGGTCGGCATTGGCCGCGTCGATCGAGGCGATCATCGACTGGGCGAAGGCCTTGACCGTGTTGGGGTTCTTGTCGATGAACGACTGCGAGGTGTTCATGAACGTCGTGGCTGTGTCGGGGAACACCGCTCCGTTGTTGTAGAAGAGGACCTTCCCTCCGGCGTTGATGGCGTCACCGGCGAAGGGCCACTGCATCACGGCCGCATCCACATCGCCGTTGGCCAGCGCGGCCGCCATCTGTCCGAACGGAAGCTGCACGAGCTTGATGGACTTCGCGTCGATGCCTGCCTTCTGCGCCGCCGCCCAGGTCGTGAGCGTGTTCATCGATGAGAGACCGACGGTGGCCAGCCGCTTGCCGGCGAGCCCCGCGGTGTCGGTGATCCCCGACTTCGCGGAGGCGATGGTCACGGTCCCCTCGTCACCGGGCTTGAGCTGACCCTCGATCGTGGAGACCGTACGGATCGGGATGCCGTTGGCGTTGGCCGTGACCACGTGCACGACGGTGGCGAAGCCGAAGTCGTACTGGCCGCTGGCGATGCCGGAGATGATCGACGCGATGTCCGTCTGCGGGACGATCTTCAGGTTGAGCCCGTTCTTCTTGAAGATGCCCGACTCGATGCCGAGGTACATCGGCGCGAACTGCGATGACGGGTTGATCGCCACCGTCAGGTCCGCCTTCTCCGGCGCCGTGTCGGTGGAACCCGAGCCGGTGCCTCCGCTCGGGCCGGACGCACACGCGGCGAGCAGGAGCATCGCCGAGGTGAGTGCGGCGACCGCTGCGAAGCGTCGCCCTGTGAGGAACTTCATCGTCTACCTCGTTTCCGTGAACTTTTGATGCTGTGAAAAGCACGCCTCACAGGCCGGTCAGCCGCTTGACGTTGCCGTGATAGATCGCGTCCCGGTCGGCATCCGTGAGGATGTCCATGTCCTGGAGGTTCGCGATCGTCGACCGGGTATAGCCCGGTCCCTTCTCCGGGTCGAACGGGGTGTCCGAGCCGAAGAGGGTGTGATCCACGCCGAAGAACTTGATGGCGGTGCGCATGGCGTCACCGGCACCGAAGTAGGCCGTGTCGACGTAGAAGTTCTTGAAGTACTCGATGGGACGCTTGGTCAGCGGATACCCCGTGATGTCCTCGCGCTGGCTCTCCGGCGTGCGAGCGCCCAGCTGGTCCCACCCGGGACCGACGCGGCCCGCGAAGTGCGGGATCATCGCCCCGCCGTGGTGCATCAGGATCTTGATGTCGGGCAGGCGCTCGAAGATGCCGGCGAACACGAGCCTGGACATGAAGGCGGCCAGGTCGTACTCCCAGCCGAGCGTCCACCACATCTCGAACTTCGACCGCTCCTCGGTCTTGTAGTCCGGCCAGCTGGAGTCACGGCAGGGATGCACCTGGATGAGCTTGTTCGCACGCTTCGCGACCGCCTCGTAGAACGGGAAGTAGCGCTCGTGGTCCATCGGACCGCCGTGGTGGTGCGTGTAGATCTGCACGCCGACCGCACCCAACTCGTCGAACGATCGCTCGGCCTCGGCGATGGCCGCATCGATGTCGTCCAGCGACACCGCAGCGCAGAAGCCGGCGAAGCGGTCGGGGTGGTCCGCGACCAGTTCGGCCATCCCATCGTTGGCGATCCGCGCAAGCTCGGTCGTGCGCGAGGCCGGACCGAGATCCTCCAATGGCGGCGCGGCGGTGTTGATGATCTGACGGTAATCGGACCCGAACTCATCCATGAAGCCGAAGCGGACGTCCATGTCGACAAGTGCGGGCACTCCGCTCACCCGCTTCTGGATGTTACGCGCCACCGGGCTGTCGTCGATCGCGAACAGGCGATCGGCGTACGCACGCGGAAGCAGATGGCAGAAGGCGTCGAGCTTCATCGGTCAGATTCCTCTCCGGCGTCACAGCCATGTGACGCGTATGGGTTCAGTACAGGAGTCGCGGCGGGATGGGGCAACGGCTTCGGCGATGGGATTCCTCCCTGCGGAATACGCGCCCTCACCTCCGTGCTCGTCGCGGTGTCGCGACCGGGTCCTCGATCCCGATCCGCGGTCTGCCACCGCGGTCGCCCGCCATGAACTACCCTCGGCAGGAGGACATGACCCGCACCCTGCCGCGCTGCGCCGCAACCCGATCGGCACGCGGGTCCGACCAGAACTGGGCATGTCATCGTGGCACCTGCCGACAACGACGATCGTCGCCCTCGATATCTCATCGAGTCGGTCGACCATGCCGCGCGACTGCTGCTGCTGCTCGAACACCAGCGGGAGCTGCGGGTCACCGACGCCGCTCGCGAGATCGGGATCGCCGCATCCACCACGCACCGGCTGCTGACCACGTTGCAGTACCGCGGACTGATCGCGCAGGACCGGATGACGAAGTCATACCGCGCAGGACCCAAGCTCGTCGAGATCGGTGTGCGCAACACCAGCTCGATCGACCTTCGGCAGGCGAGCGAGCCGCATCTGAAAGAACTCGCCGGACAGCTCGGCCTGACCGTGAACCTCGTCACGCTCCAAGGAGGCTCCGTGCGCTTCATCGCGGGCTTCGAGAGCAACCAGCAGGTGCGCACCCACGTGCTGACCGGCACGCTGCTTCCGGCGTATGCGACCTCTGGCGGCAAGGTGCTGCTCGCCGAGCTCTCGCGCGAGGCGCTGCGCGAGCTCTACCCTCGGGGTCTGAAGAAGCTGACGCCCCGCACGAAGACGTTCACGCAGCTGGTCGAGGAGCTCTCGCTCGTGATGATGCGCGGATTCGCGCTCAACCGCGGAGAGAGCGAGCCGTCGCTGGTGGCGGTCGCGGTTCCGCTGCGGGACAGAGCGGGCCGGGTCATCGCCGCCGTGGCAAGCTCCGCACCCGCAGAGAACGCCGTCAAGACCTCGATCCGCGAGATCGTGATAGAGCTGCGCAAGTGCGCCGCGCGGATCCGGGCCGACCTGTTCTCGGTCACCGGTTAGGCGGGGCATCCGATCACGCCCGCGGATTCCGGCCGGCGGAATACCGCGCCGGCCGGGCTTGCGCCCGTCGCCGGAAGCTGATTCAACTCGGGTGGGCTCGGCCGGTCGGTTGCACCGCCGGCTGCCGCCGACATCCGCAGATGAGAGGAACAGCAGTGCCGACGCTGACAGTCTCGGACCAGACCAGCATCTACTACGAGGACCTGGGGGATGGCCGACCCATCGTCTTCATCGCGGGCGGAGGAGCCACTCACGCGCTCTGGGGACAGCAGGTCGTCTCCCTCGCTGACGACTTCCGCACGATCACCTACGACCATCGCGGATGCGGCAGGTCGGATGTGCCACGCGACGGCTACACCGTCGACCGGCTGGCCGACGACCTCGCGGAGCTCGTCTCAGGCCTCTCCTTGCAGGATGCGACGTTCGTCAGCCACGGCTTCGGCGGCCATATCCTTCTTCGCGCCCTGCACCGCTACCCGCGGCTGGGCGCCCGGGCGATCCTGTGTGCGGCCGCGCCCTGGTACGTGGGCGACAAGGACGGAGCGATCGGCGGGTTCAGCGACGACTTCCTCGCCGCGCTGAACGCGGGCACGACGCGCAACTTCGCGCAGGCTCAATGGGACATCGTCGAGAACTGGCTGTACGACCGGGAACCCGAGCTGGCGACGAAGATCGCCGCGCTCGTCGACGGCATCTCCTGGTCGGCCTACGCGCGCAAAAAGCTCTCGCAGGATCTCGAGAAGGTCGACCACCGGCCGTACCTCTCGCAGATCACGCAGCCGGTTCTGGTCGTTCACGGGGTGCACGACCGCAAGAACCGGTTCGAGGGCTCTGAGCTGCTCGTCTCGCTGCTGCCTGACGCGCGCTTGATCCGGTTCGAGAACAGCGCGCACGCCCTGTTCGCCGACGAACGGGAGCTCTTCAACGTGACGATCGCGCAGTTCAGCCGCGCCGACGGGGGCGCCGCCGCACCACCACGCGAGGCACCGCTCTCGCCGGGGCGCTGACGGTGCGGCGCTGTGCACGGCCGGGCGCGGGTAGGCTCGACGGGTGCGTCTTGTCATCGCCCGCTGCGCGGTCGACTACCACGGTCGGCTCAACGCGCACCTGCCCGAAGCCACCCGCCTGCTCGTGCACAAGGGCGACGGCAGTCTGCTCGTGCACTCCGACGGAGGCTCGTACAAGCCGCTGAACTGGATGAGCCCGCCCTGCACCCTGGTGGTGGAGGCGCCGGGTGCCGATGCCGCGGCCGCCGGCGTCGTGGAGCAGTGGCGCGTCACCCACCGCAAGAGCGGCGACGAGCTCGTCGTGCAGATCTACGAGTTGATCCACGACTCGTCGCACGAGCTCGGGGTGGATCCGGGCTTGGTCAAGGACGGCGTCGAGGCCGACCTGCAGCGCCTGCTGGCCGAGCAGGTCGAGGTGATCGGCGACGGGCTGCAGCTCGTGCGCCGCGAGTTCCCGACCGCGATCGGCCCCGTCGACCTGCTGCTGCGCGATCCGACAGGGGGCACCATCGCCGTCGAGGTCAAGCGCCGCGGCGACATCGACGGAGTAGAGCAGCTCACGCGCTACCTCGAGCTGCTCGCACGCGACCCGCATCTGGCGCCGGTGAGCGGCGTGTTTGCCGCACAGGAGATCAAGCCGCAGGCGAAGATCCTGGCCGCGGACCGCGGCATCCGCTGCGTGACACTGGACTATGAGGGGATGAAGGGCACCGAGTCGGGTGCCCCGCGCCTGTTCTGACCGCGGATCGCCCACGAGATGCGCCGCCCCGTTCAGAACTCCGTCTCTCCGTGACGCCCCGGCCCCGATCCCGGCCGATCCACGCGCATCCGCGCCGAAATGGATGAGTTCTGAACCGGCCCGCGCCGGCGACCGCCCGGGCCGACCATCCACCGGGCACACCGTAGGCTGGGAGCATGCCCCACCGCTCGCCGTTCACGTGCATCCTGTGGGACGTCGACGGCACGATCATCGACGCCTCGGAGGGCATCCTGCGGCGGCTGACCCGAGCGCTCGAGCACTTCGGCTTCCCACCGCCCACACGCGACGAGCTGGTGCACTGGATCGGCCCGCCGATGTTCGAGTCGTTCCAGTCCAACCTCGGCATGACGGCGGCCCAGTCGGCCGAGGCGGTCACGTACTACCGCACGATCGGCAAACAGGACGGCTACACGACCGGTGCCCACCTGATCCCGGGTGTCGGCGAGCTCATCGTCGACCTCGACACCGCCGGTGTCCCGCAGGCGACCGCCAGCTCCAAGCCCGAGGTGCAGGTGGTCGCGCTCATGGAGCACTTCGATCTCGACGCCCGTTTCACCGCGATGGTCGGCTCCACCCCCGACGAGAAGACCCTCAGCCGCAAGGCGGACATCGTCGCCGAGTCGCTGCGCCGGCTCGAGGCCGCCGGCATCGACATCAGCCGTCCGGTGCTCATCGGAGATCGCCACCACGACGTGGACGGCGGCGCCGAGCAGCGCGTGCCGGTGATCTTCGTGCGCTGGGGGTTCAGCTGGCCGCACGAGTCGGAGGGCGCCCAAGCGGCCGTCGACACGGTGGCCGAGCTGCGCGAGCTGCTCCTGCTTCCCGAGGATCCCGCCGACGAGGCGACCGCACCGAGCGTGATGGACCGCGGCCTGGCCCCCGCGGTCGGCGAGAGGGCGACCGGCTGACATGGCCACCGCGCAGCTGGTCGGCGAGATCCTGCGATGGGCCGTACCCGCGGTCGTTGTGGCCGTGGTCGCGGCCACCGCGATCGTCGTGATCGCCTGGTCCGTCCGTGCGGCGCGCCGCTCTCCGCGCGCCCGATCGGCCGCCGCCGACGCGCGGACGAAGGCCGGTGTCGATCTCGTGCGTCTCGACGACGCGGTGGGCGAGCTCGACCTCGAGGTGGGGCTCTCCGGCGCGCTGTACGGCGGGGGCAGCCCCGCATCCCTGCGCCGGGCGCGCATGACCGCGCAGCACGTGCGCGACGACGCGTTCGACGTCTTCCGCACGATCGACGACGAGACAGACCTGCTGCCGGCCGAGGTGCAGCGGCGCGCACGGCTGATCTCCACGCGCGTGACCGAGACGATGGGCGCGATCGAGCATGCGCGCGCGGAGCACGAGCGGTGGATGGGCGAGAACACCTCGGCCGCCGCGCAGGTCGCGTCCGCACGTGACCGGCTGGCAGCGCTGCGTGCGCAGATGGGCGAACCTGCCACCCTCGTCGCGCAGCTGCGGGCACAGTACGACGAGTCGGAATGGAAGGATGCCGCGGTGGCGGCCGATGCCGCCGCCGCGCACGCTGACGAGGCCGCCGAACTGCTCGATCGTGCGGCGGCCGATGCGAGCGATCCTTCGCGCAGCGCCCTGGCCGACCTCGCGCTGGCCGAGCGACGCATCCGGTCGGCGCAGACCGACACGCAGCGGCTGGAGAACGCCCACCGGTTGATCACGCAGGCCGCCGCCGCCCTGCCCGGAGAGCTCGACGCCGCGCGCGACGCGATCCGCCAGGCGCTCGTCACGCGCGAGGGCCTCGAACCCGACGCCGCCGACCGGCTCGCCGCAGCCATCCGCGATGCGGAGTCGTCGCTGACCTCGCTGGACGAGGATGCCGCGCGTCGGCCGACCGCCACGATCGACCGGATCGCGCGGATGCGTGACCGGCTCGACCTGGCCCTCGGCGACGCTCGTACCGCGCAGCAGCGTCTGCGCGGAGCGCGCACCGCCCTGCCCGGCGCACTGGCGACCGCGCAGTCCGCGCTCGCGCGAGCCGAGGCATCCGTCGTCGGTGCCGGAGCCGACGCGCGAGTACGGCTGGCGGCCGCCCGGGACGAGCTCGCCAAGGCGCGCCAGATCGCCGACCCGGTCGATGCGCTCGACGCGGCCCGGCGTGCGCTACGGCGCGCGGAGGATGCGCAGGCCCTCGCCGATTACGACCGGTTGTCATCCGGGCGATGACAGCGGCGAGAGCCCGCGCGGTGCTGTGTTGTTACAGTGCGCGGATGTTCTCGGCCTGCAGGCCCTTCGGGCCCTGGGCGACCTCGAACTCGACGCGCTGGTTCTCTTCGAGGGTCTTGAAGCCGTTGGACTGGATCGCGCTGTAGTGCGCGAAGACGTCGGCGCCACCCTCATCGGGGGCGATGAAGCCGAAGCCCTTCTCCGCGTTGAACCACTTGACGGTGCCCTGCGTGCTCATGTACTGCCGTTCTTTCGGGGGTTCCCGGCACACCGCGCACCGGGATGGCATCAACGCTAACGAACAGGAGCCCGCGGTGGTGGCCTGGGGCCGGATGGTGACACAAATGTTGCAGAACGAATGCCGCGGCGATCGATGCCCAGGCGGGAGCGGATGGCCCCACAGCCCGGGCATCGACCGATCCCCCCGGATAGGTCACGCAAGCGTGACCCTTCAACTGTACTGATATATCGGCCGGTGCCGACGCCCGATGACGAAGCCGCGCCGCGGGCACCCGGGCTCGATCTGGTATATTTCGTGCGATCCCCAGTGCTCTGTACGCTCCCGGCCGGTCCCCGACGGCCAGGATTCCGACCGGACGAAGAAGTGGGGACATCCATGACCAGCGACGTTGCCTTCGTGCCTCTCGATCCGCGCGGCGCGATCCTCGGCGACGAGGTGTACGCCGTGCTCGGCGAGGCGATCCTCGACGGCCGCCTGGCCCCCGGCGAGAGACTGCGCGACGTGGAGCTCGCCGTCCGGCTCGGCGTCTCACGCACGCCGGTGCGCGAAGCCCTGCAGCGCCTGGAGCGGTGCGGACTCGTCGAGGTCGCGGCGAACCGGTGGACGCGCGTGTCCACCCCCGACGAGTCGCTGCTGGCGGCGACCCACGAGTTCATCATCTACACGATGGGCAACGCCATGCGCATGGCGCTCGCCCGGTGCTCCGCCGAGCAGCTCGACGGGCTGCTGGCCTGCATCGACGACCTCATCGCCGCATCCGCCGCCGATGACAGCGCGGAGATCCTGCGGGTCAGTGCGCGTCTGTTCACCACGGTCACGTATGCCAGCGGCAACTGCATGCTGCAGAGCATCCTCGAGGAGAGCGAGTTCGGACTGCGCCGCAACCTGTACGGATGGCGGCCGCACGTCCAGGACCCGGCCGAGCGCACCGACATGTACCGGGTGTTCCGCGACGCCGTGGCCGCCCGGCACGGCGACCGCGCCGAACGCGTGCTGCGCCTGCAGCACGGTTTGGGCTGAGCCCTCCCCTCGCACGGCGCCGACCGGTACCGTGGGGCGCATGGCGCACATCGAGTTGCGTGACCTGGACGATGACGACCTCGACGCCGTGTTCGACATGCTGCACGATCCGGATGCCGTAGCGACCGCGACGTTCACGACGGCGGATGCCGCGGACCGGCCATCGTTCGATGATTGGATCGCCTCGCGCCGCGCCGCAGCCGACGTGTCGCTGCACGTGGTGACCGAGCGCGGCGGCTTCGCCGGCATCGCCACGGCGTCCACCGCGCACGGCGAGCGCGAGGTGACCCTGTGGATAGCCCGGCATGCACGAGGCCGCGGGGTCGCCACCGAGGCGCTGCGGCTGCTCGTGTCACGGGAGGCCACCCGGCCGCTGTTCGCGCGGGTGGCCGCGAGCAACGCCGCCGGCAGGGCGGTGTTGGAGAAGTCGGGCTTCACCGAGGCGTGGCGTTCGACGCGCCACGCACCCGCCGTCGGCCGCGACGCCGAAGAGATCGTCTACACGCTGGTGCCGGCGATCGAGTAGCCGACGGCATCAGCCGTTCAGCACGGACAGCACGTTGCCGGCCGGATCGCGGAACCACGCGATGTCGGGCCCGTGGCCGTTGCTGCGCGCGACGCCCTTCTCATCGGTGCCGAAGCCGGGATCGCGATAGATCTTCGTCACGACGCCGCGCGCGTTCAGGTCGTCGACAGCCGCGTCGATGTCGTCGACGGCGAAGTTCAAGACGGTGTAGCTGGCCGGCTCATGGTTCGGCTTGGAGTAGACCAGCACACGTGCACCCGAGGCCAGGACCAGTTCGAGGAAGCCCATCGCGTTCTGCACGACCTCCAACCCGAGGATGTCGCCGTAGAAGTGCCGGGCCGCATCGGTGTCGTCGACGCTGAAGCCGCTGAACGCCTTGTCGGTGGTGAACCCAGTCATACCTCCAGCATCCTGCCTGAGCGCGCCCGCGTCCAGGGCATGCGCCTGCGGACACGACGGATGAGGGCGTCCGCGCGCACCCGCGTCCACAAGGGGAAAGGGCCCCTTCCGGGACCCTTTCCTGTGGTGCGCGAGGGGGGAGTTGAACCCCCACGCCCTTTCGGGCACTGGCACCTGAAGCCAGCGCGTCTGCCTATTCCGCCACTCGCGCGAGCCGAGGGACCTCGGACTCAACTCGTCGAGAATAGCACGGCACACCACGCGTTTCGAATCCGCGAACGGCGCCGCGAAGCCTCGGCCGAAGCCCGGCGGATCCGAGTGCTGGCGGCCTCGGCCGCGGGCATCCTGCCCCTTCGAGGACGCCGTTCGAACCCGTGCCCGACAGCGGTCAGATGACGGAATCCATCGCGTCCCCAGCCGGGCCAACTACCATGTAGCCACCAGTCCGCCTGCCTGAGGAGTCGTGTGGGACTACTTGACAGCTTCGAGAGGGGGCTCGAACGCGCCGTCAACGGCGCGTTCGCGAAGACCTTCCGCAGCGGCATCCAACCTGTCGAGATCGCATCCGCGTTGCGCAGCGAGCTCGACAAGAAGGCTGCCGTCGTCTCGCGCGACCGCATCCTGGTGCCCAACACGCTCGTCGTGCGTCTGGCACCCAACGACTCCGACCGCATGACCGCCATCGGTTCCGCGCTGATCGGCGAGCTCACCGAGATCGTCCGCACGCATGCGGCATCCCAGCACTACTCCTTCGCCGGTCCCGTCTCGGTGACGCTCGAACGCGATGCGAACCTGTCCACCGGCACGCTGCGCGTGCAGTCCCGCACCGCCGAGGGAACGGTATCGTGGCGCGGCGTGGTCGACATCGCCGGAACCCGGCATCCCTTGCGCAAGGGTCGCACCGTGATCGGCCGCGGCAGCGACGCCGACATCACGGTCGCCGACGCCGGCACGAGCCGCAAGCACGTCGAGATCCTGTGGGACGGCGAGCGCGCGATGGTGCGCGACCTCGGCTCGACCAACGGCACGAGCCTCGACGGACAGCAGGTCTCCGAGGCGCCGCTGCCGCCGGAGTCCACGGTGCGCATCGGCCGCACCGACATCGTCTTCCGCGTCGTCCCGCAGGCGGCGCCTGCCGCGCCGCGAGCGACGGATGCCACGACCCGGCTGTTCGACGGGGGTGCTCGATGACCAGCGAGCTCACCCTGCTGCTGCTGCGCATCGGCTTCCTCGTGCTGATGTGGTTCTTCGTGTTCGCCGTGGTCTATTCGCTGCGGGCCGACCTGTTCGGTGTGAAGGTGCGCAAGATGCCCGAACCGCAGGTCGCCGCATCAGCCCCGGCTCCAGCCGGCCCCGCCGATGCCACCATGCCCGTGCAGGCGATGAAGCCGCCCCTCGCCGGCGGCGGCGCCGCGACCACGCAGAACGTCTCGCGCATCGTGATCACCAGCGGGCCCAAGGCCGGTCTCGAGCTGCCCCTGGGCACCGAGCCGTTGACGATCGGGCGCTCGAGCGAGTCGGGCCTGGTGATTCGCGACGACTACACCTCCAGCCACCACGCGCGCCTCGTGCTGTGGGGCGATCGGTGGATGATCCAGGACCTCGACTCGACGAACGGCACCTGGCACGATGGGCAGCGCGTCTCGGCACCGACGCCGGTGACCGTCGGCGCTCCCGTGCGGGTGGGGGCCACGACGTTCGAGCTGCGGAAGTAGGGCCACGCGGGCATGGTCTTCTCCGGCTCGAGCGCCGCGCTCTCGCACACCGGCAAGGTGCGGTCGAACAACCAGGACTCCGGATACTCCGGATCGAACCTGTTCGTGGTCGCCGACGGCATGGGCGGGCACGCCGGCGGCGACGTGGCCTCCAGCATCGCGATCGCACACCTGCAGCCCCTGGACCGCGTCTACCCGTCGACCGCCGAGGCCGAGAAAGCGCTCGAGGACACCATCCACGCGGCCGCGAAAGACCTCATCAGCACGGCCAGGGCCCGACCGGAGCTGGCGGGACTGGGCACCACGGTGTGCGCGATCATCATGGTCGACGACTATGCCGTGATCGCGCACATCGGCGACTCGCGCATCTACCTGTACCGCAACGACGCGCTCACCCAGATCACCACCGACCACACGTTCGTGCAGCGGCTGGTGGACTCCGGGCGCATCACTCCGGAAGAGGCCCGCTACCACCCGCGCCGGTCGGTGCTGATGCGTGTGCTCTCCGACATGGAGTCCGATCCCGAGGTCGACACGTTCGTCATGCCCACCCGTCCTGGGGATCGCTGGCTGCTGTGCTCCGACGGGCTGTCCGGCGTGGTCGACGACACCCACACCGCCAAGACGATGGCGCTGGGGCTGGCACCCGGTCGCACCGCCGACCTCCTGCTGAAGCAGGCGCTGGATGCCGGAGCCCCCGACAACGTGACGATGGTCATCGTGGATGTCGGTGGCCAGCATCCCCTCGTCTCGGGCACGCCCACCGTCGTCGGTGCGGCATCCACTCCGCAGGGGGTCGAGGTGCCCGCCGCCCGCACCGGCCGCATCTCGTGGTTCCACCCGAACCGACAGGCCGCCAACGAGCCCACGCACTTCGAACCGGCCGCCGAATATCTGGAAGAGCTCATCGAGGAGGACCGCCGGCGCGCCCGGCGCCGGCGGATCGGCTGGATCGCCGGGCTGCTGCTCGTGCTGGTGCTGATCGCTGCGGCCCTGTTCGGCGCCTACCAGTGGACGCAGACCCGCTATTTCATCGGCGCCGACAACGGTACGGTGGTGATCTTCCGCGGCATCCAGCAGAAGATCGGACCCATCTCGCTGGCCACCCCGTACGACAACACCGGGCTGCCGCTGGCGGTGCTCCCCGAATTCGAGCGCGAGGTCGTGGAGGGCACGATCAACGCCGACTCCCTGGAAGAGGCGCAGAAGATCGTCGACCAGCTGCGCCAGAACATAGGAAGCGAATGATGCGCACGCCTCCCGGTGGAACCAGCTCGGTCCGGCCCCGCCCGGCGCCGGTGGCCGTCGAAGACGGCCAGGCCGACACGGCGGTGCTGCGCGCTCTGCGCAAGATCCGCCTGCCGCAGATGCAGCGCAACCGCGAGCTGGCGCTGCTGATCTTCGCGTTCATCATCAACGGCTGCGCGGTCGTGCTGGTGCAGCTGGGTGCGGCCGGCGAGGTCGACCCGAAGTTCCTCATCTACCTCGGCGTGCTCACCGCCCTCGCGCTGGCGCTGCACATCACGTTGCGCATCGTCGCGCGCGACGCCGACCCGTTCGTGGTGCCGATCGCCACGCTGCTGACCGGCATCGGCCTCGCCGAGATCTACCGGCTCGACGTGCACTGGGGCAGGCACGGATGGGCTGCGTACTCGAACCGGCAGCTGGCCTGGGCCGGGATCGCCCTGGTCGGCGCGATCCTGGTGGTGGTGCTGCTGCGCAACTACCGCGTGCTGTTTCGCTATACCTACATCTTCGGTCTGGTGGGCATCGTGCTGCTGCTGCTGCCGATGGTGCCGGGACTCGGAACGGATGCCGGAGCCGACGTGTGGATCTCGCTCGGCATCTTCTCGTTCCAGCCGGGCGAGATCGCCAAGATCTGTCTGGCCGTCTTCTTCGCCGGATATCTCGTGCGCACCCGGGACAGCCTGACCTCCACCGGCACGCGCTTCCTCGGCTTCACGTGGCCGCGGGCGCGAGAGCTCGGCCCGCTTCTGGTGATCTGGTTGATCTCGCTGGGCATCATCGTGCTGCAGCGCGACCTCGGCACGGGCCTGCTCATCTTCGGCATGTTCGTGGCGATGCTGTACGTGGCCACCGGGAAGACGAGCTGGGTGCTGATGGGCGTCGTGCTGGCCGCCGGCGGCGCGTTCGCGGCATCCCGGGTGCTCCCCTACGTGCACGGGCGGTTCGACAACTGGCTGAACGCGTTCGACCCCAACCTGTATGCGGCCCGCGGCGGCAGCGCACAGCTGGTCAACGGCATCTTCGGAATGGCGCAGGGCGGACTCCTGGGCACCGGGCTCGGGCAGGGACGGCCGTGGCTGACACCGGTGGCCGAGAGCGACTACATCTTCCCCAGCCTCGGTGAGGAGCTGGGCCTCATCGGCCTGTTCGCGATCCTCGCGCTGTACATGGTGTTCACCAGCCGCGGGCTGCGCATCGGCCTGAACGGACAGGACGACTTCGGGAAGCTGCTGGCCGTCGGCGTCTCGTTCACCGTGGCGCTGCAGGTCGTGATCATGGTGGGCGGCGTGACGCGCCTGATCCCGCTGACCGGCCTTGCCACTCCGTTCCTGGCCGCGGGCGGCTCGTCCCTGGTCGCGAACTGGGTCATCGTGGCCATCCTGCTGCGCATCTCGGATGCTGTCCGCTCTCGGCCGCGGGTGGTGATCGGATGACCAAGGAGCTGCGGCGTCTGTCGATCCTCGTGCTGCTCATGTTCCTCGCGCTGTTCGGCTCGACGAGCGTGATCCAGGTGGTACAGGCCGACAACCTCGCCCAGAACCCGCTGAACAGGCGCACGCTGTACGACTCCTTCGAGGTGCAGCGCGGGTCGATCATCGCGAGCGGATCGGCGATCGCGAGCTCCGTGCCCACGAACGACCTGTACAGCTGGCAGCGCAAGTACACCGATCCCGCGATGTGGGCGCCGGTCACCGGCTACCTCACCGTGCTCCCGTCGTCCACAGGCATCGAGCGGGCCATGAACCAGGAGCTCTCCGGGATCGGGAACTCGCAGTTCCTGGCCCGCGTCGAGCAGATCGTCAGCGGGCAGCCGCCGCGCGGCTCGAACGTGGTGCTCTCGCTGGACACGAAGGTGCAGAAGGCGGCCTACGACGCGCTCGGCAGCCTGCAGGGCGCTGTGGTGGCCATCGAGCCGAAGACCGGTCGCATCCTCGCCATGGTCACGAGCCCCAGCTTCGACACCAACAAGCTCGCCTCGCACGACACGGGCGCCGTCACCAAGGAGTACGAGAAGCTCAAGGACGACGCGTCCAACCCGCTGTACAACCGTGCCATCGGCGGCAACATGAACCCGCCGGGATCGACGTTCAAGCTCGTCGTGGTGTCCGCGGCCCTGGCCTCCGGTGCCTTCACCCCCGACTCGAAGCTACCGAACCTCAGCGTGTACACGCTGCCCGGCACCTCGCATCGGGTCTACAACGACACCCGCGGCACGTGCGGCCCGGGCAAGGAGGTCTCGATCGCCGATGCCCTGCGCCTGAGCTGCAACATCCCGATGGCGCAGCTCGCGGTCAAGGTCGGCAGCGACGCCATCCGCAAGGAGGCCGAGAAGTACGGCTTCAACTCGTCGTTCACGATGCCGCTGACCTCCGCGCCGTCGGTGTACCCGCTGGCACCCAACGTGGCCCAGACGGCGCTGACCGGCTTCGGCCAGGGGGACTCGCTGCGCGCGACGCCACTGCAGATGGCCATGGTCTCGGCGGCCATCGCCAACGGCGGCGTGGTGCTCAAGCCCCGCATGGTCGACCAGATCGTCGGGCCTGATCTGAAGGTGCAGCAGCGGTTCGACACCGAGGAGTACGGGCGTGCGCTGGACGCGGGTCTGGACAAGGAGCTCGCGGACATGATGGTCGCCAATGTCAGCAAGGGCATCGCGACCAATGCAAGAATTGACGGGGTCGACGTGGGCGGCAAGACCGGCACCGCGCAGAACGGGCCGGACAATCCGTTCAGCCTGTGGTTCACCGGTTTCGCACCCGCAGAAGACCCTCAGGTTGCGGTGGCGGTCGTCGTGGAGAATGGCGGAGGTCTCGGGCAGTCCGGGACCGGCAATTCGCTGGCGGCGCCCATCGCGAAGAAGGTCATGGAGGCGGTGTTGGGTAAATGAGACCGACGCAGGGTGTGACCTTCGGCGGCCGCTACGAGCTCGACTCGCGGATCGCGATCGGCGGCATGGGGGAGGTCTGGGAGGCCACCGACCACGTCATCGGCCGCACCGTCGCGATCAAGATCCTCAAAGACGAATACATGGGCGACCCGGGCTTCCTCGAGCGCTTCCGCGCCGAGGCGCGCCACGCGGCCCTGGTCAACCACGAGGGTATCGCGAGCGTCTTCGACTACGGGGAGGAGAACGGCTCGGCGTTCCTCGTGATGGAGCTCGTGCCCGGCCAGGCGCTGTCCACGATCCTCGAGCGCGAGACGTCACTGTCGGTCGACAAGACCCTCGACATCGTCGCGCAGACGGCAGCGGCCCTGCAGGCCGCGCATGCCGCTGGCCTCGTGCACCGCGACATCAAGCCGGGCAACCTCCTGATCACCCCCGACGGCCGCGTGAAGATCACCGACTTCGGCATCGCCCGCATCGCCGACCAG
>CALKHM010000015.1 GCA_937988695.1 uncultured Microbacterium sp. | reverse complement strand
CGTACGACGGCGGCGGCCCCCGGTTCGCTGACCGCCACGCCCGGCGATCGCACGGCCGAGCTGAGCTGGTCGGCGCCTGCCACGGACGGCGGAGCGTCGGTGACCGGCTACCGCATCGAGCAGTCCATCGACGGCGGCAAGACCTGGACGACGGTCGTCGCCGACACCGGCGACACCGACATCCAGCACACGGTGACCGGGCTCACCAACGGCACCCCGGTGCAGTTCCGCGTGTCCGCGCTCAACGCCGCCGGCGCCGGTCCTGCCGCCGGCACGGCCACGACCCCGCGACGAGCGGCCAGCGCCGTCGAGGTCACGGACGTGCGAGCGACCAACCGCACCCTCACCGTGACGTTCGACGAGCCCTCCGACGACGGCGGCATGCCGGTGACCGGCTACCAGTACTCGCTCGACGGCGGCGTCACCTGGATCGACGCGCACACCACCGCCAGCCCGCTCGTGATCGAAGGACTCGACAACGGCACGTCGTACCGTGTGCAGCTGCGCGCGGTCACCGCGGCCGGACCCGGGGCTGCCAGCGGCGACTCGACGGGCACCCCGGTGCTCGCACCGATCGCCGACGGCACCGGGACGCTGCCTCAGGTGCCGGCAGGCCACGCTGCCGCGACGCTCAGCGGAGCACCCGTGACCGTGACAACGTCGGTCCGCGGCGACGAGTGGGTCGTCAGCGGCGCCGGGTTCACCCTCCGGTTCCAGGGCGTGGCCGCCGACGGCACCCCGCTCGCGCTCTCCCACGGATCGCTCGTCGTGCCGGTGGGCGGCTCGCTGCGCGTGCGCGGCACCGGGTTCGCGCCGAACAGCGCCCTCGACCTGTGGCTGATGCGCACCGGTGTGCTGCTCGGCCAGGCCACGACCTCTGCCGACGGCAGCTTCGATGTCACCCTCGCGCTGCCCGACGGCATCCGCGTCGACGACAACACCGTGCAGGTCAACGGGCTCGACCCCGACGGACGGGTGCGCAGCACCGTCGCCGGGTTCGCGGTGATCGCCGCCGACAGCCCCGCTGCGGTGCCGGGCCTTGCCGTCACCGGCGGGACGCTCGCGGTCGCGGGCCTCGGCTCGATCGCCGCCGCGCTGCTGGCCGCCGGAGCCGTGCTGCTGACGACCGGCCGCAGGAGCTGGCGGGAGCGGCTCGCGCGAGACTGACTCCGGCATGGCGACCCCGGCCGGCACGGACGACCCGATGGTCCGTGCCGGCCGGCCTGTCGCGGGGCACCCGGCACGATAGCCGGCTCTCGGCCTCAGTCGGCCGACAGCGCCGCGTCGACGATGTCGGCCGAGGCGGCGACATCCGTCATCCACAGCGCAGCGACGACGGGCCGGATGCCGAGGGCCGCGACCGCGGGGGCAAGGTCGGCGTCCTCCTCGGCCATGACCCAGGCGTCCAGCAGACCGCCGGCCGAGCGCGCGCCGTAGTGCGCGGCGACCGCGTCGGAGCGCGTCTGCACGCCGATCGCCGTCAGGCACACGTCGGCCATGCCGCGCACGACCGCGCCCGAGATGACGCCGGCGACGCCGACTACGCGGGTGGCGGCGCGCACCGCATCGCGCACGCCGGGGACGGCGAGGATCGGGCCGATCGACACCACCGGGTTCGAGGGGGCCAGCAGCACCACGTCGGCGCCCGCGATCGCCTCCAGCACCCCCGGTGCCGGGGCGGCCCGGGCGATCCCGGGGTTCTCGAACGCCAGCGGGGTGAGCTTTGCCCGGTGCCGCGTCCACCACTCCTGGAAGTGCATGCGTCCGTCGGCTGTGACCACGTGCGTGTCGACCTCGGAGTCGGTCATCGGCAGCATCCGCACGCCCAGTGGCCAGCGCCGCGACAGACGCGCGACGACCTGCGTCACGGTCAGGCCCTCGCGCAGCCAGCCGGTGCGCGCCAGATGCGTGCCGAGGTCGAGGTCGCCCAGCGTGAACCACGGCCATCCCGCATCCCACGCCTGCAGCTCGGCGTTGACCCGCTCGGTGTCGCCGGCCCGGCCCCAGCCGCGTCCGGTGTCGTTCTGTCCGGCCAGCGCGTAGAGCACGGAGTCGATGTCGGGCTGCACACGCACGCCCGACAGCCACAGGTCGTCGCCCGTGTTGACGACGACGGTCGCCTCGGGTGCGCCGAGCCGGGAGAGCGCGGCGCGCACTCCGAGGGTGAACTTCGCGCCTCCGACGCCGCCGGCGAGCACGACCACGCGAGGGGAGGATGCCACGTTCCCAGGCTATCGGCCCGCAGCGGCAGACCGAGCCGGCGATCCGACGGCGCACCGCGCGGCATCCCGGCCCGGCTCAGAGGTGGAACTCGTCCGAGGCGTGTGGCAACGGAAGCCCGGACACGGCGTCCAGTAGCGCGTCGACGGTCTGCCGACGCGCGACGATGTCGACCGACAGCCCGACCTTGCGGGCGTCTTTGGCGGTGCGCGGGCCGATGGCGGCGATCACGGTCTCTTCGGGGATGTCGGCGAACTGACCGCGCACCTGCTCGGCGACCGAGCCGCTCGTGACGAGGATCGCATTGATCCGACCGTTCGCGACATCGCGCGCGATGCGCTCGGTGACCGGCACGCCGACGGTGCGGTAGGCGACGACCTGGCGCACGTCGTGTCCTGCCGCGATGAGGCGCTTGGTGAGCACCGGCTTGGCGATCTCGCTGCGCAGGGTCAGCACCCGTCGCGGCTCGGGCTCCAGCGCGATGAGCTCGTCGGCCATGCCGGCCGCCGAGTTGTCCTTCTCCGGAACGAGGTCGACGCGGTATCCGACGGCCGAGAGGGCGGCGGCGGTCGTCTCGCCGACGGCGGCGACCTTGGTGGTCGCGGGGATCACGGCCCGGTACGCGTAGAGCACGTCGACCGTGGTCGCGCTGGTCAGCGTCAGCCAGTCGAAGGTCCCGTCGGCCAGATCGGCAAGCGCGCTCTCCAAGGCCGTGAGGTCTTCCGTGGGCGCGAAGTTGATGAGCGGTGCCACGACGGGAACCGCGCCCTGCGAGCGGAGCTTCGCAGCCACGCCGTCACCCCAAGGACCGCCGCGGGGCACGAGGACGCGCCATCCGGCGAGCGGTTTGCCGGTGCTCGCACCGGAGAGGGTTTCGGCTGTGTTCATCATGTGGTGTTCGTGGGGGTCGGCAGAGGGATCTACGACGTCGGCCGCCCCACGTTCGAGCAACCGACGGGCGACACCGTCCCCGGTACGCGTTGTGCGCGTTTCGGGTCCGCGCCGTCGGCAGCACTCGCACCATTGCCACTGCCTAGCCTCTGAGCATACCCCGCCGTCCTGAAAGCTGTGCACGCGGAGCTGGACACACACAACGGATGCCGCGCGCCGGCGCACCTTCCGGGCCGCCGGCGCCCCGCGATCCGCCGCGCCGTGCCGAGCGGAAGGGCGCTCAGCGACCGGGCCGCGTGTAGATCCGGACGAGTGCCCACACGGTGGCCCCCACGACCGCGGCCACGCCGATCACGGCAGCCGTCGCCAGCGCCGGGCTCTTCCGTGCGAACGCCTTCGCCCTCGCCGTGCCGCGCTCGGTGGCGCGGGCGACGCGCTTGGGGACGTTGGCCTTCTCCTCGATCGCCGCCAGCGCCGCCTTCAACTCGGCGCGCGCCTTCTCGACCGGGTCGGCGATGTCCAGATCGACGACCGTGCGGGAACGGGTGCTGTCAGAACTCATCGGCGACATCCTTCACGATCTTCACGTCCTTGGCGGCCGCCTGACCGGGATTCTCCCGTCGGGTGAGGCGGCGGAACCGCAGGATCCCGAGCAGCGCGAACACCAGTGCGATCACGAGCATGATCCCGAACACCACGAGCGCCGACAGCCACACCGGCCACCACGACGACAGGCCGGCGATGAAGAACGCGCCCAACGACGGGATCGACCAGAACAGGAAGAAGAGCGCGACGACCATCCATCCGGCACCGAAGCCGGCATCCTTCGCCGTCCGGCGCACCCAGGTCTTGGCCGCATCGATCTCGGCGACGACGAGGTTGCGGATGAGCTCGGGGAGCTCGCCGAGCAGGGTCAGGAAACCATCGTCGGCCCGGTCGCGGAAGCGCGCCATGTCAGCTCCCGTCGCGGTCGCGGATCGCGTCGTGGACGTCGTCCGCAGCGCTGTGCACAGCGTCGGCCACGTCGTCCGCAGCGCTGTGCAGCGCATCGGCCACGTCGTCCGCGGAGTCCTTGCCGGCGTGGATCGCAGCGTCCAGCCGCTCTCCGGCGGTGCCACGCGAGGCCGCGGCCTTGGCGACCTTCACGGTGCCGTTCCACAGCGCGCCCGGCAGCGCCATGGCAGCCGATCTGCCGAAGTCCTTGGCCTTGTCGACCTGCTTCTGCACCGGAGGGAGGTTCCAGACCTTGAGGGTCTGCTCTTTGATCTGCTCGTAGCGCTCGCGACCGGCCCGCGCGCCCAGGACGTACCCCGCAGCGAGCCCGATCACCAGTCCGACTTTGCCTCTCATCCGTTCTCCTCCCCCTCGTTGCCTCACCCCAGGGTAACGCTGTATGCCGTTTCCGGCATCCGCTCATCGCGCAGCGGCATCCTCACCGAACACCGCTCGACGACGAACGCGATCCGCGGTCGCCGCGGCGTCGGGGACGACCTGCGCGAGCCCGCTGCCGGAGAGCCACCCGCCGGTGACGGCGAGGCCGGGAACGGCCTCGACCGCGGCACGCGCGCGGGCAGCCAGCGCGCGCCGGCCCTGCACGGCGAATGGTGGCGCGAGGGTGAACCGTGCCCGGTGCGACGCGCGCACGCGGGTGGGGTCGAAGGCGACGCCGAACAGCGCGGATGCCGCCTCCCGTGCGGACTGCGCCGCCTCGGCGTCACCGAGCCCGGCCACGGCCGGCGCGGGAAACGCGACGCGCACCACGTGCCGTCCGGGGCCGGCCAGCCGCGCGAGCCATCCCCACTTCGCCGTGAGGTGCACGGCGCCGGCTGCCACCCCCGACCCGGGGACCGTGACGACCTCGGCACCGCGCGGCTGCCCGTCCAGCGCCGCGGCGTCGACCACCAGGGCGACCGTCTCGATCCGCTGCGGGGCAGACGGCTCGGGCTCGAGCGCAGGAACCACCGGGGCGAGCAGGCCGCGCGCCGCCGCCTCGTCGCACGCCACGATCACCGCGTCGAAGGTCTGCGGAGCGGGGGGGCCGGCGGTCGTGTCGAGCTCGGCGTCGTCGGTGTGCACCGTCCACGCATCGCCGGTCCGCTCGAGCACGGTGACGGCGGCATCCACCCGCACGACGGCGCCGAGCCGCTCGAGTCGCTGCGCGAGCGCGTCGGTGAGCCGCGACATGCCGCCCACGAGGCCCCGGGCTCCCGGCGCCTCGCCCCGCACCGCGGCGACCGCGCCCGACAGCGACCCGGTGCGGGTCAGCGCCGCATTCAGGCCGGGGGCGGCGAGGTCGACGTCGATGACCTCGGGCGTGGTGCCGTACACGCCAGAGGTCAGGGGCGCGACGAGCCGGTCAAGCGTCTTGTGTCCCATCCGCGTGCGCACGAGCTTCGCGAGGTTCTGCTCGTGGCCGATGGTCAGCGGCGGGCGCAGCCGGTCGAGGTAGGCGCGCCAGGTGCCGCCGACGCCGAGGATGCGGCGGGACGCCTCGGAGAACATGTTCTCCGGGATTCCGAGGATCGTGTCGTCGGGCAGGGGCGCGGCATCCCCGCCCGCGAGCCCCGCCACCCACCGCGTGGTGACCTGCGGTGCGACCAGGGCGCTGCCGAGACCGAGGTCGTGCACGAGGCCGTCCAGGGCCGGCGTGAGGCTGTCGGTGCCGAGGTCGACAGGCAGGCCGTCGAGCTCGACGGTGCGCGCCGTTCCGCCGAGGCTGCCGGATGCCTCGAACAGCGTGACGCGGATGCCCACCTTCGCGCATTCCAGCGCGGCGACCAGCCCCGCGACGCCGCCGCCGACCACGGCCACCCGCGCGGCGGCGGCGTCATCGGCGAGCTCGTCGAGCGGGGCGGATCCGGGGTCTGCGGCTGTCATCCGTTCATCCTCGCACCTGGGCCTGCGGGGCGCCTGGACGGGCCTGGACGCGCTGGATCGAAGTTGCCAGACTGGAGCCATGGCGCTGCACCTCACCGACGATCCGGCAGCTGACGGCCTGCTCACCGGCAACCCGCTGGCGCTCCTGGTCGGAATGCTGCTGGACCAGCAGATCGCGATGGAGACCGCGTTCAGCGGCCCGCTGAAGATCCAGCAGCGCGTCGGGCCGATCGATGCGGCCACTCTCGCCGGCTACGACCCGGAGGCCCTCGTCGACGCCTTCCGGCAAGCGCCGGCCGTGCATCGGTACCCGGGATCGATGGCCGCGCGCGTGCAGGCGCTGTGCGCAGCCGTCGTGCAGGACTGGGACGGCGACGCGAGCGCGATCTGGACGCGCGATCGGCCGACCGGCGCCGAGGTGCTCGCTCGGCTGAAGACGCTTCCCGGCTTCGGCGAGCAGAAGGCGAAGATCTTCCTCGCGCTGCTGGGCAAGCAGTGCGGGTTCGACGGCGACGGCTGGCGCGTGGCATCCGCCCCGTACGGCCACGAGGGGACCCGCCGCAGCGTGGCCGACACCACCAGCCCTGCGACCCTGGCGCAGGTGCGCGAGTTCAAGCGCGAGCAGAAGGCCGCGGCGAAGAAGAAGTGACCCGCACGTGCGGGCGAGGAAGGGGGCCGGAGGATGAGCGAGAAGATCGTGGTGGGCATCACAGCCGCACCGGTGGCAGAGCGCGTCGTGGCGTGGGCCGCGGCACGGGCGGCCGCGCTGGGACAGAGCGTCGAGCTGGTCACCGTCGTCGACGGTGCCGTGGGCGCCGTGGGTGAGGACGGCGTGGTCCGCACCGCGTACGACGCCGCCCGAACGCTGCTCGACACGCACGCCGCGCAGGTCCGCCGGGCCGGCGCGGAGGTCACGACCCGGGTCGAGCGCGGAAATCCGGTCGCGGTGCTGGTCGACGCCTCGCAGCAGGCCGCGCTGCTGGTCATCGGCAGCGACTCGAAGGGACCCGACTCGGGATCGGTGCGCGGCGCGCATGGCATCCGGATCAGCGCGGCCGCGCACAGTCCCGTCGTCGTCGTGCCCGACGTGGATGTCACCGGACGCTCCGGTGTCGTCGTGGGCACCGACGGCTCGGAGGTGTCGGCGGGTGCGCTGCGTTTCGCCGCCGCCGAGGCGGCAGGCCTGGGCGAGACGCTGACCGCGGTGAGCGTGTGGACGCCGATGCCGATCCCCGGCCCGCTCAGCGGCTACCCCGAGCCGTACCTCGACGACATGCAGGGCGTCACCGCCGAGATCCTGCGGGGCGCGCTGACCGAGGTGCGCGAGCAGCATCCGGACCTCGAGATCGTCGAGCGCGTGGAATGCGGGTATCCGTCGACGATCATCACCGAGCTGGCGAAGGATGCCCGCCTGACCGTGGTGGGCAGCCACGGTCGCGGCGCGTTCGCGCGTCTGCTGCTGGGATCGATCAGCCACGAGGTGCTCGCCCGGCTCGCGACGATCACCGCCATCGCCCGCTGAGGCGCCGCGGCGCGCCCGCTCTCCCGCCGATGCGGCAGGTTTTCCCGACGTGCTACAGCTTTCTGCTGATGCGCCAGGAAAAAGCTGGCGCACCAGCGGGAAGCTGTAGCACCCGCGGAGAGCTGGCGCACCACCGGGAAGCTGTAGCACCGGCGGAGAGCTGGCGCACCAGCGGGAAGCTGGCGCACCAGCGGAGAGCGCCGCACCCGTGGAGAGCTGGCGCACCCGCGGGAAGCTGGCGCACCAGCGGAGAGCTGGCGCACCCGTGGGAAGCTGGTGCACCAGCGAGCGCCGCACGCTACCCGCGGGCCCGCAGTTCCCGCTTGAGCAGCTTCCCGCTCTGATTGCGCGGCAGCTCGTCGACGAACTCCACGCGCTTGGGAACCTTGAACGCGGCGATCATGCCCTTCACATGCGCAATGAGCTCGTCCGGGGTCGCCTCGTGCCCGGGCCGCACCACGACGAACGCGGTGATCGCCTCGATCCAGCGCTCGTCGGGCATGCCGACGACGGCCACCTCGGCGACGGCCGCGTGCGTGTACAGCGCGTCTTCGACCTCGCGGGAGGCGACGAGGATGCCGCCAGTGTTGATGACGTCCTTGATACGGTCCACCACGGTGATGAAGCCCTCCGCGTCGCGGGTCACCATGTCACCGGAGTGGAACCAGCCGTCGCGGAACGCCTCCGCCGAGGCATCCGGGTCGTTCCAGTACCCCTCGCACAGCTGCGGTCAGCGGTACAGGATCTCGCCCACCTCGCGCGCCGGCACCTCCTGGCCCGACGCGGCGACCACCTTCGCCTCCACG
>CALKHM010000014.1 GCA_937988695.1 uncultured Microbacterium sp. | reverse complement strand
TCGGTGCGGGTCAAGAACGCCGCGGCGGACACCGCGCGGGTGACCGCGCTGCGCGAACTGCTCGTGGGCGAGCGGCGCATCGGAGCGTTCTCGTCGATCCTCGACGACCCGACGCTGCTGACCGGGCCGGAGCGATCGTCGATCCTGCAGCTGCTCGGCGGCGGCTGGCTCGACGACCCCGGTGCCTGGTCCGATGCGATCACCGCGCACGAGGAGGCGACCAACACCACGCTCGACTCGGTGTCGATCGCGCCCAGCAGCGACTTCAACCTCGCCGGGCGCGCAGCCACGCGCAGCTTCGGTATCCGCAACGAGCTGCCCTGGCCGGTCAACGTCATCCTGATCACCCGGCCCGACAATCTGCGCCTCGAGGTGCAGGAGTCGACGAAGGTGGTCGCCCACGCATCCAGCACCACCGCCGCCGCGGTGCCGATCCGTGCGCAGATCGGAAACGGCGAGGTCACGCTCGACCTGTACCTGATCAGCCCCAGCGGCGTGCCCATCGGACAACCGCGTGACGTGCAGGTCACTGTGCACGCCGACTGGGAGGTCATCGGTCTCACGATCCTCGGCGTCGCGATCGGCGGCTTCCTCGTCGTGGGCCTCATCCGAACCGTGCAGGCCCGTCGCCGCAAGACCGCGGATGCCGCCGCCGGCGGCGTGCCGACGACACGCGGCGGCGCACCGAAGACACGCGGCGGAGACAAACCGTGAGCAGCATCGGACGAGCGAGCATCCTCATCGGCGCGGGAACCGTCGTGTCGAGGCTGAGCGGGTTCCTGCGGCAGATCGTGCTGGTGATCGCACTCGGTGGTTCGGCGACGGCGGCGGGCAACGCGTTCGCCGTGGCCAACGGCCTCCCCAACGCGATCTACGCGATCATCTCGACTGGACTGCTGGCGGCGGTGGTCGTGCCGCAGATCGTGCAGGCGGCCGCCCACGACGACGGCGGCACGGCCTTCATCTCCAAGCTGTTCACGCTCGGCACGGTCGCGTTGCTCGTGGTCACGGCTGTCGCCATGGTCTGCGCACCGCTCCTGGTGCAGCTGTATGCCGATCGGTATCCGCCCGATCAGCAGGCGCTCGCGACGGCGTTCGCCTACTGGTGCCTGCCGCAGATCCTGTTCTACGGGCTGTACGCCCTGGTGGGCGAGGCTCTGAACGCCCGTAACATCTACGGCCCGTTCACCTGGGCACCGATCGTCAACAACATCGTCTCCATCGCCGGCTTCGGGCTGTTCATCGTGTTGTTCGGCCCCCTGGGCGAGATCATCGACTGGACGCCGGGCCGCATCGCGGTCATGGCGGGAACGGCAACCGCCGGCATCGTCGTGCAGGCCCTCGTGCTGTTCTTGTTCTGGCCGCGCACCGGCTTGCGGATCCGCCCCGACTTCCGCTGGCGCGGGGTGGGCCTGAACCGCATCGGGCGACTGGCCGGCTGGACGTTCCTCATGGTGCTGCTCGGGCAGATCGCCGGCGTCGTCCAGTCGCGAGTGCTCTCCGAGGCCGCACAGGACCACCCCGGCGTCTTCGTCGCGCAGAACGCCTGGCTGCTGTACATGATCCCGTACTCCCTGATCGTGCTGTCGATCGGAACGCCGTACTTCACCCGCCTCAGCGAGCACGCCGCCGCCGGGCGCCACGACGAAGTGCGCGCAGACATCGGGCGCAGCATCCGCACGGTCGGCGTGTTCATCGTGTTCGCGACGTTCGTGCTGGCCGTGGCATCCGTTCCCGCATCCCGCCTGTTCACGAACTCGCCGGAGACCGCTGCCGCGTTCGCCGTCGTGCTGGTCTGCTATCTCATCGGGCTGATCCCGAACGCCGTGCAGTTCACGATCCAGCGCACGTTCTACATGTACAACGACACGCGCACACCGTTCCTGTTCACGATCCTGCAGGCGGGCATCGTCATCGCCACCGCGCTGATCGCCGGAGTGACGCTGCCCATCGAGCTGCTCGCGGCCGGTCTCGCGCTCGGCCAGTCTCTCGCCGCGATCGTGCAGCTGATCGTGGCGACCTGGCTGCTGCACCGCAAGATCGGCGATCTCGGTACACGCTCCTGGATGCTGGGGCTCGGCAGGTTCGCGGTGGCCGCGACTCCCGCGGCGGCTGCCGGCTGGGCGGTGTTCCTGCTCACCGGCGGGCTTGGCGGCTGGACGACGGCCAACCAGGTGCTCGGCGGCGTCGGCAGCGTGCTGATCGGCGTGGTCGCGCTCGTCGTCTATCTCGGGATGCTGGCGCTCGTGCGGGCACCGGAGCTCAGGCCGGCCGTGCAGCTGCTGCGGCGTTACGCGCGTCGCTGATCGGGCCGGGGCGGAATTCCTCGTGGTTACGATGTGTTGAGGCATCCGGACGCTGATCTGACGTCCGCAGACAGGGAGAGACCGTGCGACAGCTCATCATTATCGGCTCGGGACCGGCGGGACTGACCGCCGCGATCTACGCGGCCCGGGCCAACCTCAACCCCCTGGTCGTGGCCAGCAGTGTCGACGTCGGCGGCGAGCTGATGAACACCACCGAGGTCGAGAACTTCCCCGGGTTCCCCGAAGGCATCCAGGGCCCCGACCTGATGGCGAAGCTGCAGGCGCAGGCCGAGCGGTTCGGCGCGGAGATCCGCTATGACGATGCAGTCGAGCTCGAGCTCGACGGGCCGGTGAAGCGTGTCGTGCTGGGCACCGGCAACGTCGAGGAGGCGTCGGCGATCGTGTTCGCCACCGGTTCCGCGTACCGCAAGATCGGCATCGAGGGCGAGCAGCGGCTGTCCGGGCACGGCGTCTCCTGGTGCGCCACCTGCGACGGCTTCTTCTTCCGCGAGCAGGAGATCGCCGTGGTCGGCGGCGGCGACTCGGCGATGGAGGAGGCCACCTTCCTCACCCGGTTCGCCTCGAAGGTGTACCTCATCCACCGTCGTGACGAGCTGCGCGCCTCGAAGATCATGCAGGAGCGCGCGTTCAACGACCCGAAGATCGAGTTCGTGTGGAACAGCGAGGTCGTCGACATCCTCGGCGAGAGTGCCGTGACAGGTGTGGTCCTGAAGTCCACGGTCGACGGCTCGATGCGCGAGCTGCCGCTGCAGGGCGTGTTCGTGGCGATCGGCAACGACCCGCGCACGCACCTCGTGCACGGCAAGCTCGAGCTCACCGCCGAGGGCACCGTGTGGGTGGACGGCCGGTCATCGCGGACGTCCGTGCCGGGCGTGTTCGCCGCCGGCGACGTGATCGATCCCACCTACCGGCAGGCTGCCACGGCTGCCGGGTCGGGCACCGTGGCGGCTCTGGACGCCGAGCACTACCTGGCGGCGCTCGGCGAAGCCGGCGCACCGCAGGTCGACGCCGACGAGATCTCCGGACGGCCCGAGGTCGCCCCCTCACCGGCCGCGTAGGAACAATTCCCGCGCATCGGCTGTTCGAACGGATGACAGGCTTTCCCACAGAAGGAGAATCATGACAGCGAAGGCGACGACGTCCGCCACATTCGAGCAGGACGTCCTGCAGGCCGACGGCCCTGTGCTCGTCGATTTCTGGGCGGAGTGGTGCGGCCCGTGTCGCATGGTCTCGCCCGTCCTCGACGAGATCGCGACCGAGAACCCCGACAAGATCACCGTGTTGAAGCTCAATGTCGACGAGAACCCCGACTTGGCGATGAAGTACCAGATCACGTCGATCCCGGCGATGAAGGTCTTCGAGAAGGGCGAGGTGAAGACGTCGATCATCGGCGCCAAGCCGAAGTTCGCGCTCGAGCAGGATCTGGCCGCCTACCTCAAGTAGCCCTTCCGCCCGCTCTGCTGCGACGGCGCCCTCGCTGATCCACGGATCGCGGGGGCGTCGTCACGCGTGATCAGACACGGGCCACCGCCACCCCGGCTCGCCGGGCCGCAGCGCCATACATGCCGCTGCGGACATATGCCGTGGCATCCCTCAGGAGGCCTCTGCCTGCACGACGGCATCCCAGCGGCGATGCGTGTTCGCCGCGCCCAGCAGTCGCCATACGGCGGGCGTCAGCGGCGGATACTGCAGTGCGATCTGAC
>CALKHM010000013.1 GCA_937988695.1 uncultured Microbacterium sp. | reverse complement strand
GGGGAGCCCGCCGCGAGAAGCCCACCGACACACCCGCCGACGCGGCGAGCGTCGATGAGGCGGCCGCCGACGACGTACCGACGAGCTGACGACACAGCTTCTCGGGTCGCGGGCGGCCATCTGCTGGCGGCCGCGCACCGCCCCGCCCACCGGCACCCGTTGGGACAAGGAGTTCTGCCGGCGATTCGCCGTGTGCGGCGCATGGGCCTGCGCGCGGGGGGACAATGGACCCATGGGCCTGTTCGCATCCCGACCCGAGGAACCGTTCGAGTGGGCGGGGATCCCCTCTGAGCCGCTCGCCGAGCGCAGTGACGCCGAGTTGCTGGAGACGCCGCCCGTCGACCCGTTCGCGATCTCGACGGGTGCCGCCGGACCCTCGATCTCGATCTCGGTGTCGACCGTCGAGCTCCTCCCCGGCCAGCCGCCGACGGCCTCCGCCGCCGACGCGCCCGATCCGCCCGCCGAGGAGTGAGGTCGCGTCCTCTCCTCCCCAGGTCGCGACTTGTCCACCGATCTCGATCAGCCCCGCACACGGCGCTGTCCTGCCACCAGCATGGGGTGATGGACACCGACGACGAACCCACGATCCTGCGCACCTCGACGGGCGCCGACTTCCTTGCGACGCTGCCGACCCTGGTCGGACGCACCGTCACCGACAGCCTCCTTGTCATCCCGTTCCACGGCAGACGCACGCACGGCGTCATGCGCATCGACCTGCCACCCGCCGACGTCGATCCGCAGGCGGTGGCGCGACTGTCCTCGCTCGCTCTCGGCGCGATGAGCAGCATCGACTGGTGCGACGGCGTCATGTTCGCCGTCTACACCGACGAGGCCTTCCCGGTGGCGTTCGCGGGTCACCGCCCGCTCATCGCCCAGCTCGACGAGCGTTTCGAGGGTGCCGGCTTCCAGGTGAAGGATGCCTACTGCGTGGCAGCCGACGGCTGGGCGAGCTGGTACGAGAGCGATGCTCCGACCGGCGGCCACCCACCGGCGCAGATCGCGCAGAGCCCGATGGCCGCCGAGGCCGCCAAGGCCCGAGCAGGCGCGCCGCTGCGCGGGCACAATGCCGATGCCGGTCTGCCCACACCCGATCCGCAGACCGCGATCCGGCTGACCCTCGCCGTCGACCAGCTTCTCGTCGACAAGGTCGAGCCGAACGCGTTCGGGACGCCGGTGCCCGCCGCGCTTGCCGACCCGATCGACTTCGTCGAAGAGCTGCTGCGACGCGACGTGGCCGACACCCCGCAGAGCGTGCTGGCGCGACTGGCCGTCCTCGGCCAGCAACACACGCATCGTGACGAGATGACCCTGCAGATCGCCTTCGGCCGCCGCGTCGGTCGACGTGCCCGCGCCGAGAACCGACGATGGCTGGACATGCAGGCCGAGACCGGGTTGTCGATGGATGAGGTCGTGCGCGCCGAGTTCGAGGCCGCGGGCGGCCCGGTGGCCTCACCGATGGGCGAGCTGCTCATGGGCGAGTCCGACACCCCGCCGCGACCGGCGCGCATCGACCGCGCCATCGGCATCCTCCGCCACACCATCACCCACCTTCCGCTGGATCTGCGACCCGATCTGCTGTGCATGCTGGCGTGGCTGCACTGGGCGATGGGATCGAGCACGGCAGCCGGCGCGCACATCGACGCAGCGCTGTCGATTGACGCGGGGCACGGCATGGCCCAGGTGCTGTCGGTGCTGGTGTCCAGCGGAAAGGTGCCGCGATGGATCTTCGCGCGCTACAACGAGGTAGGCCACGCGGTGCGCACCGCACCCACGCATCGTCGTTCCCGCGGCGTCCCGGCGTGACGGCCACCAGCCCGAGGCATGGGATGATCGATGGGTGCAGGAGGACGCCCCCGGACATCGCGACGCCCCCGTACCGGCCGCAGGTTCCGGTGTGTCCTTCGTGATGCCCGTGCTCAACGAGGCCGACTATCTCGAACGCGCCGTGCGCACGGTGCTCGCGCAGCAGGTCGACGGTCCGTCCGAGCTCGTGCTGGCCCTCGGCCCGTCGACCGACGACACCGACGAGATCGCTCGTCGACTGGCCGACGCCGACGCGCGCATCGTGCTCGTGGACAATCCCGGTGCAGACATCCCCAAGGGCCTGAACCTCGCGATCCGCGCCAGCCGCCATCCCACGATCGTCCGCGTCGACGCGCATTCCGAGCTCTCCCCCGGATACGTCACGACAGCCATGGCCACGCTCGCGCGCACACGTGCGGCCAACGTCGGCGGCGTGATGAAGGCCGACGGCCACACCCCGTTCCAACGAGCCGTCGCGCGCGCATACAACTCCCCCGTCGGACTGGGCGGCGGCGCCTACCACAGCGGCGGACGGGCAGGCATCGCCGAGTCCGCATACCTCGGGGTGATGCGCCGGTCGGTGCTCGAAGAGGTCGGGCTGTTCGACGAGTCCATCCGCCGGGGTGAGGACTGGGAGCTCAACCTGCGCATCCGTCGCGCCGGCTACCGCGTCTGGTTCGACCCGGCGCTGTCGGTGACGTACTGGCCGCGGGAGAGCTGGGTACGGCTGGTCCGGCAGTTCCACGCGACCGGCGCGTGGCGCGGTGAGCTCGTGCGCCGGTACGGCCGCCGCAACTCGCTGCGCTTCTTCGCTCCTCCGACCCTCGTCGTCGCCGTGCTGCTGGCCATCGTCGTCGGTGTGCTGCAACTCGCCCGCATCCTCAAGCTCGACGCCCTCGCGTCGGTCGTGTACGTCCCGATCCTCGCCTACCTCGCGCTCCTGGGCGTCGTCTCGGCCGGTCGCGAGGGCGGCCAGGGGTGGCGCGATCGGCTGTGGACGCTGGTGGTGCTGCCGACCATGCACCTGGCGTGGGGGGCAGGATTCCTCGCCGGCGTGCTGGCCGGCGCGGGAGGCACGGTCGACACCTCTCGTCTGGGGTCGCGCAACACGCCGCTCCCCTGACGGTCCGCGCCGTCGCCGTCGCCGCTCCGGTCACCGTCGCCGCGATCAGCGCGAGACGAACCCCTGGTCGAGGATCCGGGCGACCACCCGCTCGGCGGCATGTCCGTCGTCACGGGCGTTGAAGACCGCACGCCATTGCGCGTAGCGCCCCTCCCAGGTCGAGGGATCGTGGTCGCGGATCGCGCGGACCAGCTCGTCCTGCGTGCGCACGAGCGGGCCCGGCGCCCGTTCCTGAAGATCGAAGTAGAAGTCGCGCAGACGTCCGCGGTAGTGCTCGACATCGGGTGCGAAGAAGAACATCGCGCGCCCGGTCACCGAGAAGTCGAACATCACCGATGAGTAGTCGGTCACGAGCGCATCGGCGGCCGCCATCAGCTGTGCGGTGTCGGGGAATCCGGTGACATCGATCACGCGGGAGCCGGCGGTGTCTCGGCCCGGCAGCAGCGTCCGCGAGTGCCCGCGCACCAGCACGACGGCACCGGTGTCCTCGGCCAGCCGCGGCGCGTCGAGGAAGTCGACCATGTCGTCGCGGTCGTCGCGCCAGGTCGGCGCGTACAGCAGCACCCGCTCGCCCGCGCCGATGCCCAGCAGCCGCCGGGTCGCCCCGCCGTCGCCGGCCACCAGCACATCGTTGCGCGGGTACCCCTCCACCCAGACGGGCCGCCCGAGGAAGGCATAGGCGGCGCGCAGGATGCCGGCCGCGTAGGGATTCTGCGCCAGCAGCACGTTCCAGCGCCGCGCCTCGCGGACCACCGCCACCGCTCGTCTGGGCGCGAACCCGCGGTGCAGTGCCAGGCGCTTGAGCGGCGTGCCGTGCCAGGTCTGCAGTACCCGCTGCCCCGGCCGGCGTTCGAAACGACGGCGCAGCCAGTCGTTGACCACGAGAAGACGCGCGGCGCCACGTGCGCGCCACCACTCAGGGCTCCCCTCCACCACCGCGATCGCCCCCTCGGGCACCGGGATCGACAGGTCGACCACACTCCAGTAGCGGGTGACTCCGGGCGCCCTGCGCACGAGCTCACGGTCGATCGCAAGCGGGTTGTCGCTCACGTTGCGCCCATAGAAGCTCTCGAAGAACACGGCGTTCTCCAGCCGCACCTGCGGACGCGTCGCATATCGCCGCTCGAGCGCCGCCTGGCCCTCCCAGGACTCATAGGCGGGATCCAGCGGCGGACCGATCCGTACGATGCCCCGCTCCAGGCTGGCCCGCAGCGGCCCCAGCATCGTGACGGGCACGGATGTTGCCGGCACGTCGTCGCCGTCGACGTGCAGCGCGTATTCGCCGCCCGGCAGCGGCAGTACCGGGCCTCCCCAGCGCGACGCCTGCAGGACGAGCGTGGCGCGCCACGTCTTGCCCCGGCCGGCCAGGCGCGCGACCACCCGCGCACGCGGACCGACCAGCTCGACCGCCTGCGGCCGTGGCCCCGCGCCGGTGACCACCAGCGCGGGAACCGGGTGCGCCTCGAAGCGGGCGTCGCTCATCGCCGCCCTCGTCCTTCCCGGCGGGTGCGCGCGACGATCTCGGCGTGCACACGTCCCGCGTTGCCACCGTCGACGAACGCGTGCACGGCGCTGCTGCGCTCGGCCGCACGCGCAAGCAGGTGCCGCCGCGTGTCCTCATCCCCGAGCACGGCATCCACCTGGGCCACCGCCGCGGCCCAGTCCGTGGCCCACTCGCCGCCTGCGACATCGGCGTAGGTGCCGTACATCCCGCGGCGCGCGACGTAGTCGTCGAGGTCGGGCGCGAAGAACACCACCGGCAACGGCGCGAGCGAGGCGTCGAAGGCCAGCGACGAGTAGTCCGTGATCATCGCGTCAAGGCCCGGCAGCAGCGGTGTGACGTCGGCGACGAGCTCACTGCCCAGCATCCGCACCCGCCGGTCATCGCCCGGCGGCGCGTACCGGCCCGCACCCAGCGGGTGCGAGCGCACGAGCAGCACCGCGTCGCGCGCCGCGAGCATCCGGACGATCCGCGCCCAGTCATCGGCATCGGGGATCGCCGGATCGGCGGCGCCGTCACGCCAGGTCGGCGCGTACAGCACGAGCCGCGACGCACCGACGTCACCTGTGAGCTCTGCGATGCGCTGACGGGCCCTCGCACGCCGAGTCGCCGCATCCCCTCGCGAGAGCACGTCGACGCGGGGCTCTCCGGTGACCGGGACCCGATGATCGGACAGCGAGAACGCAGACTCCAGGCGGCCCCGCACCAGGTGCGACGCCGCAGGGATCAGGGATATCCGGCGGGTGGTGCGGCGGTAGAGCGCGGCCAGCACCGCCCGCAGCACCCCGGCCCACGGCATCCTGCGCATTGCCGCGGGCAGCTCGACGGTCTCCGGCGAGTCGATGCCGATGCGTTTGAGCGGGATCCCGTGCCACAGCTGCACGATGAACGCGCCGTCGATCGCGTACCGGTTGACATCGCCGAACCCGTGCGTGACGACGGCCACGCGGGCGCGGGCGGTGCGCCAGAATCCTCGTACGGAGTATGCCGGAACGGTGGGGATGCCCAGCGCCGCCGCGTCGCGTCGTTCCCGCTCGGAGCCGACGAGCCAGACCGAGGGATGCTGCGCAGAGGCCTCGTTCCACAGCGCGAGCGCGCCGTCGCCGATACCCGCTCCACAGCCGTACACCCATTCGTCCGCCGACCGCGGGATCAGCAGGGTCGCGAGCCGTCCCGCGACATAGAGGGGGATCCGCAGGAGCTTGGCCGCATTCCCCGCACCGAACGAGAAAGACGCCACCCCGCGAGCCTATCGCGGGGTGGCGTCTGTTCCGATGCGTCGCTACTTGAGCGTGCCCACGGTGACCTCGGTGGTCTGGGTGCGCCCGTCGCGCACATAGGCGACCTCGGCCTTGGTGCCGCTGGCCAGCGCCCGCACCTGCGCGGTGAGGTCGACGGCGCCGGTGATCGGCACGTTGTTGAACTTCGTCACGATGTCACCCGCCTGCAGTCCGCCGGCCGCCGCGCCGCCGCCGCTCGTGACGTCGACGACGTATGCGCCGGTGATGCTGGCGCCCTGCACGCTGGAGGCGTCGCGCACGCTCGCTCCGAGCAGGCCGTGCGTGGTCTTGCCGTCCGTCATCAGATCGTCGGCGATGCGGTGTGCGATGTCCGACGGGATCGAGAAGCCGACACCGATCGAGCCGCTCTGGCCCGACGACGACGTGCTGCTGGCCGACGCGATCGCCACGTTGATGCCCACCAGCTTGCCCTCGCCGTCCACGAGCGGACCGCCGGAGTTGCCGGGATTGATCGGCGCGTCGGTCTGGATGACGGCGATCTTGATCGACGTGTCGGTCTGCTGCTGCTGCGACTGGCCCTGCCCGAAGTCGAAGAAGAACGGGTTGCCGCCCTCGTTGCCGTTGCCGTTGCCGCCGTCTCCCTGGCCGTTGCCAGGCGCCGCCGACGAGGCGATCTCGATCGAGCGGTTCAAGGCGCTGACGATGCCGGTCGTGACGGTGTTCGACAATCCCAGCGGCGCACCGATCGCCACGGTCTGGTCGCCGACGTTCAGCGTCGACGAGTCGCCCCAGGTGATGGGCGTGAGGCCGCTCGCGCCCTCGAGCTTGATGACGGCCAGGTCATAGATCGGGTCGGTGCCGACCACCTTGGCCTGATAGATGTGCCCGTCGGAGGTCGTCACCGAGATGGTCGGCGACCCGGTCTCACCGTCGAGGGTGACCACGTGCGTGTTGGTCAGGACGTAGCCGTCCTTGCTGAGCACGACACCCGACCCGGTTCCGCCGTTCTGTCCCGCCGACACGTTGATCGTGACGACACTGGGCAGCACCTTGGTGGCGATGGCGGTGGTCGCGTTCACGCTGTCGGTCTTGTTCACCGTGACCACCTGCGGGCCGGACGACGTCGACGAGGCGCCGTTCGTGTCCCACAGGTTCGCACCGGCCCATGTGGTGCCGATGCCGGCGGCACCGCCGACGAGCGCTGCGGCCACGAGCAGGCCGACCACCTTGCCCGCGCCGGACTTCTTCTTCTCGCCGGTGTGCACCGGCGATGTCTGCCCGCCCTGCGGGATGCCGAAGCTGTGGCCGGGGTACGGCAGGGTCGGAGACGTGTGCGCGGCCGCATCGGCCGGCGCCGGATACTGCGGGTAGCTCGGGCCCATCGACGCCGCGGGACGGACGTCTCCGGCCGGCGTCGCGGGCGACCCGGCGGCCTGCGAGGGCAGCGGCGGCACCGGGGGGATGGACGATGCGGAGTTCTCCTCGGGACGGTTGTCCTGGTTCTCACTCATGGGTGCTCCTTCTGGCTGACATGTGCCAGCATGCCGGTCGATTCTGTGTGTTCGGTATGGCGGAACTCCGGTGACTCTATGCGAGTAGCGTGTGTGCTGTGCGAGACATATCAGGCGCGTGGCGACGCGTGGCCGCAGGGGCAGGACTGCTCGGGCCGGACGGACGCAGCGCCCCCACCATCTTCGCGGAGATGAGCGCTTTGGCCGCACGGACCGGCGCCATCAACCTCGGGCAGGGCTTTCCCGACGAGGACGGCCCGGCCCCGGTCTTGGAGGCCGCCCGCGCCGCGATCGCGAACGGCGCCAACCAGTATCCGCCCGGTCGGGGAATCCCCGAGCTGCGCGAGGCGATCGCCGAGCACCAGCAGCGCTTCTACGGCCTGCAACTGGATCCCGACCGCGATGTCGTGGTCACCGCCGGCGCCACCGAGGCGATCGCGGCGGCGCTGCTTGCCCTGGTGGACGGGGCGGGCGACGAGGTCGTCGTCTTCGAGCCGTACTACGACTCGTACGCCGCCTGCGTCGCGCTGGCGGGGGCCACGCTTGTGCCGGTGCCGTTGCGCTGGCCGGATTTCCAGCCGGATCTCGACGCGCTGCGCGCGGCGGTGACCGACCGCACGCGCGTCATCCTCGTCAACGATCCACACAACCCCACCGGCACGGTCTTCGATGCGCAGGTGCGTGACGAGATCGTGGCCCTCGCACATCGCCACGATGCGATCATCGTCACCGACGAGGTGTACGAGCATCTGATCTTCGACGGCGCGCACGTGCCGATCGCCACCCTGCCGGGCGCATGGGAGCGCACCGTGTCGATCTCCTCGGGGGGCAAGACGTTCTCGACGACGGGGTGGAAGATCGGGTGGATGTCCGGACCGGCACCGCTCGTGGACGCGGCCCTGGCCGTGAAGCAGTTCCTGACGTACGTTAACGGCGGTCCGTTCCAGCCCGCCATCGCCGCCGGGCTGCGCCTTCCGGACACCTTCTTCACCGGGATCGCCGACGAGCTGCGCGCCAAGCGCGACCTGCTGGGCGCCGGCCTGGTCGCCGCCGGGTTCGCGGTCTCTGAGCCCCACGGATCGTATTTCACGGTGGCGGATGCCGCACCGCTCGGGGCGGTGGATGCCGGCGACTTCTGCCGCGCGCTGCCCGCGCGCGCGGGGGTCGTGGCCATCCCCCTCACCGCGTTCGTCACTGCCGCGCATCGCGCCGACTACGCGACGCTCGTCCGCTTCGCCGCGTGCAAGCGGGTCGGAGTGATCGAGGAGGCCGCCCGCCGGCTCCGCGTGCGCGGCTGACTCAGTCGCGCGGGACGACGCGGAACCGCCGCAGTCCGAGCGCCGGGTTCACCCGTCGCACCCGCTCCAGCGCCGCCGGGTCGAGGTGCGCCACGGCGACGTCGGTGACCGTGCCCACGGCGGCCACCGCCACGCCCTGCGGATCGACGATCAGCGAGGCCCCCACGCCCAGCGGAGGCGGATGATCGGCGCTGGCCACGTACACCGTGTTCTCGATCGCGCGAGCCTGCAACAGCGTTCGCCAGTGGTGCTCCTTCAACGGCCCGCGCACCCACTCGGCCGGCACCAGCACGACATCGGCGCCGGCGTCGACGATGCGACGGGTGACCTCGGGAAAGCGCAGGTCGTAACAGGTCTGCAGCCCGAATCGCAGCCCGTCGACCGTGAACGTCTCGGGCTCGGTGATCTCGCCGGCCTGGATCCAGTCCGACTCCCGTTGACCGAACGCGTCGTACAGGTGCAGCTTGCGATACGCGGCCACGACGCCGTCGCGGTCGACGGCGACCACGGTGTTGCGCACGTGCGAGGAATCATCGCCCCGTTCGAGCAGTCCCGCCACGATGAGGATGCCGTGTGTGCGGGCCAGAGCGGACAGCGCCGACGTGAACGCGCCGTCGAGGGGCTGGGCGTGCGAGACCAGGGATTCGTCGAACGGGTCGATGAATGCACTGGAGTATTCCGGGAAGACGGCCACCCGAGCACCTCGGGCAACGGCCAGGCCGGTCAGCCGCGCAATCTCGGCGAGGTTCGCATCGGCGTCGGCGGTCGGGGCGAACTGGCAGACCGCGACG
>CALKHM010000012.1 GCA_937988695.1 uncultured Microbacterium sp. | reverse complement strand
GATCGTGAACATCATGATGAGCACGCCCAGTACCGTCAGCAGGGAGATGACCACCTGCGACATGCTCTGCTGCAGTGTCTGACCGATGTTGTCGATGTCGTTGGTCACCCGGCTGAGCAGCTCGCCGCGCTGCATCCGGTCGTAGTACGACAGCGGCAGGGTGTGCAGCTTGTCTTCCACCTTCATGCGCAGACGGTGCATGGCCCGCTGCACGACGATGTTCAGGATGCGGCCCTGCAGCCACATGAACACGGCGGAGACCGCGTAGATCGTGAGCACCGTGCCGATGAGCCAGGCGAGGCGGCCGAAGTCGATGCCGGCCCCGGGCGTGAACTCGACGGTGCGCAGCATGTCGGCGACCTGCCCCTGGCCGGACTTCTCCAGCTGGGCGATGACCTGGTCGCCGGTGACGCCCGGCGGCAGGTTCTTGAACTGCAGCGACACGAAGCCGGCCACCACGACGTTCGTGGCCTGACCGAGCAGCTTCGGGCCCACGACGCTCAGCGCGACGCTGACCACGCCGAACAGCACCACGACGGCGATCCACAGCGCATCCGGGCGCAGCATCCCCAGCAGGCGTTTCGCGCTGGGCCCGAAGTTCTGCGCCTTCTGCGCGGGTGCGCCGGCCCCGCCGAACGGTCCGCGTCCGCCGCCCATGGGACGTCGCTGCTGCTGCTGCTGTGCGTTGCTCATGCCGCCTCCTGCGCAGAGAGCTGGGAATCGACGATCTCGCGATAGGTCTCGTTCGACTCGACGAGCTGGTCGTGCGTGCCGATGCCCACGATGCGGCCGTGCTCGAGCACGATGATCTGGTCGGCGTGCTGGATCGTCGAGACGCGCTGGGCGACCACGATCCGGGTGGCGTCGGGAAGACGCGCGTCCAGGGCGCGGCGCAGCGCCGCGTCGGTGCGCAGGTCGAGCGCCGAGAACGAGTCGTCGAAGATGAACACCTCGGGGTGGTGCACGAGCGCCCGGGCGATCGACAGACGCTGGCGCTGGCCGCCGGACACGTTCGTGCCGCCCTGGGCGATGGGCGCGGCGAGCTGTTCGGGCATCTCCTGCACGAAGTCCTTGGCCTGCGCGATCTCCAGCGCGTCCCACAGGTCGTCGTCGGTGGCCGCCTCGTCCCCGTAGCGCAGGTTCGAGGCGATCGTGCCCGAGAACAGGAACGCGCGCTGCTGCACGAGTCCGATGCGCGTCCACAGCTCGTCGGGGTCGTACTCGCGCACGTCGACGCCGTCCACCGACACGCTCCCGGCGGTGACGTCGAACAGCCGCGGCACGAGCCCCACCAGGGTGGTCTTGCCCGACCCCGTGGAGCCGATGATCGCCGTGGTGGTGCCCGGCTCGACGGTGAACGTGATGTCGTGCAGCACCGCCTCGTCGGCGCCCGGGTAGGCGAAGTCGACGTGTTCGAACACCACGCGTCCAGCCGGTGCGGGCGCGTCGACGGGCCGGGTCGGAGCGACCACGCTCGGCTCGGTCTCCAGCACGGCGCCGATCCGGTTCGCGCACACCGCGGCGCGCGGGATCATCACGAACATGAACGTCGCCATCATGACGCCCATGAGGATCTGCATCATGTAGGTCAGGAACGCGAACAGCGTGCCGATCTGCGCATCGCCGTCTTGCACCTGGGATGCCCCGAACCAGATGACGGCGGCGCTGGTGACGTTGAGCACCAGCATGACCGCGGGGAACATGATCGCCATGAGGTTGCCGGCGCGCACGCCCGATTCCATCACGTCGGCGCTGGCGCCTTCGAAGCGGTCGCGCTCCTGCGTCTCGCGCACGAACGCGCGCACGACCCGGATGCCGGTCAGCTGCTCGCGCATGATCTGGTTGACCCGGTCGATGCGGCGCTGCATGGCACGGAACGCCGGCACCATCCGTACGACGATCAACGAGACGATGATCAGCAGCACCGGGACCGAGACCGCCATCAGCCAGGACAGCCCGACGTCCTGCCGGATGGCGAAGATCACGCCGCCGATCGCGAGGATCGGCGCGGAGACCATCAGCGTCGCCGACATCTGCACGAGCATCTGCACCTGCTGCACGTCGTTCGTGTTGCGGGTGATCAGCGACGGGGCGCCGAACTGCCCCACCTCGCGCTGCGAGAACGCGACGACGCGGTGGAACAGGTCGCCGCGCATGTCGCGGCCGGCCCCCATGGCCAGTCGCGACCCGAAGTACACCGCCGCGATCGAGCAGAGGATCTGCGCGAAGCTGATGGCCAGCATGATGGCGCCGGTACGCCAGATGAAGCCGATGTCGCCCTTCAGCACGCCGTCGTCGATGATGTCGGCCTGCAGCGTGGGCAGCCACAGCGACGCGAGCGACTGGGCGACCTGGAACACCAGGACGCCGACGATCAGCGGCCACCCCGGCCGCAGATACCGGATGAGAAGTCTCCCCAGCACGATCAGTCCTTTCCGCGGGGGACGCCCGCGATGCCGTAGAGGATGAAGTGGACGAGCTCGTCGTCGGTGAGCCCGGCCTGCTCGTCGACCCGGGCGGCGTTGGCGGCGATCCCGGCGATCCGCATGATCGATCCGAGTCGCTCGAGCGGCAGCGCGAGCTCGGCGGCGTCGGGGGCGAACACCGCGGCGATGGCCGCGCGATAGGTGCCGTCGCGCGGACCGGACAGGAAGTGCGGGATGTCCTCGCGGTCCACCAGCGACAGCATCCTCATCATCGAGCTCGTCCAGGTGCGCATGCCGGTGACGAGGGCCGCGACCTTCTCATCCAGCGGCAGCGCGGGATCGACGAGCCCCTCGGTCATCCGCGCGCGCCCCTGCGCGAAGAACGCCTCGACGGCAGCGCGGATGAGCGAGTCCTTGTCGCCGAACGCGCGGAAGATGGTCCCCTCGGCGAGTCCGAGGTGCTCAGCCAGCTGACGGGTGGTCAGCGCGGCGCCGTGCTCGAGGAACAGCGGCACCGCCTGCTCGGCGATCATCGCGCGGCGCTTGTCCGGAGCCATCGGCTCAGCACGGGTCGTTGTGGTGGGCACCGTCCCGAGTGTAGTGAGTGAGCACTCACTCCGACAGATCTCCGCTGTCCGCTGTGCGCGAACCGTCAGTGTCCGTGGAAGACCGGCCGGCGCTTGTGCTGAAAGGCCGCGAAGCCTTCGCGGTAGTCGTCGGTGCCTGACAGCGCCGTCTGCGCGGCTGTCTCCGCGGCCAGGGTGTCCCACAGGCTCAGCCGCTCGTCGCGCAGCCGGGCCACCAGCTGCTTGCTCGCGCGGAACGCGGCGGTGGCCCCGGCTGCTGCCTGGTGCGCGGCGGCCGATGCCGCATCCTGCACCTCGTCTGCCGGGAAGACCCGCGAGAAGAGCCCGGACGCGACAGCCTCGGCACCTGTCATCAGCCGCCCGGTGTAGATGAGGTCCAGCGTCTTGTGCGGCCCGAGCCGATCGGTGAACAGCGCATGTCCCCCGGAGTCCAGGATCGCGCCCAGCGCGGCGAACGGCGACCCGATCTTCGCCGTGTCGGCGACGTACACCACGTCGGTCGCGATGAGCAGCCCGAGCCCGACTCCCAGGCACGCGCCGTGCGCGGCGGCGAACGTGGGTGCCGGGAACGACGCCATCCGCCGCAGCAGCGGCGTGAGCAGTCCTTCCAGGTAGCCGGGCACGTCGTCGCCGGCGGGATCGACGCCGGCGATGTCGCGCCCGGCGCAGAACGCCGGCCCCTGTCCGCGCAGGAGCACCGCACGCACCCTCGCCTGCTCGGCGGCGGCATAGGCGGCATCCAGCTCGCGCAGCGCGTCCTCGTCCAGCGCGTTGCGCTTCTCGGGGGCGTTCAGGACGATCTCGGCGACGTCGCCGGCGCAGGTCACCTCGATCACGGGGCCTCCTCACACGTCGTAGTCGACGACCACCTCGGGCGTCGTCGGATGGGACTGACAGGTCAGGATGTAGCCGCGCTCGAGCTCCTCGGGCTCAAGCGCGTAGTTCTCGGTCATGCGCACGTCGCCGGCCACGAGCCGGGCACGGCACGTGCCGCACACTCCGCCCGCACACGCGAAGGGGACGTCCGCCCGCACACGCAGCGCGGCGTTCAGGATCGTCTCGTGTGCGCTGTCGGGGCTGTCCACCGACGCGGACTGGCCTTCCAGCGTGAAACGCACCGTGTGCACGGGCTCGTCGCGGCCGATCTGCACCGGGCGCGGGGCGTTGGGCGCGGCCTGCCCCGGCTCGCCCGTGGTGAACAGCTCGTGCCGGATGTGGCCGCGGTCCACACCCATGTCGACGAGCACGTCGCGGCACAGCTGCACGAGCTCGAACGGCCCGCACAGGAACCACTCGTCCACGGTCTCGGGACGGACCAGGGCGTCGAGGATGCGCCGCAGCTTGGGCTCGTCGATGCGCCCGGAAAGCAGCGGCGCCGCGCGCTGCTCGCGGGAGAGCACATGGTGCAGGGCCAGTCGTGACGGGTAGCGGTCCTTCAGGTCGGCGAGGTCGTCGAGGAACATGACGTCCGAGCGCGACCGGTTCGTGTAGACGAGCGTGAAACGGGATGTCGTGGACCGGGACAGCGCCGCCGTGGCCAGCGCCATCAGCGGCGTGATCCCGCTGCCGGCGGCGATGCCGGCCAGGTGCCTGCCGTCCAGATCGTCCAGGCGTGATGTGAAGGTGCCCTGCGGGCTCATGACCTCGAGGGTGTCGCCGGGGTGCAGCTCGGTCTGCGCCCAGGTCGAGAAGAGGCCGCCGATGTCACGCTTGATGGCCACGCTGAGCGACCCGTCCGACGGCGGTCGGCACAGCGAGTACGAACGGCGCAGCTCCTGGCCGTTCAGGTGCGCCCGCAGGGCGACGTGCTGACCGGCGAGGTAGTCGTACTGATCGCGCAGCCGGTCGGGCACCGCGAAGGTGACCTCGACGGCGTCGTCGGTGAGGGCGCGCACCTCGGCCACGGCGAGGGTGTGGAAGCGGGCGGCGTGACGGCGTTGCCCGCCGACGGCTCCGGCCAGGAACGCGTCGGCGACGCGTTGGGCGGCTGCGGCATCCGTCATCAGTGCACCTTGAAGTGATCGAAGGGCTCGAGGCAGGCACGGCACTCGTACAGCGCCTTGCACGACGTGGAGCCGAAGTGCGACAGCTCGCGCGTGCGCAGCGACCCGCAGTTCGGGCAGCGCACGCCGATCGCGACCGGGACCGCCCCGGCGGGCCGGCGCCCGGTGGGCGGCGCGATGCCGAACGCCTCGAGCTTGCGCTTGCCGGCGTCGGACATCCAGTCGGTGGTCCATGCCGGCGCCAGCACCGTGCGCACCTCGACATCGGCCAAGCCCGCGGCGGTCAGCGCGAGCACGACATCGTCGCGGATCGCGTCCATCGCCGGGCACCCCGAATATGTGGGGGTGATCGTGACGATGACCCGGCCGCCGTCGGTGCGCACGTCGCGCAGCACGCCGAGGTCGGCGATTGTGAGCACCGGGATCTCGGGGTCGCAGACAGCGGATGCCGCGGCCCAGGCGCGTGCGGTGGCATCCGGCCGCCGTCCGTGCGCGCGTCGTTTCGACGCGCTGCGCTCGCGAGGCGACCGGGGGTCGATCTGGGTCACCATGTCGCTCCCGGGTGCTGCCGTGCGAGCACCTGCATCTCGGCG
>CALKHM010000011.1 GCA_937988695.1 uncultured Microbacterium sp. | reverse complement strand
CGGTCAGGCGCGCGGCGATCGCGGCGGGCCCCGCGAGGACGGTGGCAAGGGCGACGTGCTCGATGGACCGTGAGAACTGTCGGCGCAGGAGCGTGGGCAGGTGCGATTCCGTGACCGGCGTGCGCACGTCCTTCGCGGCATCCGTCTCCGCGAGCAGCTGGGAGTCGATGAGGGAGTAGCCGTCGACGACGATCCGTCGCGACGCCGACATCGCGGGGACGATCACGGCGACTCGGTCCTCGCCGAGTGCGGTGAGCATCCCCTCCACCTCAGGACCGATGTTGCCCCGGCAGGTGGTGTCGATGCGCTTGGAGAACAGCTCGACTCCGGCGGCGCGCAGCGACTGGGTCGCCCGGTGCACACGCCAGAACGCCACCTCCGCCTCCATCGCACGGGAGCCGGTCGTGAGGATGATCGTCTCGCCCGCACCGGCGACATGCGAAGACAGCTCGGTCTGCTCGAAGAGCACCGTCGGCCGGTCGCCGGAATGGGCAAGTAACGCACCGGTGGTGGTGGCGCCGGTCAGGTCGTCTGCAACGATGCCGAGTCTCACGAGTGCGCCACCACCTCTCTGCTCATGGGGCCGGGGATGCGGCATCCTCGGCGGTTGGTCGTTCTCCCTGATAGTGGACACCAAGGTGGCCGATCGCGGGGAAAAGATGAGAAAATGTGCCAACTCGGGCAGGAATTTGCCGAACGAGGCTGCTTGACCAGCCCACAAACGGCGGACAACGGAGGGAAAATGCGCAGCGATCGGGTGCCGGACGGGTGCCGTCGCGTCGCCGCACCGACCGTAGGCGTCTGGTCGATGTCGCCGAGCGGTACTGGATCGGCCAGCAGAAGATCGAGGCGATCGCACAGGACACCGGGATGTCGCGGTCGACGATCTCCCGGCTGCTGCAGCAGGCGCGCGACGAGGGCGTCATCGAGTTCGTGGTGCACCACACGCGCGACGACGTCGGGCCGCTGCGCCGAGCCCTGCACGAACGATACGGCGTCGAGTCGCTGATCCCGCGGATCGCGGCCGATGTCGGCGAGCCGCTGCGGCGCGTCGCGATCGGGCGCGAGGCCGCACTGTGGCTCTCCGCCCTGGTCGAGCCCGGCACCTCACTCGGGGTCACGTGGGGAAGCACGGTGGAGGCCGTCTCGCTGCAGTTGCAGAAGAACCACGTCGACGGCGTACGCATCGTGCAGGTGCACGGCTCGGCGAACGTCGAGGCCATTGGGGTGAACTACGCGTCGCGGGTGCTCGACCGCTTCGGCGACGCCTTCGACGCCCCGGTCCACCTGCTGCCGCTGCCGACCCTGTTCGACTCGGCCGCCACCCGCGAGGCGATGTGGAGGGAACGCAGCATCAAGGATGCTCTGGCGATTCGTCGCTCGGTCGGCCTGATCGTCACCTCGGTGGGCACGTCGGGGTCAGGCAGGCCCAGCCGCCTGTATCAGTCCGGACTGCTCAGCCAGGAGGACACCCTGGAGCTGCGCGACCAGCAGGTCGTGGGGAATCTGGCCTCGGTGTTCTTCCGCCGCGACGGCAGCACCGACGGCATCTCGCTCAACGACCGCTCGACCGGGATACCGTTCGACGAGTTCCGCGAGATCCCGGTCCGCCTGTTCGTGGTCGCCGGCAGACAGAAGGCCGAGGCCACCCGGGCGGTGCTGGCGGCGGGACTGGTCACGCACCTGGTCACCGATCCCGAGACCGCCGTGCAGATCCTCGACACGACATGACCAGCCGCCGCCGATCCGCGCGGCCCGGTCAGCCCAGCAGTCGCCCAGCCCGGTCAGCCCAGCAGCCCGCTGCGACCGGGAGCCGCCAGCAGCGCACGGCGCCGTAGCGTGAGCGCTCCTTGCAGGGGCGCGGAATCGCCGAGCCGCGCGGGGACGATGGCCTGCTGGCCGCGCAGGCCTCCCACCCCCAAGACGTCGAGGGTCGTCCCGTGCAGCCCGCGGATGCGATCGCACACCTCGGCGAGGTAGCCGCCGAGCACCACCGCCTGCGGCGCGTACATCATGATCGCGTTGTCGACGATCATCCGGATCCACAGCAGCGCGTCCTCGAGGGCCGCCGAGGCGTGCGCGTCGCCCGCGCGCACTCGCGCGATGAACTCGGCGAGAGCAGCGGGAAGCCCCGCCGCCCGCCGCAGGTCGTGCAGACCCGCGTGGTCCACGATCAGCTCCGGATCGGCCACGGTCACCAGGCACCCGCGTCGCCCGCACTCGCACAGTGCACCGTGCGGATCCACGATCGTGTGCCCCGGCGTGAAGACGGTGCCGTTTGCCCCGCCGAAGATCTTGCCGTCCGCGATGACGGCGCCGCCGATGCCGGTGGCCGAGCGAATGTAGACGATGCTCTCCAGGTCGGCGGCGGCATCCTGCGCCTTCAGCGCGGTGAACTCGGCGAACGCCGCATACTGCGTGTCGCCCGCGAGGCGGATGCCGTCGGGGAACGGCTCGACCCGTTCTTGGACCAGGCTCCGCAGCGCAACCCCCATCCAGCCGAAGTCGAGGGCGTACTGCACGATGTCGGACCCCCGCGGCACGACGCCGGCAACGACCAGGTCCAGGCTGCGGACGGCGACGCCCTCCGCGGCCAGCGCGGTGCGACAGCGGGTGACGGCGCCGGCCAGCTGCTCGACGACCGGCGTCGGATCACCGGGAGGCGTGGGCGCGTCGACCCGCTCCTCGTAGCGAACGCGACCGGCCAGGTCGACCGCGAGGGTCACGATGGCGTCCACCTGCAGATAGACGCCGGCGAGCACGATGTGCGCACCATCGATCTCCAACCGCTCCAGCGGCCGGCCGAGGCCCCGGTCGGCCCGCTCGGCGGAGGCACGGACCAGAGCGTGCTCCAGCAGCACAGTGGACAGGTTGGACAGCGCACTGCGCGCCATCCCCGTGGCGGAGGCGAGCTCGGCGCGGGCCGCAGCCCCGCCGCGATCGAGCGTGGCAAGGACGATCCCGAGGTTGTGATCGCGGATGTCCTCGCTTGCCAGCGCTGCCCGCTTGTGTCCCGCCACGTTCACATCCTGCCATGCTCCCCGCGTATCATCGGTCTTTAATTCAAGCCTTGCATTAAATCGGATGCTGTGGTTCACTCATCCCATCGCGCGCGGCGCACCCGCCCGTCGCGGCCCGCCCGCCGTCCATCACGCTCAAGGAGGAGCTCATGTCCACCACCGACGACGTCGCCATCGCACCGGAGCCGCTGTCGACCGCGCGGCGATCTGTGCTGTTCGGCTCGATGCTCGTGAACAACCTGATCCTGTTCATGGTCTACGCCGGCGTCATCGCCGTGCTGCTCCCCCAGCAGGTGGCGCTCATCGACGACGCGAACAAGGTCAACAACTTCGCACTGGTCACCGCGATCTCGGCGTTCGCGACGCTGTTCGTCCAGCCGCTCGTGGGCGCGTTCTCGGATCGCACCCGGTCTCGATTCGGGCGGCGTTCGCCATGGATCGTCATCGGCGGGGTCGGCGGTGGCCTGTTGGTGATCGCCCTGCAGTTCGCGAACGTCATCCCCGTGCTCGCGTTCCTCTGGGTTCTCGGCCAGATGCTCCTGAACGCGTTGCAGGGGCCGACCACGGCGATCATCGCCGATCGCGTCGAGATGAGCCGGCGCGGATTCGGGTCGGCGTTCGTCGGGGTCGGCATCTCCATCGGCGCAGCGGTGGGCATCACCCTCGCGGGAGCCCTGATCACCCGGATCGGGCTCTCGTACACGATCTTCGGCATCGCCGTGATCATCATGTCGATCCTGTTCGTGCTGGTAAACCCCGACCGGTCATCGAAGGACCTCGAGGTGCCCCGGTTCCAGTGGGGTCGGTTCGTGCGCGGGTTCTGGGTGAATCCACGCAAGCACCCCGACTACGCGTGGGCGTTCGCCGGGCGGTTCTTCATGGTGCTCGGCTACCAGGCGATCCAGAATTACGGGCTCTACATCCTCACCGACTACATCCATCTGCCGGTGGCCGACGCCGGCATCCTGTACGGGCGGATGTCGATGATCACCGCCGGCACCACGATCGTCGGAACGTTGATCTTCGGCCGGCTGTCCGACGTGCTGCGCAGACGGAAGATCTTCGTGTTCGGCGCATCGCTGCTGATGGCGATCGGTGTGGCCGTGCCGCTGGTCAGCCCCACCGCCAGTGCGATGATCGTGTACGCGGTGCTGGTGGGCATCGGCTACGGTGCGTACATGTCGGTGGACCTCGCGCTCATGATCGACGTGCTGCCCTCGACTGGCGACATCGGCAAGGACCTCGGCATCCTCAACGTCGCCTCGAACATCCCGCAGACGCTGACCCCGGTGATCGCCGCGGTGCTGCTGGGGATCTTCGCCGGCAACTACGGCTCGATCTTCGTGTTCGCGATCATCGCCGTCGTGTTCTCGTCGTTTCTCGTGTTCCCGATCAAGAAGGTGCGCTGATGCCCGAATCCCCCATCGTCACCACGGCGAACGGCCAGGTCCGAGGACTCTGGCGAGGCGCCTCGGCCGCCTTCCTCGGCATCCCCTTCGCCGCGCCGCCGGTGGGCGACCTGCGCTTGGCCGCCCCGGTACCCGCGGAGCCCTGGACGGGAATCCGTGCGGCCACCACATACGGACCGACCCCGCAACGCCGCCCGTTCGGCGAGGTGACCGCCATCCCCGAGCCGTCGATCCCCGGCGACGCGACCCTCAACGTCAACGTGTTCACGCCTGCCCCGGCGACGGATGCCGCGCTGCCGGTGCTCGTGTGGATCCACGGCGGCGGCTACTTCGCCGGATCGCCGGCGAGTCCCTGGTATGACGGCGCGGCGTTCAACCGGGACGGAGTCGTCACGGTGACCGTGTCGTACCGGCTGGGCTTCGACGGCTTCGGCTGGATCGACCAGGCTCCCGCGAACCGCGGCATCCTCGACCAGATCGCGGCGCTGGAGTGGGTGCGCGAGAACATCGCCGCGTTCGGCGGAGATCCCGGTCGTGTGACGATCGCCGGGCAGTCCGCGGGCGCCGGGAGCGTCCTGACCCTGATGGCCTCGCCGGCCGCCGACGGGCTCTTCCACCAGGCGATCAGCGCCTCGGGCGTGCTGACCCGGCGTACGACCGATGACGCGCGAGAGCTCTCCGCACGCATCGCGCACGCGGCAGGCATCAAGGGCCCGGCGACGATGCGTGCGTGGCGAGCGCTGACGGAGGATGCGCTGCTGGATGCCGAGCGTGCGGTCATCCTCGCTCCCGACCCGTCACCGGCCTCCCCCACCCAGCTCGTCGAGCGACTGATCGGTCCGGGCGCTGTGCTCTCACCGCCGATCGGTCCGTTCGTCGATGGGGAGTTGGTGCTCGATCTCCTCGACCGGCTGGCCGGCGGCATCCATCGGGACACGCCGCTGCTGCTGGGCACCACCGCGAACGAGTTCGCGGTGGTGCGGGGGCCCGACGCGCCGCCGCGCGAGGACGTGGAGGCGGCGCTGCGGGGCGCCGGCATCGACGAGGCCGCCCGCACGGCGTTCTGGACCGAGATCGATCGCATCGGCGACGAGCGCATCTTTGGCCAGCTGCAGACCGTCGGCGGCTTCCGTGCCCTGGTGCCGTCGCTGGCCGAGGCGCGCCGCGCCGCAGGCGCCGGCACGCGCACCTGGGCATACGACTTCCGTTACCACGCACCGAGCGTCGGCATCGCCGGCCATTGCTTCGATCTGCCGTTCGCCTGGGACCTCGGCGACGCCGAGGGTGTGCAGGCCCTGCTCGGGGCTCCCGCCGACGCCGAGCTCGCGCGCGCGGTGCACGACTCGTGGGTGCGATTCATCAAGGCGGGCGACGCCGCCTGGCCGTCGTCGGCCGACGCCCTCGCGGGAGCACAGGTGTTCGACATGCCGACGACGGCATACGATCCGGACGCCTATCTTCTGGAGGCCGAGCTGGGCCGGGTGCGCGCACAGGCCGAGCGGACGGCCGACGCGTCGCGTCTGTGACCCGCGGTACGGTGACGGGATGCGCTCGTTCCACCCCATTCCCGGGAATCCGTGGCCGCACGACATGACCATCACGATCGAGGACAGCCCCGAGGCGCTCCTGGAGCTGTTGTGGGTGCGCGAGGCATGGCGACTCGCTGTGGAGCTCGACGACGCGCCCCCGCCGCTGACCGACACTCCGCAGTTCGCGGCCGGTGACCATGACACCGCCACGTGGGCGACGGAGTGGGCGGCACTGTGGACGGAAGCGCTCACGCACGCTGCGAACGACGTCGACCGCACCCTGATCCAGCGGCTGCAGACCACTCCCCCGGGGTCCGATGAACGCCGCGAGATTCTCGCACAGCTCGTCGGCCCGACGTGGAGCGAGCGTTTCGGCTTCGAGACGCTCGGTGACGGGTTCCACCGCTGGAACAGCCGTCACATCGAGGGCGTCGTCGCTGGACACCGCCAGCGCGCCGTGGACCGCGAACGCGCGTGCCTCGACGCGCTCGTGCCGGCATGGCGGGCGGGGCTCACCCGCGTCGTCGTCCTCCCCTGCTGTGGCACGTTCACGCGCACGATCGGCGCGCACGCGCTGCTGGTCACCACCGAGACACGCGACGACGGCGATCGCTACTCGACAGCGCTCGCGCAGTTCGATCCTGCGGGCCGGTAGCCCGCGACATCCCTCGGCGAGGCGCCGCGGCTGAACGGCGGGGCCTCAGCGCGCGGGGAGCAGGCAGGTGGGCGACGGCACGGTGGTGCGATGCCGGACCCGCCCCGGCACCCCCGTGCGCAGATCCAGCGCGAGCGAGGCCACTTCGTCACCGAGCTGGCCCGCCACCAGTAGGGTGTCGCGGATGACGACGTGATGACGCGGCCACGCCACGCCCGAGTCGGACAGCGCGACCGGCTGCAGCTCGGAGCCGTCGCCGCGCACTCGCAGCGTCGCGATCGTGTTCGAGCCGCGTACGCCCGCATAAAGGAACTCGCCGTCACGGGATGCCGCGAGCTCGGCGGCCGTGTCGTCGTCCAGCAGTCCCGACGCGATCGGGGTTCCCGCGACGACCCGCCACGCTCCGGACGCATCGGGGGCGAGCGCGAACACCTCATGCGACAGCTCGGTGATCACGTACAGGTGCCCGCTGGGATGCCACCGCATGTGCCGTGGGCCGCAGCCCTTCGGCAGCACGACCTGACCGACCGCGCGCAGCCCCCCGGCAGCGGCGCGCCAGAACCGCACCAGGTCCAGACCCATGTCGGTCGTGGCGATCAGGCCGCCCGGCAGGAACGCCGTCTGGTGCGCCCGCGAGACCCGCGCGCCCTCGCCCTCCGCGCCCTCGCCCTCCGCGCCGCCCGCACCCACGCCCTCCGCGCCCTCGCCCTCCGCGTCCGCGCGACCGCGAGGGTGCATCTGACCGCCGAAAGGTAGGGAGCCACCCGCGCCCTCGGCCGTCAGATGCACCCTCGCGGGAGAAGACGCGGGAGGAGACGCGAGGTCGGGCTCGCCGTACGGGTCGACGGCTGCCGGAGCGATCACCGGTGCGGACGGCCGGCCCGCGGCATCCAGCGCCATCCGCACGATGTGGCCGTCACCCCAGCACGCCGCCACGAGCGAAGCCCCGTCGGGAGCCACCGCGACGTGGCAGGCGAGCTCCCCCGCGACGACGGGGCTGCCGAGCGGGGCAAAGGACGCCTCACCCGTGCGCGCGAACGCCTGCACGGCGCCGCCCGCCTCGAGGGCGGCATACAGCACGTCCAGGGACGGGTGCGCGGCGACCCACGACGGCGAGCCGCCGGCGGCGACGGCATCGCCCGCGAACCCCAGCGGACCGCCGGCCAGTGCGTCATCTGCGGATCCGGCGACAAGGATGCCGATGCCCGTCGCCGCACCGTCCATGTCGGCGGTGTACCCGCCGGTGTACAAGCGCATCTCATGCCTCCGAGGTTGCAATCGAAGTCTGGCGCGAGTGCGCGCCGGGCGGGGTCGCTCTCCGCGCGAGCGGCGGGGTGTCCATCAGACCAGATCGTGCCGGACGACGACCGCGTCGCGGGCGGCGCCCACGCCGATCACCGAGATGCGGGTGCCGCTCATCGCCTCGAGCGCGAGCACGTAGTCGCGGGCGGTCTGCGGCAGGTCGTCGAACGTGCGTGCACCGGAGATGTCCTGGCTCCATCCCGGAAGGTACTCGTAGATCGGCGTCGCGTGATGGAAGTCGGTCTGGTTGACCGGGACCTCCTCGAAGCGCTGCCCACCGACGTCGTACGCGACGCAGACCGGGATCCGCTCCAGCCCGGTCAGGATGTCGAGCTTGGTCATCACGAGGTCGGTGATGCCGTTGATCCGGGTGGCGTAGCGGGTGACGGGCGCGTCGTACCAGCCGACCCGACGGGGGCGGCCGGTGGTGGTGCCGAACTCGAACCCGCGAGAGCGCAACCAGTCCCCGGACTCGTCGAACAGTTCGGTCGGGAACGGTCCCGCTCCCACACGGGTGGTGTAGGCCTTGACGATGCCGACGATCCGGTCGAGTCGCCGGGGCCCGACGCCCGAGCCGGTCGCCGCACCGCCCGCGGTGGCCGACGACGAGGTGACGAACGGGTAGGTGCCGTGGTCGATGTCGAGCATCGTCGCCTGGCCGCCCTCGAAGACCACGACGTCGCCCGCATCCAGCGCGTTGCCCAGCAGCAGCGCCGTATCGGCGACCATCGGCCGCAGCCGGTCGGCATACGACAGCAGATCCTCGAGAACCTCGTCGCACGTGATCGCGCGGCGGTTGAACACCTTGACCAGGAGGTGGTTCTTCTGGTCGAGCGCCCCCTCGATCTTCTGCCGGAGGATGCCCTCGTCGAAGAGATCCTGCACGCGGATGCCGACGCGGTTGATCTTGTCGGCGTACGTGGGTCCGATGCCGCGTCCTGTGGTGCCGATCTGACGCTTGCCGAGGAAGCGCTCGGTGACCTTGTCGAGGGTGCGGTGGTACTGCGTGATGATGTGCGCGTTGGCGCTGACCCGCAGCTTCGAGACGTCGACGCCGCGCGCTGACAGGGCCTCGAGCTCGCTGAAGAGCACCTCCAGGTCGATGACCACGCCGTTGCCGATCACCGGG
>CALKHM010000010.1 GCA_937988695.1 uncultured Microbacterium sp. | reverse complement strand
TGTCAGCACGAGGGCGAGCCAGGGGTTGATGCCGTGCGTCATCAACCACGCCCCGATCGCTCCAGTCAGGCCCAGTACTGAGCCCACGGAGAGGTCGATCTCACCTGCGATGAGAACGAAGACCTGACCAACGGCCATGATCCCGATCACGGCGACGGACTGCAGCACGAATGCGCCGTTCTGGCCGGTCAAGAAGTGGTTGTTGAAGATGCCGAAGACGAGTGTGAGGACGACGATGACCAGAAAGAGCCCGACCTCCTGTCGACGCAGGCTGGCCTTTAGATACTTCATTTCTCCTCCTGGTGAGGTTCGATCGCTCCAGCGAGTGCGGGCTCGAAACGTTCGCCGAGCGCAGCAGCGACGACGGCACCGGCCTCAGGCCCGGACGCAAAACTGTTGACGATGCGACCCTCGCGTACGATCACAACACGGTCTGCGAGGTCGAGCACTTCTTCGAGATCGCTTGAGATGAACCAAACGGCGAGGCGACGCGTCGCCGCGAGCTCGCGAAGCGTCGCGTAAATCTCTCGTTTGGTGGCGACGTCGACCCCACGCGTGGGCTCATCGAGGATGAGCACGTCGGGATCACTCGCGAGTGCACGAGCCAACAGCACCTTCTGTTGGTTCCCAACCGAGAGCGACTTGATCGCCGCTTGAACGGATGCAGCCCGTACTCCCAGTCGGTCCGCAAGCCGCTGCATTGCGCGCACCTGACGGCGACGGCCGAGAATGCCGAACCGGGCATATCGCGACAACACGCTGCTCGACATATTGAAGGCGATGTCCTGACCATAGAAGACACCCGTGCGGCGCTCCTCGGAGATGAAGCCGATACCCGCCCTCACCGCCTTCTCCGGTGACGATATGCGCCGACGAACACCACCGACCTCGACGATGCCAGACTCCATACGAGCAGCGCCGATAGTGGCCAAAGCGATCTCGGTGCGCCCGGAGCCTACGAGGCCGGCCATGCCCACGATCTCACCGGCGCGCACCTCGAAGTCGATGTCAGAGAACCCAGGACCGGTGCAATGGCGCAGACGCAGCGCTATCGCGTTCGTCTGCCCGTCTGCTTTCCCGGACGTCCCGACACCGCTGACGGTCTTCTCTGTAGTGGACGACCGACCCTTTGCACCAGCCATCTCGCGGATTGCGACCTCGGCGGGCAGATCATCCACCGACCCGTGTGCCACACGCATCCCGTCGCGCAGGATCACGATGTCGTCTGCCATCTCGTATACCTCTGCGAAACGATGGCTGACCAGTGCGATCGCCGCTCCCCGAGCGGCGAGATCGCGAACGACAGCAAAGAGACGATCGGTCTCCTGTCTGCTGAGGCTGCTGTTTGGCTCATCGAGGAAAAGCACCTTGGGATCCCGGCTGAGCGCTCGCACAATGTCGACGAGCTGTCGCTCTGCCGCCGAGATGTTCTTGCAGAGCCGGGCGGGCGAAGGAAGAAGAGACGCCATCCCTAGCCGTTCAAGAAGATCCTCGGCACGCCCTACGAGGCGCTTCCGTGCACGCATCGCGAAAAGCGACCTCTCCCCGAGTTCATCGATGAACAGATTCTCCGCGACTGTCATCTCATTGACGAGCTGCGGCTCTTGGTGCACCACGAACACTCCGCGGCGCATCGCGTCGACAGGGTTCTTGAAGACCACTTCCTCACCATCAAGCACAAGCCGGCCGGTATCCGGCTGCATCTCCCCTGAAGCGACCCGGATGAAGGTCGACTTTCCAGCGCCGTTCTCCCCGAGGATCGCCGTGATCGTCCCAGCCGTCAGATCGATCGATACATCTGACAAGGCGTGGTTGGCGGCGAAGGACTTGCCGACGCCCTGGACGCTGAGGACGGCGGCGTGCGCCGTCGACGAAAGGTCGCTCTGGCTCATGTCGCCGTCCTCTCCATCGTCTTCTGACAACTCAGGAGGTGCCCGCCTTGCCGACTGGCTGGGTGGCCGGATCGTGCTCCGGGAGGTTCTCCAGAGTCACGAACGGGGCGTCAGCAGCCACGTTCACCTCCGCAGGCTTCTCGCCTGTCACAATTGCGTTGAACAACGTGATGGCCACGTTGTATCCCTGGCCGAATGCGTCTTGCCCAGTCACGCCATAGAGGCTGCCGTCTTTCAGCGCGGCGATGTTCTCAGCAGTGATGTCGTAGCCGACGACCTTGACGTCCTTCTCCTTGCCCGCAGCCTTTACCGCCTGCGCAGCACCGAACGGTCCGCCAGCAGTGCAGTAGATGGCCACAAGGTCGGGCGTCGACTGAATGTAGTTCTTTGCGGCCGTCGCAGTCTCGCTCGCGGAGTCATGTGCCTCGACACCCTGACTCACGACGGTGACGTTGCTGCCTTGGAGCCCGTCAATGAAGCCCTTCCTGCGCTGCTCGTTACTCGGAGAAGTGAACAGGTTGGTGATGATGCCGACTTTGCCACCCTTGCCATCGAGGGCTTTGAGCAGCTCCTTGGCGGAGTTCTCTCCTGCCGCATACGAAGCCTGTGAGTAGTCGATGATCCCGCCGGACGTCGCGACACAGGGGATCTCGGAGTTGTACACGCCCATCGCGATCTTCTTCGCCGTGAGCGACTTGATGATCGGGCAATTGCCGTCCCCGGCGATGAAGAAGCCGATGCCCTGGTAGCCCTGAACTCCAGCGGACTGCACGGCCGTATTCACCGTGGGCACGTCGATGTCTGTTCCTGCGTTGATCCAGTCCACACTGGCGTTGTGCGCCGAAAGCACCCGATTCGCCGCGTCCGCGCCCGCCTTGACATTCACGAAGAACGGATTGTTCGAGTATCCGATGATCGCGATCTTCACATGCTCATCGGGCTTCTGCGACACCGGTTGGGGTCGGTCAGCAATGGGAGCAAGCGCCTCGACCGTCTGCCCGCCTCCCGGAGAGGGCGCATTCGAAGAACATCCGGCGAGAAGTGTGGCGGCGGCGACAACGCTCGCGACGACGAGCGCCCTGCGACGACGCGCAGGCCGGCGAGCCGCCTCGTTGAGTACGTGCATCTTTCTCCTTCGAAAAACGAGGTGCCGCATGGAGAGCGGTCACTGAACGGTTCACCCTGGCGGGCTACTCGGAATACTATGAGTAACGTTCAAACGTGTATAACATGCGCTCATATGAGCGCCTCAACTCGATGGTGACGAAAGCGCAGACCCGCGGGCGCCGATACCATCACGGCATGGCCACCACGGGAACGGTCGATGCAGATGTCCGACGTGCACAGTTGACGAACCTGCTCTCCGAGGATGAGCGTGTGCGCATTGATGAGCTCGCCGTGCGGTTCGATGTCTCGCCGATGACGATTCGGCGCGACCTCGAGTGGCTAGAGGCTCAGGGCCTTGCCCGTCGAGTGCGTGGCGGCGCGGTCGCAATCCCAGCGCCAAGCCAGTTCGGCGACCGCCGCAACCAACGGCTGGCGGAAAAACGCGAGATCGCTCGCAAAGCGCGCTCTCTCATCCCCATGACGGGAACCATCGCCCTCGACGCTTCGACCACCATCAACATGCTCGCGGAGACCATCGGCGGCCGAGCGCAACTGACGGTGTGCACCAACGCCTCACAGACATTCCACGCGCTGTCACGACTCGACGGAGTGCAGGCGATCTTGACCGGTGGGACCATGGAGCGGTCCACCGGCAGCCTCGTCGGCCCCTTCGCCAACCAGGCCGCGCGGGCATTGCGCACCGATGTCTGCTTTCTGTCCGCCGCCGCACTCGACGTCGCAGACGGCGGATCGGAGGTCTCTGTCGCAGAGGCAGAGATCAAACAGACCTTTGCAGATCGAGCCGAGCTTGTCGTCATGTGCGTCGACTCCACGAAGCTGGGCAAACGCGCCGCAGCAAGATCGGTGCCGCTAGAGATGGTCTCTGTACTGGTGACCGAACTCAACCCCTCCGATCCTCGCCTGGCCGCCTACCGCAGGTTCGCCGACATCCTTTAGCGGCCGAGCAAGACATTGCTCCGGCTGTTCTTTCGTGTTATTTTTCACAACAGAAAACAGACAACAGAAGCGAGACTCCTCCGTACTCGCACGGAATGAAGGACCGTCATGACCAACCCGACCGTCACCGACCTGATCGCGCGCAGCAACCGGCTGGGAGCCGACCCGGTGAACACGAACTATGCCGGGGGGAACACCTCGGCCAAGGGCACGGCGGTCGACCCGGTCACGGGGCGCGACGTCGAGCTGCTCTGGGTGAAGGGGTCGGGAGGTGACCTGGGCACACTCACGCCCGAAGGCCTGGCAGTGCTGCGGCTGGACCGGATGCGCGCGCTGATCGACGTCTACCCCGGGATCGACCGCGAGGACGAGATGGTCGCGGCGTTCGACTTCTGCCTGCACGGCAAGGGCGGTGCGGCGCCGTCGATCGACACCGCCATGCACGGGCTGGTGGATGCCGCGCACGTGGACCACCTGCATCCCGACGCCGGCATCGCGATCGCGACGGCCGCCGACGGCGCGGCCCTGACCCCGCAGATCTTCGGCGAGAAGGTGGTGTGGGTGCCGTGGCGCCGGCCGGGCTTCCAGCTCGGTCTGGACATTGCGGCGATCAAGGCGGCCAACCCGCAGGCCGTCGGCTGCATCCTGGGCGGTCACGGGATCACCGCGTGGGGTGACACGTCCGACGAGGCCGAGGCGAACAGCCTGTGGATCATCGCCACCGCGCAGGCGTACATCGACGAGCAGGGGGCACCCGCCCCGTTCGGCCCCGTCCGTCCCGGATACGGCCCGCTGCCGGAGGCCGAACGGCGCGCGAAGGCCGCCGCGCTCGCTCCGACGATCCGCGGGCTCGCCTCGACCGACCGTCCCATGGTCGGGCACTACACCGACACCGACGCGGTGTTGGACTTCCTGGCATCCGAGAAGGCACCGGCGCTGGCCGAGCTGGGCACGAGCTGCCCCGACCACTTCCTGCGCACCAAGGTCAAGCCGATGATCCTCGACCTTCCCGCCGACGCGTCGGTGGAGGCATCCGTGGCCCGGCTCAGGGAACTGCACGAGGCGTACCGTGCCGACTACGCCGCGTACTACCAGCGGCACGCCGACGCGGACTCTCCGGCCATGCGCGGCGCCGACCCGCTGATCGTGCTGGTGCCGGGCGTGGGCATGTTCAGCTTCGGCGCCAACAAGCAGACCGCGCGGGTCGCGGGCGAGTTCTACGTCAACGCGATAGGCGTCATGCGCGGTGCCGAGGCGCTGTCCACCTATCAGCCGATCCCGGAGGCGGAGAAGTTCCGCATCGAGTACTGGGCGCTGGAAGAGGCGAAGCTGCAGCGGATGCCGAAGCCGAAGACGCACCAGGGGCGGATCGCGTTCGTCACGGGTGCGGCATCCGGCATCGGCAAGGCCATCGCGACCCGGCTCGCGAAGGAGGGGGCCTGCGTCGTGGTCGCCGACCTCGACCTGGGCAAGGCGCAGGAGGTGGCCGCGTCGCTGGGCGGCACGGACGTCGCGATCGGCGTGGCGGCGAACGTCGCCGACGCGGAGGGCGTGCAGGCCGCGATCGACGCGACGGTGCTCGCGTTCGGCGGCATCGACCTGGTCGTGAACAACGCCGGGCTGTCGCTGTCCAAGCCGTTGCTGGAGACCACCGAGAAGGACTGGGACCTGCAGCACGACGTCATGGCGAAGGGGTCGTTCCTCGTCTCCAGAGCCGCGGCGAAGCCTCTGATCGAGCAGGGCATGGGCGGGGATGTGATCTACATCTCCTCGAAGAACAGCGTGTTCGCAGGGCCCAACAACATCGCCTACTCCGCCACCAAGGCCGATCAGGCCCACCAGGTGCGTCTGCTGGCCGTCGAGCTCGGCGAGCACGGCGTGCGCGTGAACGGCATCAACCCCGACGGCGTGGTGCGCGGGTCGGGCATCTTCGCCGGCGGGTGGGGTGCGCAGCGCGCCGCGACCTATGGCGTGAAGGAAGAGGACCTCGGCCAGTTCTACGCGAACCGCACCATCCTCAAGCGCGAGGTCGTGCCCGAGAACGTCGCCGACGCGGTGTACGTGCTCACCGGCCCCGAGCTGTCCCGCACCACCGGAGTGCACATCCCGGTCGACTCCGGCGTCGCCGCCGCGTTCCTGCGATGACCGCGCTCGCGCTCCCCCACCTTCGCCAAATTCACATGAATTTGGCGAATGCACACGGAACTGCCGGAAGTTTGATGTACATTCGGCGAATTCATGTGAATTCGCCGCAGGGGGCCGGGCGATGACGGCCGGAGAGGTCGCCGCCATCGACCTCGGCGCCACCAGCGGCCGGGTGATCGCGGGCCGGGTCGGACCGGACGTGCTCGACGCCCGGCAGGTCGCGCGGTTCCCGAACACGCCCGTACACACCGGCGACGGCCTGCACTGGAACGTGCTCGGGCTGTACGGCGCGGCTCTGGACGGCCTACGAGAGGCCGTGCGCGCCCACCCCGCGATCGCGAGCATCGGCGTCGACTCGTGGGCGGTGGACTACGCGCTGCTGCGCGGGAGCCGCATGCTCGGCGCTCCGTTCCACTACCGCGACGAGCGCATCGACCGGGGCGTCGCCGCCGTCCACGAACGGATGCCGCATCCCGCGCTGTTCGCCCGCAACGGCCTCCAGTTCCTGCCGTTCACCACGCTGTACCAGCTCGCCGCCGAGGACCCCGACGTCCTCGCCTTCGCCGAGACCGCACTGCTCATCCCCGACCTCATCGGCTACTGGCTCACCGGCCGCGCGGTCGCCGAGCGCACGAACGCCTCGACCACGGGGCTGCTGCGGGGAGGCGCCTGGGACGACGAGCTCGTCCAGGCGCTCGGTCTGCCCCGCGGCATCCTGCCCACGCTCGTCTCCCCCGGAGAGCGGATCGGGATGCTTCGCTCCGACGTCTCCGCGGCGCTACGGGCGCACCGCGACCTGGCGGTGACCGCGGTCGGCTCGCACGACACCGCATCGGCCGTGGTGGCGGTGCCCATGGACGCCGAGCACGCCGCCTACATCTCGTGCGGCACGTGGGGCCTGGTCGGCGTGGAGGTACCCGCACCGGTGCTCACCCCCGACGTGCTGGCGGCGAACTTCACGAACGAGGGCGGCGTGGACGCACGGGTGCGGCTGCTGCACAACGTGATGGGCCTGTGGGTGCTCAGCGAAAGCGTGCGCCGCTGGGAGCAGGAGGATGCCGAGTCGATCGACCTGCCCGCCCTGCTGGAGTCCGCCGCCGGCGTTCCCGCGGCAGAGGTCCCGGTGTTCGACGTCGAGGACCCGCGCTTCCTTCCCCCGGGCGACATCCCCGCCCGCATCGCCGCCTGGTGCGCCGAGCACGCCGTCGCCGCCCCGCGAACCCGTGCCGAGTACGCGCGCTCGATCATCGAGTCACTCGCGCAGGCCTTCACGGATGCCGTGGCCACGGCCGCCCGCGTCTCGGGCGTGGAGGTGCGCACCATCCACATCGTCGGCGGAGGCGCACAGGGCGAGCTGCTGTGCCAGCGCATCGCCGACCGCGCGGGTCTTCCCGTGCTGGCCGGCCCCGTCGAGGCCACGGCCCTGGGCAACCTGCTCGTTCAGGCGCGCGCCGCCGGGTTCGTCACCGGGTCGCTCGAGGCCCTGCGCGACCTGGTCGCGCGCACCCACGCGCCGCGGCGGTTCACACCGCGCAGCTGAAGCCGCCGCATCCGTCACGAGACGAGGAGATCTCACGGGGTGAGGACCCCTCCGGCGCAGAGCATCCTCTCCTGGTGAGATCCCCTCGACTCGTGCGCGCCCTGACGGGGCCTGACTGCTCATCGCCGACACGCGCGACCAGGTCCTCGCGGAGCTCTACCGTGCGTCCCCTCCGTCCACAGACGGCCTGTGCGTCATTCCTCGACAGGCGCGCGGCGGGCGACGACATACGCCTGCACCGCCATCCCCGTGAGGTACGCCGTGGTCCCGGCCACTCCGGTCAGCAGCCAAGCGAGATGCACGACAGGAACCCACGAGACCGCCCAGCAGACAGCCGTTGCGGCGAACAGAGTTCCCACGTTGCCGGTGGCCACCAGATACGGATGCGCGATGACGCGGCGCTCGACCGCGGGGCGCGCACTGTGCCGCCGGTGGGCGATCCGGCCCACGACGATGTAGGCCGCGCAGGCGCCGAGGAGCATGAGCAATACCGACCAGACATCCGGCAGCCCGTGATGCTCCACCGTCACCATCGTCGTGCTCCAGATCAGGAGCGTGTAGGTGTGCGGGATCGCCACGGTCTCGGTGATCTCATGGACCAGCCGCCCGTAGGGCGTCCGAGGCGGCGAGGTCACAGCCGACCTCTCGAACGCACCACGATCTCACACACGTCTCTATCGAACCACGTGACTTCCGCTGGCCGTGCCGCTTCCCGACGCGGAGCGAGCGGCTCGGGTTGCGCGCAGGTGCGGGACAGGAGTGCGGCCGGCACGCGGTACGTGCTGACCGCATGCGGGCGGATGCCGCAGCATCATCCCGTGACCAAGCGAGGAGATCTCACGGGATGAGGACCTCTCCGGCACGAACCCTCCTCGCTCGGTGAGATCCCCTCGACTCGTGCGCGGCCACCTCGCGCGCGGCCACCTCGTGCGCGGCCACCTCGTGCGCGGCGGGAAAGGCCGCTCCCCGCGGGTCTTGACCAGATTCCTCCGAAACGATTCGATAGACTTGTCCACGGCGGGCCGGCCACGCCGGACCCGTCCTCCACAGACCCGGCCACGCCGGACCCGTCCCCCACGGACCCGTCCACGTCGGACCTGTCCGAACCAGGCGATCGCGGCGCGGTCGCCTTCATCCGTCCCGACCGCCGCCTATCCTCCGCCGAGAGTCCCATGGCCACCACCCTCACCACGGGTCGCCCGTGGCGCGTCATCCTCGCGTTCGCCGTCCCGCTGCTGATCGGCAACGTCGTGCAGCAGCTGTACCAGTTCGCCGACACGATCGTCGTCGGCCGGCACCTGGGCGTCGACGCCCTGGCCGCGGTCGGGGCGACCGGGAGCCTGCTGTTCCTGCTGCTGGGGTTCGCGTGGGGCATGACCAGCGGCTTCGCGATCCCCACCGCGCAGGCTTACGGGGCCCGTGACTACGCCGCCGTGCGACGCTCGGTGGCCACCGGCGCGATCCTCACCGGCATCGCCACAGTCGTGCTCACGATCGGTGCGCCACTGATCGCCCGTCCGGTGCTCATGCTGCTGCAGACGCCCCCGGAGCTGCTGGACGGTGCCACCGTCTTCACGCAGGTGAGCTTCCTCGGCGCAGGCGCGACGATGTTCTTCAACTTCTTCGCGGCCATCATCCGCGCGATCGGCGACTCGCGCACGCCGCTGGTGTTCCTGACCGTCGCCTGCGGGCTGAACGTCGTGCTGGTGGTCCTGTTCGTCGGCGTCTTCGGTCTCGGTGTCGCCGGCGCGGCGCTGGCGACGGTCGTGTCCCAGGCGGTATCGGTGCTGCTGTGTCTGGAGTTCGTGCGACGGCGCGTGCCCGTGCTGCACGTGCACCGTGCCGACTGGCGCGTCTCGCGCGCCGACCTCGCCGAGCACCTGCGGCTCGGTCTGCCCATGGGATTCCAGGCGTCGATCATCGCGATCGGCACGCTGACCGTGCAGGTGGCGCTGAACCGCCTGGGCGCCGAGGCCGTCGCCGCCTACACGACCGCGTCGCGCGTGGACAGCCTCGCCGTCGCGCTCCTGCAGTCGTTGGGTCTTGCCGTCTCGATGTACGCCGCACAGAACCTCGGCGGACGCCGGCCTGACCGCATTCGCCGCGGCGTCGTGCAGGCCACCGGCATGGCCATCGTCTCATCGCTCGCGCTCGGGACGCTGATGATCGCGTTCGGCACCCAGATGGTGCGCGTGTTCATCGGCTCAGGCTCGGACGAGGTCGTGCACCTGGCCCATCTCATGCTCATCGTCAACGGGGTCAGCTACTGCGCGCTGGGGGTGCTGTTCGTGCTGCGGGGGGCGCTGCAGGGCATCGGGCACACGCTGGTGCCGACGGCCACCGGCGTCGTCGAGCTCGTGATGCGCGTGGCCGCTGCGATCGTGCTGGGGGCCCTCCTGGGCTACGTCGGCGTCGTGCTGAGCAACCCGCTGGCGTGGCTGGGTGCCGCGGCGCTGCTCATTCCCTCGTATGTCCGCGAGCACCGCCGTCTGGCCCGGGTCCCCGTCGCCCCGGAGCTGGCCACCGCCACCACGCCGATCGCCGTCATCGGACCGACCGACGGCTCGATGACGGTCGATGCCGTCATCACCCAGCCGGTGCCGGTGGTAAGAGCCCACCACCGCCCGCATCGCAGAGTGGGCGCGAGGCGCTGATCCCGCGCCCGGCGAGGCCTTAGCCCGAGCCCCCGAGCCCGACCTCCCGCCCGAGCTCCGGCCCGACCTCCCGCCCGGCGAGGCCTTAGCCCGAGCCCCCGAGCCCGACCTCCCGCCCGACGAGGCCTTACCCCTCGAGGGCGACCTTCAGCTGCTCGATCGCCCAGTCCAGTTCGGT
>CALKHM010000009.1 GCA_937988695.1 uncultured Microbacterium sp. | reverse complement strand
GGATCGGTCATCTCGTCGTGGCTTCTGGACCTGACGGCTGCGGCGTTGGCGGAGAACAACGATCTGGACGGGCTGGCCGGCCGTGTCTCCGACTCCGGCGAGGGACGCTGGACGGTCAAGGCGGCCGTCGACGTCGGGGCGCCGGCGCCGGTGCTGGCTTCGGCGCTGTTCGAGCGCTTCGCATCGCGCGACGAGGATCACTACGCGAACCAGCTGCTGTCGGCCATGCGCCTGCAGTTCGGCGGGCACAAGGAGCTGCCCGCCGGCGACGTGCTCGAGGCCGGCGGGCGCAAGGCCGACGCGCACGGGTAGCCGCGCGCCGTCAGAGTCCGCTGGCGTCGTGCCCGGCGCGGGCCAGAGCCGCGAATCCGTTCGTGCCCTGCTGCAGGAACTCCCGCGCGGCCTGTGCGGCCGCGCCATAGGCCGCGAACGCGAACGAGCCGCCGATCGAGATGCGTGCGACCCCGAGCGCTGCGAGCTCGGCGACGGTCTGCCCGGTGGGCCCGAACAGCACGTTGACCGGTCGATCGACGTTCGCGACGACGGAGCGGATCTCGGCGGCGTCGGATAGGCCGGGGGCGTAGAGCACGTCGGCGCCCGCCTCCTGGTACGCCTGCAGCCGGGCGATGACATCGGACAGGTCCCGCTGTCCGTGCAGGTAGTTCTCGGCACGGGCGGTGAGGACGAATGCCGGACTGCTAGCGTGCGCGGCCGCCGCGGCGATCCGCACCCGGTCGGCGGCCTCGGCGACGTCGAAGAGCGGCAGGCGCCCGTCGAGTCCTCGATCGATCCCCCCGCCAGGCCCGCCGCCACCGCTTGGCGGTACGTGTCGGCCAGCAGGACGGCATCCGTTCCGAATCCGTTCTCGAGATCGGCGCTGACCGGCAGCGATGTGCCGTGCACGATCGAGTCGACGCCGATGAGCGCCTGTTCGCGAGAGACCGCACCGTCGCCCAGGCCCAGGGTCAGCGCGTGTCCGCTGCTGGTGGTGGCCAGGGCCTGGAATCCGAGCCGTTCCAGCATGCGCGCGGATCCGGCGTCCCAGGGGTTCGGCAGCAGCAGCGGAGCGGATCCGTGGTGCAGGGCGCGGAATCGTTCGGCGCGTTCGGCGTGGCTCATCTGACGGCTCCCGACGGGTCTCTTCCTCGCCCACGCTAGTGCGCCCGCACGAGGGCGGGCCGCGTCGCCGGGAATCATCGGTCTGCGCGGCGCCTGTGCTCGGTGGTCCGGAGATCTGCTATTGCGTAATGTAATAATCGGTTTGTAACATGTGATCAAGACGACGGGTTCCGATGAGGGGACCCGGCACCAGGAAGGCACCACGGATGACGAGTTCCCCTAGACGGCACGCCGAGATCTCGGGAGCAGGGTTCGCCGGTCTGACCGCCGCCGTCGCGCTCGCGCAGCTCGGCTGGTCGGTGCGCGTGCACGAGCGCGGTCAGAAGCTGCGCGAGGAGGGTGCGGGCATCGTCCTCTGGCAGAACAGCCTCACGGTGCTCGATGCTCTCGGCACCCACGATGAGCTCATGGCCGGCTCCATGACCCCGCCGTTCTATGAGACCCGGATGCAGAACGAGATCGTGTCCGACGAGTCCCTGGACGGTCTGCGCTGGCGCACCATGACCCGCCCCTTCCTGCACTCGGTGCTGTTGAAGGCCGCACGCGCGGCGGGGGTCGAGATCATCGCCGGCTCCGAGGTGGCCTCCGCGAACGAGGCCGGCGTCATCCGGCTCGCCGATGGGACCGAGCTCGAGGCGGATCTCGTGGTGGGCGCCGACGGGGTGGGCTCCAACGTCCGGGATTCGCTGGGCATCGAGTACACGCGCGAGCGCTCCCGGGACGGCATCAGCCGCTTCCTCGTGAGTCGGCACAAGGCCGAGCTGCAGGCCATCGAACCCGACACCGAGTGGGACAACGTCATCGACTTCTGGAACTTCGAGCCTCGCGTGCTCCGGGTGCTCTACACGCCGGCCAACGACAAGGAGCTCTATCTCGCCCTCATGGCTCCCGCCGCCGATGAGGACGGCACCCGCGTGCCGATCGACCTCGACCTGTGGACGTCCATCCATCCGCAGCTCGCCCCGGCGCTGGAGGAGGTCGCGCACAAGGAGGGTAAGCACTACGGCTATCAGACCACCCGAGTGGAGTCGTGGAGGCGCGGGCGCGTCGCGCTCGTCGGCGATTCCGCGCATGCCATGTGCCCGGCGCTGGCTCAGGGCGCCAACTGCGCCATGGTCAACGCCTACACGCTTGCTCACGCCGTCTCCGACGCGCCGGCGTCGGAGCTGCCTGACGCGCTGATCGACTGGGAGCGCCTCGAGCGTCCCTATACCGACCGCACTCAGGACCGGTCCCAGTACTACGCCGACACGCGGAGCATGTCCGAGGGCAATCAGTTCGTGGGCGAGTCGGTGGAGGCCGCCTGGTACGACCCGACCGACCCCCACCGACACGACGCGATCCGCGCGCACTGAGGCGGGGAAGGGGAGAAGGACAAGGATGTCACAGAACGAGATCGACCCCTACTACGAGGTCCGCGAGTGGTTCGGCTTCGTCCAGGAGATCGACCACGAGGGTGGAGCGCCCTCCGCCGAGCCGCTCGTGAAGGCCGCCGCCGGCGTGGTCTTCAAGAACCCGTTCGCCGGGCGCTACGTGTCCGATCTGTCACCCCTGACCGCCGCCAGCGCAGGCCTGGGCACCGCCCTCGGACGACGGGCCGTGGCGCTGCTGGGCGGTCGGCCGGTGGAAAGCTACGGCAAGGGCGGCATCGCCGGCGTCGCCGGCGAGCAGGAGCACGTCGTGGCCTGCGTGACCACCGTCTTCGGCGACGCCTTCCGTGAGGCGGTCGGCGGTGGTGCGGCCTGGATCTCCTCGGCCACCAAGACGGCCGTCGCGGGCACTGCGCTGGACATCCCGCTCGCCTTCAAGGACGAGATCTATGTGCGCTCGCACTACGATGCGGTTACTGTCGCGGTCCCCGATGGTCCCCGGCCCGACGAGCTGGCGATCATCGTCGCCGTCGCCTCCGGCGGACGCATCCATCACCGCGTCGGGGGCCTCAGCCGCGACGAGGCCATCGCGCGGATGAGGTAGCCGACGTGCCCGCCCCGAAGTCCCCAACGGAGAGGAAATCATGAGTTACACCTCGGGTCAGTACCATCAGGACGAGTCGATCGCGAACCTGCTCGCGGACGTCGCCCGTGCCCACCGCATCCTGGAGCTGGAAGGCCACGGCGACATGTCGATGGGTCACCTTTCGCTGCGTGACCCCTTCGGTCGCGGCCTGTGGCTCAAGCGCGGCAACCTCGCGCTGTCCGAGGTGGAAGGCGATGACTTCGTCCTCATCGACTTCGACGGCAACATGCTGGAAGGCCAGGGGCTGCGGCACCTGGAGTGGCCGCTGCACGCCGAGATCATGCGTGCCCGGCCCGACGTGAACGTGGTCGGACACTCGCACGCCTACTACTCCACAGTCTTCGGCGCGACGGATCTGGAGCTGGGCCCGTACAACAACCACGGCGTGTGGTTCGCCGAGCACGGCGTGCCGCGCTTCACCGACACGAGCCACATCATCACGACCGTCGAGCTGGGCGTCGAGGTCGCCAAGCAGCTCGGCGCCGCGGAGGCGATCCTGCTGGAGCACCACGGCATCGCCTTCGTGGGAAGCGATGTCACCCGGGCGACCCTCGCCGGCATCTTCCTGGAGTGGGCGGCCAAGTTCCAGCTCGACCTCGTCGCCAGCGGCGCGAACTTCAGCCTGCCCGATCCCGCAGAGAGCGTGGAGAAGATGCGCCGCATCTACCCGCCGAAGGCGCAGCGCAACTACTGGATGTACTTCAACCGGAGGCTGGATCGCGTGGAGGCCGTGCAGGGCGTCGGCATCGCGTCCGTGTGAGCGTCCGCCGATCATCACGACCCACATCACAAAGGAGCAGAACATCATGAGTCTTCCCACAGTCGCCACCGTCGTCGGTTCGGGAACGATGGGACCGGGCATCGCGGCCACGCTCAAGCGCGCCGGCGTGCAGGTGCGCGTCTACGACATCAGTGCCGAGGCCCTCCAGCGCGCCGAGAAGACCTTCGCCATGGCCGAGAAGGTGCTCGAGGGTCTGGGCGGGGTCGCGAACGAGGGCGGCTCCATCGCCTTCCTCGATCAGCTCGACGCCGCCCTGGAGGGGACCGAGTATGTCATCGAGGCGGTCCCGGAGAAGGTGGAGCTCAAGGAGCAGGTGCATCGGGAGATCGAAGAGCGCATCGGCGAGGACGTGATCATCGCCACCAACACCTCCGGCATCCCGATCACCACGATGGCCGCGGTGATGAAGCATCCGGGGCGGTTCGTGGGCATGCACTGGTCGAACCCGCCGCATCTGATCCCGATGATCGAGGTCATCCCCGGCGAGCAGACCGACGAGAAGGTCGTCGAACGCGTCCGCGAGATCGTGACGGCCTTCGGCTATCACCCGGTGCTGGAGAAGGAGATCGCCGGCTTCATCGAGAACCGCGTGCTGTACGCGATCATGCGCGAGTGCGTCGCTCTCGTGCAGGCGGGCATCGCCACCCAGGAGGACCTGGACACCTGCGTGAAATGGGGCATCGGCTACAAGCTCTCCGTCGTCGGCCCGATGCGCCTGCTGGACATGGCGGGCCTGGACATCTACCAGAGCGTCTCCGGCTACCTCAACAAGGAGCTGGATGCGAGCACCGACACCCCGCAGGTCGTCAAGGACCTCATCGCCGACGGCAAGCTCGGGTTCAAGACCGAGGGCGGCATGTACTCCTATGGCCCGGGTGACGTGGATGCCACGCGGGGCGCCATCGTGCAGGGACTCATCGCCGCGCGCAAGGCGCTGCAGACGATCCCCTCCGTCTGATGATCAGGGTGGCCCCATGATCACCGTCGAGCAGGGCGAGGACGGCATGAGCCGGACCCGCGGCGCGGACGTCGACCTGGCGTTCCGCGTCGTCGGCGAGGGCATGCCCCTCGTCCTGCTGCACGGAACCTCGGCCAACCACGCCGTGTGGGAGCCGGTCGCCGAGGCGCTCGCGCCCCGTGCGAGGGTCGTCTGCGTCGACCAGCGCGGTCACGGGCGCAGCGACAAGCCCGCCTCCGGGTACGACGGCGCCTCCTTCGCGGATGACGTGGTGACGGTTCTGGATGCGCTCGGACTGGAGCGGGCGGTCGTGGCCGGTCACTCGCTGGGCGCCCGGAACGCGTGGGTGGCTGCCGCCCGGCATCCCGAGCGCGTGGCAGCCGTCGTCGCCGTGGACTACGTGCCGTATGTGGAGGCCGAGGTGCTGGACGTGCTGCAGACCCGTGTGGCCGCGGGCGACCGGACCTTCGCGGACGTGCCGGAGATCGAGGACTATCTGCGCGAGCGCTACCCGCGCATGCCCCCGGATGCCATCGCGCGCCGTGCTCGCTGGGGGTACCGCCGGGCGCACGACGCCTGGGTGCCGCTGGCACCCGCGTCGGCGATGGACGAGCTCGTCGAAGGCCTGCGCACCCCGTGGGACGAGGAGTTCCGCGCGGTCCGCGCGCCGATGAGCTGCCTGCGCGGCGTGGACAGCGCGATCGTCAGCGCGCAGGCATGGGAGCGTGCCCGGCGGGATCGGCCCGACGCGCGCTGGGTGGTGATCGGCGACGCGGACCACTACGTGCCCGAGGAGCATCCCGAGCTCGTCGCCGAGGAGCTCAACCGGGTGCTCGACGACCTGTGACCCAACGACCTGTGACCCAACGACCTGTGACCCAACGACCTGTGACCCAACGACCCTGACCAGAGGAAGGAGGCGGCGATGCCGCTCTTCGACGGTTCGCTCGCCGTGACGAGCCCGACCATCGCGCCGCTGGCGCCCATCCCGGCGATCCACTCCGCGGACGGTGGGGACACGCCCCCGGCAGTCGGCTTCTCCGGCGCGCCGGAGGGGACGGTGGAGTTCGCGCTCATCTGTCACGACCCCGATGCGCCGCTGCCGCACGGCTTCACGCACTGGACGGTGTACGGGATCCCTGCCGGGGCCACCGAGGTGGACCTGGCCGTCGCGGGGGAGCGCGAAGGACCCAGCGGCATCGGCGGACAGGGCTGGACCGGCCCGCAGCCCCCTGCCGGCCATGGGCCGCACCACTACTACTTCTGGCTCTACGCCCTGGACCGGCGCGTGGAGCATGAGCCGACCCGCGAGGAGTTCCTGCGCGACTATGCGGATGCGGTGATCGAGCAGGCGCGCCTGGTCGGCACGTTCGAGCGGTGAGAGCGACAGACGACATCGATCCGCGGGGACAGGACCGCCCGTGGAAAGCTCGAAGGACGGATCCGGCGCGAGGTCGTCGCGATCTCCCGCCACACATCCCTAGAGCCCCTCGGCGCCCCAACGTGCGAGCGCGACGATCGCGTCGCGCAAGGCGTGCCCGCGATCGGTCAGCGCGTAGGCCCGGGTGTTGTGGCGGAGGGGCAGACGGGACAGGATGCCGGCGGCCTCGAGCTCGCGCAGACGGATCGCGAGCATGTTCGTCGGCACTCCCAGGTCGCGCTGCAGGTCGCCGTAGCGCTGTGGTCCGTCAAGCAGCCGTTCCACGATGAGCAGGGCCCAGCGCGCCCCGACGACATCGAGGGCCGCGGCGAGGTCGCTCACGCCGTCGGAGCGGCGTCCGGCTTCATCCAGAACGGCGAGTAGTGGTAGCCGTCGGGGTCGTCGAACTGGCGCTGGTACATGAAGGGATAGTCGTCGGTGTCACCGATCCGCCCGCCTGCGGCGGCGGCACGCTCGACGAGCTCGTCGACCGCCTCGCGGCCGGGGAGATCGAACGAGACGGTGACCTTCGAGGGCGTGTCGGGTCCGCCGACCAGCTCGTCGACGCCGCCGACGCTCGCGTACATCTCGCGACTGCCGAGCATGACGTACTGCTCGGGCGCGATCGCGAAGCACGACACGTTGTGATCCGACATCTCGGTGTTCAGCGTCCAACCGAGCGCGGTGTAGAAGGCGGTCGCGCGCTCGACGCTCGCGACCGGACAGGTGATGAACAGGCTCATGCGTTAACACTTGCAAAATACAAGTGATTGGTCAAGACGTCGCCGTGCATTCCGCATATTCGTGTGGGCTCGCAGCACACGGCTGCGAGGCTCGACGCACGCGCGGCCTATCCGGCGAGCTCCTCCAGCTCGATCAGGTTCCCCTCCGGATCGGCGATGAACGCGCGTGCGCCGCCCCACGGCGGCCGATAGACCTCCGACACCGGTGCGGCTCCTCGCGCGCGGACATCGGCGACCAGCGCCGCGCAGTCGTCGGTCTCGATGACGAGCATCGCCGACGGCCGGTGGTGGTCGGATGGTCTGGTCATCTCATAGTCCGGCAGGTCGTCGGCGCGGTGCCCGGCCTCCGCCAGCGACAGCCTCATCGAGCCGCGGGAGAGGATCGCGTAGGCCGGGGCGTCGAAGACCGCGTCGACGTCGAACGACAGGACGTCCCGGTAGAACGCGACAGTCGAATCCACGTCGGCGACCGCGAGCACGACACCGATCCGACCCAGGCGGCTGTCACCCATCGTTGCCTCCTCCTCGTTGAGTTCTCAGGATTCTTACATAGTGCAGAGGGCAAATCAATGGCTGAGAACTATTGATCGAGGATGTTCGCGCGTCGGCGCACGATCGGACCGCCGAAGTATCCGTCGGCCCGCAGGTCCGCCGTCGGTGCGCCCAGACTCGTGGACAGCTGCTCGGCATGCTGCACGAGGAGGTGGCCGTACCCGTCGACGTCGGCCGAGGTCGTGCGGTAGGCGGGGGCGTTGATGCTGATCGCGCCGATGATCACTCCGCGATGGTCGAAGATGGGGGTGGCGACGGCGGTGACGTCGCTGTCGGGGCGCTTGGACACGACATAGCCGTGCTCGTTGACCGATCCGTCCAGGGCGGATCCAAGAGCGGTGCTGGCGCGCGGAATGGTGCGTCCGGTCCAGACGATCGTCTGGACCTGCTGGGTGGACGGGCTCACCTGGCGCAGATAGAGAACCTCGTCTTCGCCGGCCGGGACAGCGAAGCTCGCGGTCTCATGCGTGTGTTCGGCAAGGCTGTCCAGATGCACCCCCACGCTCTCGTACACCGGGTCGTCGCGCAGGGCGCTGGCAGCCAGCTGCTTGACGCGTGGACCGGGCGCATATCTGCCGTCCTCGCGCTGCTGGACGAAGCCGTGAGAGGAGAGCGTCGTCAGTAGCCGCGACGCCGTGCTCGGGGAGAGGTCCACTGCTCGGGAGAGCGACGTGAGCGTCGACTTCGTCTCGCCCATGAGCACCGCCGTGAGCAATTGCAGTGCACGGTCCACCGCGCGCGTCGTCGTCTGCTTCGCGCCTGAGCTCTCGATCACGGCTTCTCCCGGTGTGTGCGATGCAGCCGCATCCATGCGCGCTGCCTGCTCAAAGTTACCACTAGATGGTTCGATGTTTCACAAACATAACTACTAGGTGAAATTGAATCGCATCTATTGACAATTCTCCGAGGCGCCCCTACTTTCGGTCTAGCGGCGGCGGATGACGCAGCCGCCGCGAGCGGCAATGAAGACGAGCGTGAGGAGATCGTGTGGTCGCACAAGCTGAGATCCGGACCGAGGTCGGATCCGTCCAGGAGGTCATCGAGCGGATCGATGCCGCGAGAGAGGCCATCTGGGAGGTTCCACCACAGGAAGTGCTCGATCTGGCGAACGGGATCATTCCCCTCGGGACAGGGGCGAAGAACAACTACCTGTCCACGATGATCTTCGCCGAGAACGAGCTGCGCACGCTCACCGACGAGATCCTCTGGTTCGCCTGGGCGACGGCGACGCGCCGGCCCGACCTCGACCTCGCCACGCTGGTGGCATACATGGACGAGATGGGTCAGTACAAGGCGAACATGAACATCTACGTCGGGCTGCCGGAGGGGGGTGCGATCCTCAAGCTCTACGTCGGCGGCATCCGCCGTGCGCAGACGATGCAGGAGTTCGCAGATCTCACCGAGTCGGTGATGACGTACATGAACCGGCTGCACGGGTGGGTGGACATCGCCTTCCCCTGGGGCCTCGTGGACGGCTTCAAGCGGGTCAACCCGCTCCAGCGCATCGTCGACCTGCATCGGGTCGGAGCGGATCAGGTGACAGAAGGCTTGTCGCGGACGGCGATGGAAGGAGCGACGCGATGAAGGTGAACTTCAACCTCGGCGGACAGGACGTGGCCGTGATCGAGATCTGGGAGGACCGGGTTCCGGACCTCGCGGCGAAGATCAGGGACGCTCTGCCGTTCTCCAGCTATCTCCAGCATGGAAAGCTGACCGGTGACCTGCTGCTGATGCAGACCAAGATCCTGGCCGACTGGGAGAACATCTTCTACCCGGAGGACCTGGCGGCCGAGGTCGCGGCCACCGGCACGGAGATCCGCGGCGCGGTGTCGTACTACGGGCCGCGCCAGCAGATCTCGATCATGTACGGCAACGACATCCCCCCGGAGCCGCTGCCCGTGTCGGCGATCGGCTGGGTCGTCGAGGGCGCCGACCGTCTCGAGGAGATCGGCATGAAGGCGTGGCTGGAACCGGGCACCCGGATCTGGCTGACGCTCCTGGAGGAAGACGTCGCCGCGTAGACGGTCCATGGGTCCGGAGGCGGCGATCCTCCGGACCCCGCCCGTGTCCGCAGTCCACCACAGAAGCGAGGAAAGATGCGTACATCAGAGCCATTGCACTCTATCGCAGAGCGTCATCCGAACGTCGGCAGGAGGCGACAGGGCCTGGCCGCGGCCGTGCTGCTGGCATCCGCGGCCCTTGTCCTGTCGGCTTGTACCGCGACGTCGCCGGACCCCGGCGCCCCGGCGTCCACGACTCTCAAGGTCGGCATCGCATCGCTGTCGGACGGCGACGCGACCGATCCGGCGAAGGCGTCCACCGCCGGTGGGTACGTGCTGGCCCGTCAGGTGTTCGACACCCTCACCGAGTACGGCACCGATGGGTCGTGGCAGCCGCAGCTCGCCGAGAGCGTGAAGGCGGGCAAGGATGCCGCCGACTGGACCGTCACGCTGCACAAGGCGACGTGGAGCGACGGCACGCCCGTCACCGCGGCAGACGTCGTGGCCACCGTCAAGCGGTGGTTCGATGACAAGCTGCCCCCGGCAGGCTCGATGCCGTTCATCGACCCTGGAAAGGTCACCGTGGTCGACGATCAGACCGTGCACTTCCAGCTCAAGTATCCGACCGTCACCTTCCCCGAGGCGCTGACCAGCCCGACCGCGTCGATCGTCCCCCAGGGATTCGACCCCGGCAAGCCGATCGGCTCGGGTCCCTTCGTGCTCACGAGCAACCACCCCGGCGTACAGCTGACCTTCACGGCGAACGAGAAGTACTTCCGTGGCGCGCCCGGTGTGGACAAGCTCGATGTGGTCAGCTTCGCGGATGCCACCAGCGAGGCCAACGCGCTGACCGCGGGCCAGATCGACGTCGCATCGGACCTCGAC
>CALKHM010000008.1 GCA_937988695.1 uncultured Microbacterium sp. | reverse complement strand
CCGACGCGGCCGGCCTGTCGGCGGCCCTTGTCAACCACGGGCTGACATTCACCGCGCGGTCGGGCCTCGTGCGCCTCGCGCCGCATGCCGGTACCGGTCAAGACACCCTGCAGCTGCTGGCCGACGCGTTCGCAGCGTTCGCTGGGGAACGCTCGCACTGATCCGCCACGGACCGTTAACGCGTCGTTCGCGTGTCGGGTGCGTCCGCACGGCGTAGAGCGTCGTACCTTCATGGCATCGGGCAAGGCGCCCGGTCGAGTCGACCGACTGGATCGCGACTCGTGGCCCTGGTCGACTCGCGGAAGCCGGGACGAAGGTCCCGGGACGGGAGCGGGTTGTGACCACGCGAGCCTCACAGCAGCAGCAGTACTCCGGATCCGGCATCCTCGAGCAGGCCGATGCCGTGCTCGAGGACGACGACACCGCGCTGCGCACGTATGTCCTGGACACCTCTGTGCTGCTCAGCGATCCGCGGGCACTGTTCCGCTTCGCCGAGCACTCGGTGGTCATCCCCGTGGTCGTCATCACCGAGCTGGAGGGCAAGCGCCACGACCCGGAGATCGGTTACTTCGCTCGGCAGGCGCTGCGGCACCTCGATGACCTGCGCGTCGAGCACGGGCGGCTCGACTTCCCGATCCCGGCCGGCGATGGCGGCACCCTGCGCGTCGAGCTGGGCAACTCCGACGCGTCGGTGCTGCCGGTGGGCATGCGACTGGGTGACAACGACACGCGCATCCTCGCCGTCGCGATGCACCTCATGGAAGACGGTCAGGACGTGACGGTGGTCTCCAAGGACCTGCCGATGCGCGTCAAGGCGGCGTCGCTGGGCATCCGCGCGGAGGAGTATCTGGCCGAGCAGGCGCTGGACTCCGGCTGGACCGGGATCGCGGAGCTCGATGTCTCGGGCGATGACGTCAGCGACCTGTACGAGAGCGAGGTGGGCGTCAGCGACGATGTGCGCGGGCTCCCGGTCAACACCGGCCTGGTCATCCACTCCGAACGTGGCTCGGCTCTGGGCCGGGTCACCGGCGAAGGGGAGTACCGGCTCGTGCGCGGCGATCGCGAGGTGTTCGGACTGCATGGCCGCAGCGCCGAGCAGCGCATCGCGATCGATCTGCTGCTCGATCCGGAGGTGGGCATCGTCTCGCTGGGCGGGCGCGCGGGCACGGGCAAGTCAGCGCTGGCATTGTGCGCGGGACTGGAATCGGTGCTGGAGCGGCAGCAGCAGCGTCGCGTCATCGTCTTCCGGCCGCTGTTCGCCGTGGGCGGTCAGGAGCTCGGGTATCTGCCGGGCGACCAGCAGGAGAAGATGAACCCGTGGGGGCAGGCGGTCTACGACACCCTGGGATCGGTGGTCTCGGCCAACGTCATCGAGGAGGTCATGGAACGAGGGATGCTGGAGGTGCTGCCGCTGACCCACATCCGCGGCCGCTCGCTGCACGATGCGTTCGTCATCGTCGACGAGGCCCAGTCACTGGAGCGGAACGTCCTTCTGACCGTGCTCAGCCGCATCGGACAGAACTCGCGCGTCGTGCTCACCCACGATGTCGCCCAGCGCGACAACCTGCGGGTCGGACGACATGACGGCGTCGCGTCGGTGATCGAGTCGCTGAAGGGGCACGACCTGTTCGGCCACGTCACCCTCACCCGCTCGGAACGTTCGCCGATCGCGGCGCTGGTCACCGATCTGCTGGAGATCGGCGAGGTGTCCTGATCTCGTCGTTCTGCCGGAGAACGTGAGAAGAGTCTCACTGCAGATCGGCGCTTGCGCGTCCGACGAGACGGCACCATAGAAGGGTATGGATATTCGTCGGAGCGGGAGGTGATCGTGGACGCACGGACAGCGCTGCTGTCAAGCGCCGGCGCCGCGATCGTCATCGCCGTGGGCGTGACGTGTGGTGTGGCCCTGACCAGCGCCAACGCGCTGGCGAACCGCCGTGCCATGCCGATCGCCGACGCCGCCATCGTCGTGCAGGGCCACGCGGGCACTGCCACGGCCTCGAGCGGGCCGGCGGACGGCGAGGCCGAGACCGTGCCGGCACCGGCGCCGAAAGACATCGCCGCCCCCAAGGACACGGCTCCCGCTGCACCGAAGACGACAACGCCGCAACAGCGCCCATCCGCGGGCGGCGCAAACGGCGTGAAGACGGCGGAGGCTGCAGCGCCGGCGAAGGAGACGGCAACGGGGACGGACTCGCGCGCACACACCTCCATCGGCGAGAAGGCTGCGGTCCCGCCGCTGGTGGGGGAGAAAGACACGACAGCCGGACGCGCGAAGGCTCTGGAATCGGCGGCGAGGGACGCCGCCGAGAAGGTTCGGGATCGGCTGCGCGCGCTGGTCGAGCGGTGGAGCGCGCAGCAGGAGTCGCAGCGGACCGGCCGCACCACGTTTTCCGTCGGCGAGACGGACATCGACTCCGGTTCGAGGTATCCCCGTCCTCGATCCGGTTCAGAAGAAGGACAATCGCAACGTTCCCCAGACGACAGCGATTGGTGAGGTGAGCGACCCCACATGCTCACCATCCCACCCCCGGCGTCCCCCAGCGCCGGGGGTTCCTTCTTCTCTGCCCGCTTCTGGCCCGGCTCAGCCCCAGCGGTAGCCGGCGCCGCGCACGGTGACGATGTGGCCGTGGCCGATCTTGCTGCGCAGGTACCGCACGTACACGTCGACCACGTTCGAGCCGGGGTCGAAGTTCAGCCCCCACACCTCGCGCAGCAGCCACTCGCGGCTGAGCACCTCGCCGGGATGGCGCAGGAACTGCTCGGCGAGGGTGAACTCGCGCGCCGACAGCTCGACCTCCTTGCCGCCGACGGTCGCGCGACGGGTCAGCAGGTCGAGTTCGACATCGTCCTGGGTGAGGATGAAGCCGGGGCGGGGCGAGGACTCGCGCAGGCGTGAGCGCACGCGAGCCAGCAGCTCGTCGAACGCGAACGGCTTCGGGATGTAGTCGTTGGCTCCCGACTCCAGCCCCTCGACGGTGTCGCGTGTGCTGGTGCGCGCGGTCAGCATGATCACCGGCGTCGTGGATCCCGCGGCCCGCAGCGCTCGCAGCACCTCGAAGCCGTCCATCACGGGCAGGCCGATGTCCAGCAGCACGAGATCGATCTCGCCGGACAGCGCCACCTCGAGCGCCTTGTCGCCCTCTTCGACGATGACCGACTCGTAGCCGGCGGATTCGAGACCGCGGCGGACGAAGGCCGCGATCTGCGGCTCGTCCTCTGCGATGAGGATCCGTGTCATTCCGCCGCCTCTCGTTGCAGCACCACGTCCCCCGCGCGGACGGGGTCGGGCAAGGTCGGTTCCGATGCGCGCACGGGCACGTGCAGCACGAATGTCGCGCCACCGCCCGGCGTGTCGACGATGTCGCACAGTCCTCCGTGCGCCTTCATGATGGCATCGACGATGGCCAGTCCCAGACCTGAGCCGCCGACGGTGCGGCGACCGCCGGCGCGGTCGAACCGGCGGAAGATGCGGTGGCGGGCGGCGGGAGCGATGCCGGGGCCGTGGTCACGCACCCAGAGCCGGACCTCGTCGGCGGTGGCGGCGCTGCCCACGCCGATGGGCGCGCCCTCGGGCGTGTACTTGGCCGCGTTGTCGGCCAGCTGCAGCCACGCCTGCAGCAGGCGGTCCGGGTCGCCTTGCACGTGAGCGTCGGCGACGGCCTCCACGCTCCAGGCGTGCCCGGGGATCACCTCGACCAGCTCCCCGATGCGGCGAGTGAGGGCGCCGACGTCGACCTCACGCAGTGTCAGCGGCTCGCCGCCCTCCACGGTGGCGAGCATGTCGATGTCGTCGACGAGCCGCGTCATCCGATCCAGCTCGGCGATGCCGAGCGCTCGTGTGCTGTCGACGTCGGCGGGGTCGGTCGCATCCATCAGCTCCAAGTGGCCGCGCACGACGGTGATCGGCGTCTTCAACTCGTGGCGCACATCGTCCAGCAGCTGGCGCTGCACGTCGACCGAGCCCTCGAGCCGGTCGAGCATCGAATTGACGGTGCGCGTGAGATCCGAGATGTCGTCGTTGCCCTGCGCGGGCAGGCGGGCTCCGAGGTCCGCGATGGTGATGGAGTCGGCGGTCTCGCGCAGGTGCCGGATCGGCGAGAGCAGGCGCCCGGCCACGAACCAGCCCACACCGCCGATGGCGGCCAGCACGACGAGCGCGGCGATGCCGTACGTGAGCATGGAGGCGGTGACCGGACGCAGCTCCTCACCGAGGTCGATCGCGCGGATGTACACGCCTTTGTCAGGGTCGTCGGTCATCGTCACGGGGATCGCGATGTACCGCAGCGAGCCCTGGGTGGTGACTGCGGTTCCGATCACGGCGGTTCCTGCCCGCTCGGCCTCGGCCACGGCGCGGCTGATCAGTGTGGTGTTGCCCGAGATGTCGAATCCGCTCAGCGTGCGCGGCTGGTAGCGGGGCTTGCCGTCGATGACGGCGACGGATGCCTCGTTCTGGGCGGGAACCAGCCGCGCGACGGCATCGTGCAGGTAGGAGGCGACAGACGTGTAGTGACTGATGTCGAGCTCTTCGGTCGCGGTGGCGGCCGGCCCGGGGGAGGGCGCGGGCGTGGTCGGGTCGCTCTCGCCGGCCACGGTGCGCAGCGCCGCCACCTGGCTGTGCAGACGCTCGTCGACCCCCGACAGCACGCGCTCGCGCTGCACGAGGAACGTCACGCTGCCCACGATGGACAGCCCGACGCACGCCACGGCGAGGATCGCCCCGAGGATACGGGTGCGCGCGGAGATGGGTCGGCGCAAGCGGTGCACGGTGCCATTATCGCCCGCGCCGTCCCAGACGCCGCATTCGGCGGCCGAGGCTCAGCCGGCGTGGGTCATCGACAGCACGTCGAGCTTCTCGTCGAGCTGGGCCTCGGTGATCTCGCCGCGTTCGACATAGCCGAGATCGATGACGGCTTCGCGCACCGTGATGCCCTTCGCGATGGCGTGCTTGGCGATCTTCGCGGCGGCCTCGTAGCCGATGATCTTGTTCAGTGGCGTCACGATCGACGGCGAGGACTCGGCGAGCGCGCGCGCCCGCTCGAGGTTCGCCTCGAGCCCCGTGACGGTCTTGTCGGCGAGCACGCGCGTCGAGTTCGCGAGCAGCCGGATCGACTCGAGCAGCGCGGTGCCCATGACGGGGATCGCGACGTTGAGCTCGA
>CALKHM010000007.1 GCA_937988695.1 uncultured Microbacterium sp. | reverse complement strand
CCAGTTCGTGTTCGGTGGGTTTGGGTTTGGCTTCGGTGAGGGTGAGGATGAGGATGAGTGCGGCGATCAGGGCGATGACGAGGTAGCTGAAGGAGATGGCGTAGTTGCCGTTGGTGAGGTCGAGGAGTGCGCCGATGATGATCGGGGCGAAGAATCCGCCGAGGTTGCCGCCGGAGTTGATGATGCTGATCGCGAAGGGGTAGGTCTTGTTGTTGGCTAGTCCCATCGGGTAGGCGGTGAACATTGGCCAGCCGATGTTCAGGAAGAACCCGGTCAGTAGCAGGCTGGTCGCGATCAGGGCCGTGTTCTGTGGGGCGTTGATCACGGCGATGAGCATGATCGCGGCGAAGAACGCGGTGATCAGCATGGTGGGCTTGCGTCGGCCGCCGAAGATCCGGTCGGAGACGATGCCGCCGATCGCGGAGCCGATCAGGCCTCCCAGGGCGGGCGCGGCCGCGACGAACCCGGTCGCGACCAGGTCGAACCCGCGCGCCTTGATCAGATACAACGGGACCCAGGTCAGCAGGCCGTAGTTGACGTTGTTCATGAAGAAGTAGACGAGCGTGTCGCCCCACACGTTCCAGGAGGTCAGCACCTGACGGTTGGTCGTCATCGGGGTCGTGTCCTTGAGCCGGATGAGCTTGTCGAGCCAGCCGATCGGGCGGAAGCTCGTGCGCTGGGCGGCTCCTGACGTGTCGTAGATGTGCGCGACCTCGGCGGCGTTGACTCGTTTGCTCTGCTCGGGGCGGTTGCGCACCACGAGGTACCAGAGGGCGGCCATCACCACGCCCGGGATCGCGAACCAGAAGAACACCCAGTGCCAGCTGGTCGCCGTGGCGATCGCGATCGCCAGCGCGGGCACGAAGATCGGGGCGACCTGGGTCGAGGCGATATACAGTCCGGTGGCCGTGCCCTTCTCCCGCGGCGGGAACCACGAGTTCACCGTCGAGGTCATGCCCACCGGCACGGGCCCTTCTGCCAGGCCCAGCAGTAGCCGCAGCACGAGCAGCCCGATCGCCGCGGTCACCAAGCCCATCAGGAACGTCACGATCGAGAACGCCAGAAGCCCCACCGAGACCACCACCCGGGTGCCCTTCCTGCCGATCACCAGACCGGCCGGGATCTGCGAGACCGCGTACCCGAGGAAGAAGAAACTCGCGATCGCTCCCGCACTGAAGTTGTCGATCTGGAAGTCCTTCTCCACAAACGGCAACACCGCCCCGATGTTCGACCTGTCAGCCATACAGATCACATAACCAACGAAGACGGCCCCCATCACCACCCACCGATAACCGGTCACCCGCCCCACACCCGGCCCCACCACCCCCGAGACCGACGCCACCGCAACCCGCCCTGTGTCCTTCGTCACGACTACGCTCCTTCGCTTCAAATCGTCATGGATTCGGTGTTCACCCCGCCGGCGGCGGGGAGCTCAATCGCCCTCGTAGCTGCAGATCTCGTCGACCTTCGCGGCCGATGCCGATGTCGGGTCGAACTGCAGCCCGAGCCAGACGTCGATGAGCGCCTTGGCCGACTCGAGGCCGATCACGCGCTCGCCCATGCACAGCACCTGCGCGTTGTTGGAGAGCACGGAGCGCTGCACGGAGTAGAGGTCGTGCGCAGTCACGGCACGGACGCCCTTGACCTTGCTCGCGCTGATGGCGACACCGAGTCCGGTCCCGCAGATCAGGAGCGCGCGGTCGACGTCGCCGGCGGCGACCTTGCGCGCTGCAGCCACGGCGACGCTCGGATAGTTCGTGCCGTCGTCGGGCGCGCCCACGCCGACGTCGATCACCGATGCGACGCGCGCGTCGCCCTCCAAGAGCTGCTTGAGCGCTTCCTTGTACCCATAGCCGGCGTTGTCGGCGCCGACCGCGATCTTCCACGGCATGGATCGGTCCTTCGTCTCTGGTGTCGTACGTCTTCCGGCCGCCGCTATGCGGCGCGGTGCTGGAGCTTCATCTGCGAGTAGACGGCTGCCACGCGGGTCGACTCGATCATCGAGGCGCCCTGCGCGATGCCCTTGCCGGCGATGTCGAACGCGGTCCCGTGATCGACGGAGCTGCGCATAAACGGCAATCCGAGGGTCACCGTCACGGCGTTCTCGAAGTCGTAGGTCTTGCAGGCGATGTGCCCCTGGTCGTGGTACATCGACAGGATCGCGTCGTTGTGCCCGTCCAGGTTGAACGCGAAGATCGCGTCGGCCGACAGGGGGCCTTGCGCACGGATGCCGGCCTCCTGGGCGCGCTGCACCCCGGGGATGATCTCGTCGATCTCCTCGCGTCCGAACATGCCGCCCTCTCCGACGTGCGGATTCAGCGCGGCAACCCCGATCTTCGGCGCGTCGATGCCCAGCGAACGGAGTTCGCCGTCGATGTTCGTCAGATAGTCGACGATCCGGTCGGCGGTGACCAGGTCGCATGCCTCGCGCAGCGAGACGTGCCGGCTGAGGAAGAACACCCGGAGCTTGTGGACGTTGAACATCGTCAGCGAGTACTTCGACTCGGTGAGCTCCTGGTAGATCTCGGTGTGCCCGATGTACGGGACCTCGGCCAGCTTCAGCGCGGCCTTGTTGACCGGGGCTGTGGAGACCGCATCGATCTTGCCTGCCAGGCCCAGCTCGATCGACTTCTCCAGGTACGAGTACGCGCGCAATGCCGCTGCCTTCTGCACCTTTCCGAACTCGATCTCGGCGTCGTTCTCGACGTCGGTCTGCAGCAGGTCGATGACGCCCTGCTCGAACGTCGCCTCGGAGGGGTCGGAGATCATGTGGAAGGTGAGGTCGCCGATGCCCCTCGTGCGCGCGGCGATCTCGAGGCTGTCACGATGCCCGATGACGAACGGGTCGCAGATCTCGTGGATGGCCTCGCTGAGGATCGTCTCCAGGACGATCTCCGGGCCGATACCCGCCGGGTCCCCGAGGGTGATCGCGACCCGCGGCTTAGCTGAACTGGTGTGCATTGTCGGTGACCTTCCGTGTCGATTCGTCGAGCATGCGCGCGATGGCGTGGATCGCCGTGGACCGGTCGCCGGTCAACCCGCCCTTGCAGACCGTGCGGACACCCTCGAACGGGCCGCCGACGATCTCGGCCAGATCCACCTGCGGGATGACGTAGTCGGTCATCCGCAGTCCAGTCGCCTCCAACGCGGCGCAGATGCTCGCCATGACGTCGCCGCCGGTGAGATAGAGACCGGCGAGCCGCGCCGCCCCGATCTCGTCGAGAAACCGGCGGGCCAGGTCCGCGAAGTGCCGCAGCAACAGGGCCGAGATGGCCTGGCCCTGCAATCCGCTGCGCTCTTCGAGGTCCGCGCGCGAGCTGCGGATGCCGGAGATGACGGTGTCCAGCGCCAGCAGCGCGATGCGTGGACGCTCCACCGCCGCCAGAGACCTCGCGAGCTCCTCGACCACCCGCGACGCTTCGCGCTCGTAGTCATCGCCGGTGCTCACAAGGGCGAGGACGTCGGCGGCGAAGACGCGGGTTCCGGGTTCCTCGGCCAGGCGCGTCATCTGCTGGTGGGTCATGGCCGTGGCACTCCCGGCGATGACGGCCACCACGCCCGAAGCCGACGGAATCGCACCGGGTCCCCCCGCGACGGCCGTGCGCCGCGCCTCCGCCACGATGCCGTGCTCGACGGCCAGATGCTGAGTGAACGGGCCCGGGTCGACGGCGACGATCCGCCAACGCAGCGACATGACGGCGTGCGCGATATCGGCGACCTGCTGCTCGCTGACCGCGTCGACCAGGAACACTGCGGCGCCCTC
>CALKHM010000006.1 GCA_937988695.1 uncultured Microbacterium sp. | reverse complement strand
GCCGCACCACAGGAACAGGCTCGGATGCCGGGAGAGCCGGGCGGCGGCGATCATCGTCTCCTCGACGGCCCGGGCGATGAAGTCGGCGTCGGTCGCCGGAGCGCTGGCGATGCCGGAGCTGGACTGGGCGAGCTCCTGCCAGACGAGGATCCCGCGCTGGTCGCAGGCGTCGTAGAAGTCGTCGGACTCGATGAGCCCGCCGCCCCAGACGCGCAGGATGCGGGCCCCGGAATCAGCGACCAGGTCGAGGAGATGGGCGATGCGTGCGGCGGTCACGACACCGAACAGGAGGTCGGCCGGCGCCCAGTTCCAGCCCACGAGAGGCAGCGCCTGCCCGTTGACCTCCGCCGTGTAGCCGAGGGCGTTGGAGGGCGCTCCCGCGTTGGCCACGAGCCGCGCACGGCGGAATCCGACTCGCAGCATCCTCTCGTCGTCGCCGATCGCGACGCGCAGATCGTACAGGGCGTGCTCGCCCAGGCCCGCGGGCCACCACAGCTGCACGTCGTGGACGGGAAGGCGCACGTGCACGGCGCCGTCGGCGACCGGCGCGGAGGTGGACGCGACCGGGCGTCCCTCGCGGGCGAGCTCGACGGTGACGACCTCTGGTGCGCCGGCGCCGATGCTCCCGTCGATGACGGCGTCGACGACCACCTCACCGGTGCGGTCTTCGAGCTCGACCTCCGTGCGGGCGCGCACCGAGGCCAGACCCGCGCGCCCGACGATCAGGCGGACCTGTCGCCAGATGCCCTGGTGACGCATCCGCGGTGCGAAGTCCCAGCCGCTGCCCACGCGCGGCGCGAGGACTCGCACGCGGTCGCTGCGGCCCACTTGCGGCTCGGTGTCCAGCGCGGGAAGGACCACGACGGCCAGCGTGTGCCCGCCCGCCGCGAGCGGGGTCTGGTCGGCCCCGCCCACGCGCAGCCGCAGCCGCCGGTGCAGCCCGTCGACGGCTCCCACCTCGTGACCGTCCCAGAAGACGCGTCCGCCGGGGTCGATGCCGTCGAACTCGATCCAGGCCGTCTGGTCGCGCTCGAGCGGGGGCAGGTCGACATGGCGCCGGTAGACCCAGTGCCGGTCGGCCACCCATTCCGCGTCGCGGCTGTGACGCCCGTGCCGCGGCTCGGCGACCTCGCCCGCGCGGACGAGATCGTCCAGCACGGCCCCGGGCACGCGGGCAGGCAGCCACGCGACCGCATCGGCGGCCTTGGTCACGCTGTTGCGCCGGTCGATGAGCTTGCGCACGTACCACTGCCACGTGTCGCCCAGCGCCTCGCGCAGCTGCCAGCCGCCGTCAAGACTTCGGATCACCCCCTCAGTCTGACCCACTTGTGGGATCGTTGCCACCCTTGCCGCGATTTTCTTCCTCCAGGCGGTGCGCGAGCGTACGACATCGGCGCCCGGCAACCGGCTTCGCGGATTCGTTAACGCACCGATATCTGGGCGTCGGCGAACGCGGTCGTCGTGCCCATATGGTTGAACCATCCACCGTGGTACGACCACGGTCAAGCAAAGGAGCAGCATGAACGGAATGAGAGGCTTGCGCCGGGGCAGGGCGATCGCAGCGATCGCCCTCGCGGGTGCAGCCGCCGTCGTGATGGCCGGGTGCGCCAGCTCGCCTGCGGGCAACCCGAGCACCTCGGCCGGCGGCGACAAGGGACCAGCCACTGAGCTGACGCTGAAGCTCGGATCCCTGCTTCCGCAGACCGGATCGCTCGCGTTCCTCGGCCCGCCCATGGAGGCCGGTGTCGGGCTCGCGGTCAAGGAGGTCAACGATGCCAAAGCCGGCATCACGATCAACTACACGTCAGGCGATGAGGGCGACACCGACACCAAGGCCTACGAGACGTCGATCACGAAGCTGCGCAGCAGCGGGATCACGGCGATGGTCGGGGCTGCGGCATCCGGCGTCACCAAGCTCATCCTGGACGGCAACGTCAGCGCGGGCATCCTCACGGTGTCGCCGTCGAACACCTCCCCGGACTTCACCAACTTCCCGGGGAAGAACGGGCTGTTCTACCGCACCGCGCCCAGCGACCTGCTGCAGGGTGAGACGCTGGGCAACCTGATCGGCTCGGACGGCCACCAGACGCTGGGCATCATCTACCAGAACGACCCGTACGGCACCGGTCTGGCAGATGCCATCTCGAAGACGTTCGAGGGCACTGGCGGCAAGGTCGTCGCCAAGGCGTCGTTCAACGTCGGTGACGCGCAGTTCGACTCGCAGGTGGCCACGATCAAGGCGGCCAACCCGGAGGCGGTGGCGGTGGTCTCGTTCGACCAGTTCAAGACGATCGGCCCGCTGCTGGTGAACGCCGGCCTGAAGGCGTCGAACTTCTACCTGGTCGACGGCAACACGGTCGACTACTCGAACAAGAAGGACATGCCCGTCTCGCTCGAGGGCGCCCAGGGCACCCGCCCCGGTCCCGCGCTCTCCGACGACTTCCAGCAGCGTCTGCAGACGTTCTGGAAGGATGCCGGCAACTCCGAGCTGAAGGACTTCACCTACGCTGCCGAGTCGTACGACGCCGTCGTGCTGATCTCGCTGGCCGCGATGGAGGCCAAGTCGGTGGTGGGCAAGGACATCGCCGCCAAGATGCAGGCCGTCTCAGGCGGTGCCGGCGGCGGCACCGAGTGCGACAGCTTCGCCGCCTGCGCGAAGATCATCAACGACGGCGGAACTCCTGCCTACAAGGGCTACTCCGGCGAGAGCAAGTTCGATGACAAGGGTGACCCGCACGGGGCTGTCATCGGCACGTTCAAGTACAAGGCCGACAACACCTACGAGCGGACCAACTGAGCTGGTCGCGCCAAGCGCCCCGGGCCTTGCGGCCCGGGGCGCTTCCTGTACGCGGCATCCGTCCTCTCGACGAGGCGCCGCGCTTCTTTCCGCGAGGGTGCATCTGACGGCCGAGGGCGCGGGTGTTTCCCTACCCCTCGGCCGTCAGATGCACCCTCGCGGTGGGGGTGGGGCGCGGGCGCGGGCGGGCGCGGGCGGCGGGGGCGGGGCTACGCGGCGTCGGTGCCCAGCGTGCCCAGGTACAGGCCGATCACCTTCGGGTCGTTCAGCAGCTCGCGGCCGGTGCCCTCGTAGGCGTCCTTGCCCTGGTCGAGCACGTAGCCGCGGTCGCAGATCTGCAGGCATCGGCGAGCGTTCTGCTCGACCATGATCGTGGTGACGCCTGCCTTGTTGATGTCGGAGACACGGATGAACGCGTCATCCTGGCGCACCGGTGACAGACCCGCCGACGGCTCGTCGAGCAGCAGCACCGACGGATCCATCATGAGCGCACGGCACATCGCGACCATCTGACGCTCGCCGCCGGACAGCGATCCTGCGCGCTGGTTCAGCCTTCCGCCGAGCTCCGCGAAGATGCCGGTGACGAACTCCAGTCGCTCGGCGTAGATCCGGGGCTTCTGATAGAGCCCCATCTGCAGGTTCTCGGCGATGGTCAGCGACGGAAACACGTTGTTGGTCTGCGGCACGAAGGCGACGCCGCGCGCGACGAGCTTGTCGGCTTTCAGGCCCACGATGCTCTCGCCGCCGACCGTGATCTGGCCGCCACGCACCTGCACGAGACCGAAGATCGCCTTCAGCAGCGTCGACTTGCCGGCGCCGTTGGGGCCGATGATCCCGACCAGCTCGCCCTTGTGTGCGACCAGGTTCGCCCCGTTCAGGATGTTCACGCCCGGCAGGTAGCCGGCGTGCACGTCGGTCAGCTCGACCACGGGCTCGTTCACGGACGGTCCTCCTTCGTGCCGTCGTCGGATGCCTCGGGTGCGGCGCCGGTCCCGGCATCCTCGCCGAGATCCTCGGCCATCTCCTCGCGCTCCTCCTCGATGGCGTCGAGCAGCCTGATCGCCGATGTGTTCAGCTCGCCCTCGATGCGGCCGGTGACAACACCCAGGTCGACGTCCTGATGGCTGCCCAGGTACGCGTCGACGACCGCGGGATCGCTCATGACGGTGTCCGGCGGCCCTTCGGCCACGACTCGGCCCTCGGCCATCACGACGACCCAGTCGGCGATGTGCCGCACCATGTGCATGTCGTGCTCGACGAACAGCACGGTGGTGCCGCCGTCCTTCAGATCGAGGATGTGGCCGAGCAGCGACTGGGTGAGGGCGGGGTTGACCCCGGCCATCGGCTCGTCGAGCATCACCAGGGTCGGGGCGCTCATCAGCGCGCGCGCCATCTCCAGCAGCTTGCGCTGCCCGCCGGAGAGGG
>CALKHM010000005.1 GCA_937988695.1 uncultured Microbacterium sp. | reverse complement strand
AGCGGACGCCGGCCCAGATCGCGACGCCCGCCAGCACCGATCCGATGAGAGCCGCGAAGACGCCTTCCAGGATGAACGGGATCTGGATGAACCCGTTGGAAGCGCCGACCAGCCGCATGATGCGCAGCTCCTTGCGTCTCGCGTACGCGGACAAACGGATCGTGGTGGCGATCAGCAGCACCGCGGCGATGAGCATGAGCACCGCGATGCCGACCGCCACGTAGGTGGACACGGTCAGCGCGGTGAACAGCGGCTGCAGCAGCTGCATCTGGTCCTGTACCGACTGCACACCCTTCTTACCCGCGAACGCCTCGACGATCACGGCGGAGTTCTGCGGGACGACGAGATTGATGTAGTAGCTGGCGCCGAACTGGCTCGGCGTCAGGATGTCCTTGTAGTCGCTGCCCAGCAGCTGCAGGGCGTTCTCATACGCCTGCTTGGGCGTCTCGTAGCGCACCTTGGCGATGAGGGGCTTCAGGCCCGCGCCGTCGAGCTGATCGCGCACGGCGGTGATCTGCGCCTGGGTGGCCGCTCCCCCGTCGCAAGTGGCCTGTCGTGCGCCGTCGACGCACATCGAGACCTGCACCTGGGCGCGTCCGGTCCAGAAATCGCGCATCGTACCGATCTGCGCCTGCATGAGGATCGCCGCGCCCACGAAGGTCAGCGACACGAACGTGACCAGCACGATCGAGATGATCATGGATGCGTTGCGTCGCAGCCCGTTGACGGCCTCGCGGACGACCAGTCCCGCCCTCATCGCGTCGGCCCCACTTCGTCATCGCCGGCGTCGCCGAGACCGAGGCGGTCGGCCAGCCCCAGCGCATCGGGCAGCAGCGGGGCCGGCGTCTCAGCGAACGGCCGCGTCTGGTCATCCGCGGGCTCGCCCTCATCGGCAGCCTCCGCCGCCTGGCCGGCAGCAGGCTCCGCGCGGTCGGCGGGAGCCTGCCGCTGCGCGGCGGCCGCGGCGGTCGGCGGTTCCGGCTCGTGCAGAGCGGGCTCGCGGGGATCCGCGGCCCGCAGCGCGGGATTCTCCGGTGCCCGCTCGGGGGCGGCAGCCGTGCTCGGCCCGTGCTCGGCGACAGGCGCCGCCGGGGCGACATCCTCTTCCGCCGACATGCCGACACCCGCCACCGTCTCGCGGTGCACCTCGAGAACGGCGGTGAGCGCCGCGACCGCAGCCGCGCCCCGCTCGGGCCCGGGAGCCAGGCTCGGCAGACTCGATGTGTCCCCGTATCCGCCGTGCCGCTCGTCACGGGTCATCTCGCCCTCGTGCAGCTCGATCACCCGGCGCTGCATCTCATCCACGAAGCCCGCCTCATGGGTCGCCATCAGCACCGTCGTGCCCGTCGCGTTGATGCGCGCCAGCAGCTGCATGATGCCGACCGAGGTGGCGGGGTCGAGGTTGCCGGTGGGCTCGTCGGCCAGCAGCACCTGCGGACGATTCACGAGCGCGCGAGCGATCGCGACTCGCTGCTGCTCGCCGCCGGACAGCTCATGCGGCAGCCGCTTGCCCTTGCCTTCCAAGCCCACCAGGGCCAGCACCTCGGGCACCGACTGGCGGGTGAAGGCACGCGAGGCGCCGATCACCTCCAGGGCGAACGCCACGTTCTGCGACACCGTCTTGGTCGGCAGCAGCCGGAAGTCCTGGAAGACCGCCCCGATGTGGCGGCGAAAGTACGGCGCCTTCCGGTTGGACACCGTGCGCAGGTCACGGCCGAGCACCACCACCCGCCCTTGGCTGGGCGCCTCCTCGCGCAGGACCATGCGCAGGCAGGTGGACTTCCCCGACCCGGAAGGTCCCACCAGGAAGACGAATTCGCCGCGTTGCACCTCGAAGTCCACACTCTGCAGAGCGGGTTTGGAGGTGCCGCGATAGCGCTTGGTGACGTTCTCGAACCGGATCATGGCTCAACGAGCCTAAGCGGGATGTGCGCGATTGGCCGCAGCGACACCGCCGCGGCGCGGATCACTCGTCGTTCTTGCGCTTGCGCCAGCGGATCCCCGACGAGATGAAGCCGTCGAGGTCGCCGTCGAACACCGATTGCGGGTTGTTGACCTCGTACTCGGTGCGCAGATCCTTCACCATCTGATAGGGCGCGAGCACGTAGGAACGCATCTGGTCGCCCCAGCTGGCGGTGATGGTGCCCGCCAGCTCCTTCTTCGTGGCCGCCTCCTGCTCCTTCTGCAGCAGCAGCAGTCGTGACTGCAGCACGCGCAGGGCCGCCGCACGGTTCTGGATCTGCGACTTCTCGTTCTGCATCGAGACGACGATTCCGGTGGGCAGATGGGTGATGCGCACCGCGGAGTCGGTCGTGTTCACGGACTGGCCACCCGGACCCGACGAGCGGAAGACGTCGACGCGGATGTCGGACTCGGGGATGTCGACCTCGGTGGCCTCCTCCATCAGCGGGATGACCTCGACGGCCGCGAAGGAGGTCTGCCGCTTGCCGGCCGAGTTGAACGGGCTCATCCGCACGAGCCGGTGGGTCCCGGCCTCCACGCTCAGCGTGCCGAAGGCGTAGGGCGCGTCGACCTCGAAGGTGGCCGACTTGATGCCGGCCTCCTCGGCGTACGAGGTGTCCATCACGGTCACGGGGTACTTGTGGTGCTCCGCCCACCGCAGGTACATGCGCAGCAGCATGTCGGCGAAGTCCGCCGCATCCACCCCACCTGCGCCGGCGCGGATGGTCACCACGGCCGGCCGCTCGTCGTACTCGCCGTCGAGCAGGGTCTGCACCTCGAGCTGCCCGATCACGTCGTCGAGCGCCTTCAGCTCGGCACGCGCCTCGTCGGCGGAGTCGGCGTCATCCATCTCGTTCGCGAGCTCGACGAGCACCTCGAGGTCGTCGAGGCGTCGTTCGATCTCGGTCACGCGGGCAAGCTCCGACTGGCGATGGCTGAGCGAGCTGGTCACCTTCTGCGCCTTCTCGGGGTCGTCCCACAGGTCGGGGGCGCCCGCCTCGTCGGAGAGCCGGGCGATCTCGGCCCTCAATGCGGGCACGTCGACGACCGCCTGGATGTCGGCGAAGGTGGAGCGCAGGTCCTGGATGTCGGCGGACAGATCGAGTTCGAGCATGGCACTCCAGACTAACGTGGAAGCGATGGCGGATGATTCACCCCTGCACGTGGGCACCGTGCTGTGGCGCTTCGGGCCCATGATCTACGGGCCGACGCTGCTGTTCTCCATCGGCGAGGGCGCCGTCATCCCGCTCATCCCGGTGATCGCCGCCCAGCTGGGTGCGGGGGTCGCGCTTGCGGCTCTGGTCTCGTCGGCGCTGGTCGTCGGGCAGCTGTGCGGCAACCTTCCCGCCGGATGGGCGGTGGCCCGCATCGGCGAGCGGTACACGATGGCGATCGGCGGCGTAGCGGCGGTCGCGGCGGCCGTCGGACTCATCGCCGCGCCGAACCTGGTCACTCTTACCATCGCCGTGTTCGCGCTGGGATTCTGCGCGGCGGTGTTCGCCCTCGCGCGGCACTCGTTCATGACCACCCGCATCCCGCTCTCGTTCCGTGCCCGGGCTCTGTCGCTGTTGGGCGGTTCGTTCCGGCTCGGCGTGTTCATCGGGCCGATCGTCGCGGCGGGACTGCTGGCGGTCTTCGGCGACGAGCACGCCGCGGTCTGGTTCGCGCTGGTGTGCCTGGTGGGGGTCGTCCTGCTCGTGCTCATCGGGCCCGACCCCGAGACGGACGCCGCGGCGGCTCTCGCCCGCACCCAGGTCGCGCCGGAGCTCAGTGAGGACACCGGCGAGGCGATCACCGGGCCCGTGCGCGCACACGACGGCTCGGCCGGCATCTTCCGCACGATGTGGACGCACCGCCACGTGCTGGCTCGCCTGGGAGTCGCGGCGGCCCTGCTGTCGGCTGTGCGCTCGGCGCGGCAGGTCGCACTGCCGCTGTGGGGCGTGTCGATCGGGCTCGACGCTCCCACGATCTCACTCGTGGTGGGCATCTCCGGCGCACTCGACTTCGCGTTGTTCTACGCGTCGGGCCAGGTCATGGACCGGTTCGGCCGACTGTGGGCCGCGCTGCCGGCGATGCTGCTCATGGGATGCGGGTTCGCCGCCCTGTCGATCACGCACGACACCGCCCAGGCCGAGCTGTGGTTCGCCCTGTTCGCCGCCGTGCTCGGCGTGGGAAACGGGCTGTCCAGCGGCATCCTGATGACGCTCGGCGCGGACCTGGCTCCGCGCGCCGATCCGGCCGCCTTCCTCGGATCGTGG
>CALKHM010000004.1 GCA_937988695.1 uncultured Microbacterium sp. | reverse complement strand
GAGGGCCAGCACCAGCATGCCGAGCATGCCGTCGGTGCCGTTGATCAGCGCCAGCCCCTCCTTCTCGGCCAGGACGAGCGGAGCCAGGGATGCGGCGGCCAGCGCCGCTGCGGCATCCTGCTTCTGTCCGCCCACCCGCACCTCGCCCTCGCCCATGGTCGCCAGCGCGATGTGCGCGAGCGGGGCGAGATCTCCCGAGCATCCGAGCGAGCCGTACTCGCGCACGATCGGGACGATGCCGGCGTTCAGGAGCGCCGCGTACGTCTCGACGACCTCGGGGCGCACACCGGTACGTCCGCTGGCCAGAGTCTGCAGGCGCAGCACCTGCAGGGCGCGCACGACCTCGTCTTCGACCTCGGCACCGGTGCCGGCGGCATGCGAGCGGATGAGGCTCGCCTGCAGCTGGCGGCGGCGCTCGGGCGCGATGAACGTCGTGGCCAGGGCGCCGAACCCGGTCGAAACGCCGTAATGGGGCGCGGGGTCATCGGCCAGACGTTCGATGAGCGCGCGCGAGGCGACGACCCGCTCCCGAGCGGCGGGATCGATCTCGACACGGGCGGCGTGGCGTGCCACGGCGACGACCTCGGCGGGCGTGAGCGGGGCGGCGCCGACGGTCACGGAACGAGAAGTGGTCATGTCCCGATTCCACACCGTCGACTGCCCGCCGAGAAGTGGCCTGTGGCATCCTGTGTCTGTGATCTCAGACTCACCTCAGGTACCGGCCGCCGACCAGACGCTGCGGATCCTCACATTCCTCGCGCACCAGCGCGGACCGGTCGCCGCCCGCACGATCGCGACGCAGCTCGGCCTGCCGCGGTCGACCGTGTACTTCCTGCTGCGCACCCTGACCGCGCATGGCTTCGCCGTGCACCTGGAGCGCGAGCATCGCTGGGGGCTGGGCACCGCGGCGTTCGAGCTCGCCGGCGGATACGCCCGTCAGGAGCCGCTGGCCCGGCTCGGCCGCCCCTTGGTGGCCGCCCTCGTCGACCGCATCGGCGAGAGCGCGCACCTGGCCGTGATGACCGGTCGCGACGTGCTGTACATCGTCGAGGAACGCGCCCCGCGGCGTCCGGCGCTGGTCACCGACGTGGGGGTGCGCCTTCCCGCGCACCTGACCGCGACCGGACGCGCGATGCTGGCGGCGCTGCCGCGGGAACAGGTGCGTGCGCTGTATCCGGATGCCGCGACGTTCGCCGATCGCACCGGCACCGGGCCGAGCTCTCCGACCGCGCTGCGTGAGCTGCTGCGGCACATTCGCGCTGACGGATTCGCGACCGAGGACGGCGAGGTCACGCTCGGCATGCAGTCGGTGGGCGTCGCCGTGACCGACCACGCCGGGTGGCCGGCCGCCGCGATCGCCGTGACCTGGCCCGACCGCGCCGGCCGGGACGCGGCATCCCTCGTCGACGCGGTCGCCGCGGCCGCGCACGAGCTGGCACGGCGAATCTCCGGGAGGTGAGGCAGGCCGCGCGACGGCGAACCGTGGCCGGTCGCAGGGATGCGGCGCCTGCCCTGGCCGCCCTCGCCGCTGCCGCCGCGGTGCGGGAGGACGCAGCGACCTACAGTTCGATGCAGTCCTGCACGCACCCGTCGGCGGCGCCCGGCGCACTGGGCTCGGTGGCCGGTCGATGCAGGATCGCGCGCGAGGGCGTGAGCGTGAGGACGCCGTCACGTTCGTCGCCGACACCATCGACGATCAGCGAGTATCCGGTCGCATCGGGCGGCGGCCAGACGAGGCTCAGCTCGGGGTGAGCACGCACATTCGTGCGCACCCGGTCGCTGGCCGCGACCGTGACGGCGCCGCCGCCGACCGCCGGGTGCACGACCGAGGTGTGCACACGCCCGTGCGGGGTGATCGTGATCAGATAGGCGAAGCCGTACCCGGCCGCGCGCTGCGCAAGAGCATCCACGTCCACCATGTGCCCAGCGTAGGCCCGTTCAAGGCCGTGCCGGGGCGTACATGGCTACGTCGATGCCCTCGGCGGGCCGTCCCGTGCGCGACGCGCCGGGGCGCGCACAGGACGGTCGATGCGCTCCGCGGTGCCGGCCCGCGCCCCGGCGCTCAACCGTGCCGTCAGTCGACGCGCTCGACGGTGCCGCGCGTCAGATGCACGAGCTCCGCGAAGGTCAGCGGGAACACCGCGTGCGGTGTGCCGGCGGCCGCCCAGATCTGCGGGAAGTCGGCCAGCGCCCGGTCCACGACGGTGACCACGGGCGCGGGGTGTCCGGCGGGCGCGACCCCGCCGATCGCCTGACCCGTCGCCGCGCGCACCTGCTCAGGCGTGGCGCGCGCGATCTTCTGGCGTCCCAACCGCTGCGCGAGCGCGCTCGTGTCCACGCGGTGGGCGCCGCTGGTCATCACCAGCAGCGGCTCACCGTCGGAGAAGAACACGAGACTGTTCGCAATGGCGCCGACCTCGACGCCGAGAGCTGCGGCGGCAAGCGGAGCGGTGGCGGCCGAGTCCGGAAGAAGGACGATCTCGCCGGCGATGCCGGCCGCGCGCAGCGCGGTCTCGACAAGGCGCGAGCGCGCGGGGAGCTGGTCGGGAATGCTGTCAGCCATGCCGCCAGCATAGAGCCGCGCCGCGCCGCGCCCGGCCCGCGCCCGGTCCGCGCCGGCGCCGGGTCGCGCCGTGCCGAACTCCGGAGCGCTGTGACGCACGAGGCGGCGGAGGTGCTCATCCGGTGACATCCGTCACATGCGTCCGGAGTTGGGCACGCCGTCAGCCCGCCCGGTCCGCGCGTGCGCGTCGCGCAGACCGATCAGCGCGGCGATCACCACGTCGGGGTTGTACATGATGTCCTCGGCGATCGGCCGCATCGTCACGAACCCACGGGCGGCGAGCGCGAGATCCCGTCGGCGGTCCTTCTTCTGCATGGGCCAGCCGACGTGGAACTGCTCGCTGTCGCACTCCACCACCAGCCATCCGTCCAGCACCAGATCCACCCGGCCGACGCCACGCACCCGGACCTGCACCTCCACGCGGAAACCCAGCAGCACCGCCATCATCCGCACGATCGACTCCGGCCCGGACTCCGCCCGGCCGTCGAGGTAGCGTCGCAGCACGCGGCGGCGCGGCGCGACCCTGGCGAAGATCTCGTCGAGGTCGTCATCGTCGATGAGTCCGAGGTGCAGCGCCGAGTCCAGCGAGGCGACCGCGGCACGGGGACTCTGGCAGTTCGTCGCCTGGATGAGCGCGTCGATGATGTGCACGACCACGGCGCGAGGGTGCGGCCGGCGGGCGAGCCGCTCCCAATGCCGCACGCCGGTGCTCCGGCCGGGCGACGCCCCGCGCTCGTAGTGCAGATGCACGTCACGCACAGTCAGCACGAAGACGCCGGCCAAAAGCAGCGCTGACACGCACCCCACCCGGCCGCCGGTGCGTGCGGCATGCACGACTGGTGCCGGGGCGTCGGGCGCCAGGTACAGCCCGCGATGCACGCGCACGAGGGCGGCACCGTCGACGATCCGGCCGATATCGCGCTTGGTCATGCCGAGGCGACGCAGGTCGGCGGTGGTGTACACCCGGTGCTCTCCGGCGCCCTCGAGGTCGTCGACGGTCCTGGGCTCACGCAGTACGGTCGTCATCCTTCGAATGTGGCGTCCCGCCGCCTGCTGGTGGACGCAGACCGGGAATCTGTGGATGACTCGCGCGTGTTCCGCGCCTGGGGAGGAATCGCTGCCGTGCCCCCGCACGGACGGGTGGGACTCGTGCCGGCGAGGGGCGCCACAGCCGTGCACATCCGCCACAGCTCTCCGGAATCCGGGACACGGCCGGGGATGCCGCGGGCCCACCGACCAGGACACGACCAGGGATGCCGCAGGCTCACCGACCAGGACACGGCCGGGGATGCCGCGGGCTCACCGACCGGGCACAATGGAGGGTGGATGCCGCGAAGCCGCGGCGCCCGCACGGAACTCACAGCGGAGCTCACACAACAGAGCTCACGAGACAGACACGGCCCACAAGGCCGGCCGAAAGAGGTCGCGATGACGCACACCCTGCCCCTGCCCGATTTCACGCACGAGCGCGTGGAGGTGACCACGGGCCCGCGCAGCGGCCTGGTCATCACCGTCGCCCTGCACTCCTCGGCGCTCGGCTCCGCCCTCGGCGGCGCCCGCCTGTGGACCTACCCGCGCTGGACCGATGCGCTCGGCGACGCCCTGCGCTTGTCGGCCGCGATGACTCTGAAGAACGCGGCGGCAGGGCTTGACGCCGGAGGCGGCAAGTCGGTGCTGCGTCTGAAGCCCGGTCAGACGCTCGACGCCGATCGGCGCCGCGACGCCTTCCTCGACCTCGGCGACGTCGTCGAGTCGCTGGGCGGGCGGTACCGCACGGCGGAGGACGTCGGCTCGACGGCCGAGGACATGCTGACGGTCAGCGAGCGCACCGCGCACGTCGTCGGGCTTCCCGACACCGCGGGCGGCGAGGGCGAGCCGGCCGGCCCTACCAGCCTCGGCGTCTACGAGTCGCTGCGCGCGACCCTCGAACGCGTCACCGGCTCGGCCGAGGTCGCGCAGAAGCGCATCACGATCTCCGGGCTCGGCCAGGTCGGCGGGCGGCTCGCCCAACGTCTGGCCGCCGAGGGCGCCCTGCTGACGGTGACCGACGTCAACCCGGCGAAGAAGGAGCTCGCCACGCGTCTGGGCGCCACGTGGGTCACGGCCGGCACCGAGCAGCACGTGCCCGGCGACGTGTTCGTGCCGGCCGGGATCGGCGGCGTGCTCGACGACGAGACCATCGACGCCCTGGCCGTCAAGGCCGTCTGCGGCCCGGCGAACAACCCGCTGGCCGAGCGCGCCGGAGCCGACCGGTTGGCCGGGCGCGGCATCCTTTACGCCCCGGACTTCGTCGTCAACGCCGGCGGGGTCATCTACCTCGATCTCGAGGCAAAGCACCACGGCACGCGCGAGGAGATCATGCAGCGCGTGAGTGCGATCGGCGACACCTTGCGCCGTATCTTCGACGAGGCCGAGTCCGGTAGCGTCTCACCGCTGGATGCCGCGGAGAAGCTCGCCGCGGCGCGGCTGGACGCCGCCCGCTCAGCACGGGTCTGAACCGCCCACCGCGTGGACCGAGTCTCACCGCCTGTGGGACTGGGTCCACGTGGCATGATGGACGGCAACCGGCGATGTCGCCAGTGGCCGACACCAGCATCGGCGCGCACGAAGAATCAAGGGAGAAGCCTCGTGTTCCACAGCCCGTTCCCCGACGTCGAGATCCCCGACCTCAGCGTCTACGACTATCTGTTCGGCGATCTGAGTGAGCAGGACGCCGCTCGTACTGCGCTGATCGACCCGGCCACCGGCGCCGAGACGACCTATGGCGCGCTGAAGGCGCAGATCGATGCGTTCGCCGGCGCGCTGGCTGCTCGTGGAGTCGACGAGCACACCGTGATCGGCCTGCTGTGCCCGAACGTCCCCGCCTTCGCGACGGTGTTCCACGGCGCCCTGCGGCTGGGCGCCGCCGTCACGACCTTCAACTCGCTGTACACCGCGGGTGAGATCCAGAAGCAGATCGAGGATGCCGGTGCGACCTGGCTCATCACCGTCAGTCCCCTGCTGGCCCACGCCGCCGAGGCGGCGAAGGCCTGCGGCATCGCCGACGACCACCTGGTCGTGCTCGACGGCGCAGGTGACGACGGTTCCGACGGGCATCCGAACCTGCGCGGGCTGCTCGGCGAGCAGCGCACGCCGCCGGCCGCGAGCTTCGACCCGGCCACGCACGTCGCCGCACTCCCCTATTCGTCGGGCACGACCGGGGTGCCCAAGGGCGTCATGCTCAGCCACCGCAACCTCGTGGCGAACGTCGAGCAGTCGCGCGTGAACATCGACCTGCGCTCGGACGATCGCGTGCTGGCCGTGCTGCCGTTCTTCCACATCTACGGCATGACGGTGCTGCTGAACCTCGCCCTGCGCCAGCGCGCGAGCCTGGTCACCATGCCCCGGTTCGACCTCGTCGAGTTCCTGAAGAACATCCAGGAGTTCGGCTGCACCTACCTCTACATCGCCCCGCCGATCGCCGTCGCGCTCGCCAAGCATCCCGTCGTCGACCAGTACGACATCTCCACCGTGCACACGGTGTTCTCCGGCGCCGCCCCGCTGGACGGCGACACCGCAGACCTCGCCGGCCGCCGCATCCATGCCCGGATGATGCAGGGCTACGGGCTGACCGAGACGAGCCCGGTCACACACGCCATGCCCTACACCCGCGATGACGTGCCGGTCAGCTCGGTGGGCGTGCCCTTGCCGAACACGATCTGCAAGCTCGTCGATCCCGAGACCGGCGCGGAGATCACCGAGGTCGGCGAGAACGGCGAGACGGTCCCCGGTGAGCTGTGGATCAAGGGCCCACAGGTGATGATGGGCTATCTGAACAGGCCGGATGCCACCGCCAACGCCATCGACGCCGACGGGTTCTTCCACACCGGCGACGTGGCCACCTACCATGAGCGCGGCTGGTACACGGTCGTCGACCGGGTCAAGGAGCTCATCAAGTACCACGGCTATCAGGTGCCGCCCGCCGAGCTGGAGGCCCTGCTGCTCGGACACCCGAAGGTCGCCGACGTCGCGGTCATCGGCGTGCTCGACGACGAGAGGCAGGAGATCCCCAAGGCGTTCGTGGTGCCGGCCGCCGGCGCCACGCTGACGGCCGACGAGGTCATGTCGTTCGTCGCCGAGCGGGTCGCGCCGTACAAGAAGGTGCGCCAGGTCGAGTTCGTCGAGGCGATCCCGAAGTCGAGTTCGGGCAA
>CALKHM010000003.1 GCA_937988695.1 uncultured Microbacterium sp. | reverse complement strand
GGCGGTGCGCTTGAACTGCGCGAAGCCGAAGAACCGCTGCAGGAACACCTGCAGCCAGGTCGCGATGGTAGGCAGGTCGTAGGCGTAGCGGTCCTCAGGAGGAAAGCCCGGCGGCCATGCCCCGGCATCCGCGTCCTGCCAGGCGTGCTGGGCCAGGAACGCGATCTTCGAGGGGCGCGCGCCATAGCGCAGCGTGTGGAACAGCGCGAAGTCGTGCAGCGCATACGGGCCGATCCGGTCCTCGGTGCTCTGCATCCGTCCGTCCTGCCCGGCCGGCACCAGTTCGGGGCTGATCTCCGTGTCCAGCACCGACTGCAGCACATGAGCGGCCGCGGCATCCACCCATCCCTCGTCGGCCCCGGTGGCGATGACCCAGCGGATGAGATGCTGGATGAGGGTCTTGGGCACGCCGGCGTTCACGGCGTAGTGGCTCATCTGGTCGCCCACGCCGTACGTCGACCAGCCCAGGGCCACCTCCGACAGGTCGGAGGTGCCCACCACGAAGCCGCCGCGCTGGTTGGCCAGCCGGAACAGGTAGTCGGTGCGCAGCCCCGCCTGCACGTTCTCGAACGTGACGTCGTGCACGGGTTCGCCCGCGGCGAAGGGATGCCCGATCCTGCTGAGCAGCTCCTGTGCTGCCGGCCGGATGTCGATGGTCTCGATGGTCGCGCCGATCGCCTCAGCCAGGGCGATCGCGTTCGAGCGGGTGTGGTCGCTGGTGGCGAATCCCGGCATCGTGAAGGTCAGGATGTCGCTGCGCGGCCGGTCCATCCGGTCCATCGCGCGCGCGATCACCAGGAGAGCGTGCGTGGAGTCCAGGCCGCCGCTGACTCCCAGGACGGGCTTGGGGCGGCCGATGGCAGCCATGCGCTGGATGAGACCGGAGACCTGGATGTGGAACGCCTCATAGCAGTCCTGCGCGAGCCGTTCGGGGTCGTCGGGGACGAACGGGAAGCGGTCCACCGTGCGCCGCAGGCCGATGTCGTCGGTCGGAGGATCGAGGTACACCTCGATGGTCACGGGGTCGCCGGCTCCGGCGCCGAGCCTGTTGTCGTCGAAGGTGCCTTGTCGAATCCGGTCTTGGCGCAGCCGGTCGAGGTCGACGTCGGCGACCGATCGGCGCGGACCGTCGGGGAAGCGCTCGGTGGAGGCGAGCAGGTCGCCGCCCTCGAAGATCATCGTCTGGCCGTCCCATGACACGTCGTTCGTGGACTCACCGACGCCCGCCGCGGCATACGCGTATGCGGCCAGGCAGCGCAGCGACTGCGAGCGGCACAGCGTCGCGCGGTCGTCGGCGCGGGCGATCGTGATGGGGCTGCCGGAGAGGTTCACGAGCACGGTCGCGCCGGCCAGGGCGGCCCGTGACGACGGCGGCACCGGGACCCACAGGTCCTCGCACACCTCCGCATGCAGAACGAGGCCCGGCACGTCGCGCACGTCGAAGAGCAGGTCGGTGCCGAAGGCGACGTCGCGCTCGCCGATGCGGATGGGCTCACCCGACCAGGGCTCGCCGGCGGCGAACCACCGACGTTCGTAGAACTCCCGGTAGTTGGGAAGGTGCGCCTTGGGCGCCACCCCGAGGATCTCCCCGCGGTGGATGACGACCGCGCAGTTGTACAGCCGGTTGCGGTGCTGCAGCGGTACGCCGACCACAAGGATCGGCAACAGCTCCGCGGATGCCGCGACGAGGCGCTCGAGCGCCGCCACGGCGGCATCCAGGACGGCATCCTGCATGAGCTGGTCCTCGATCGAATAGCCGGTCAGGCACAATTCCGGGAACACGGCCACCGCGACCCCGTCGGCATCGCATTCTCGTGCGGCTGCCAGGACCGCGTCGGCGTTGGTCTGCGGGTCGGCCAGGGCGACGGGGATCGTGCAGGCGGCAATGCGCGCGAACCCGTGCCGGTAGGCGCTGGCGAAGGGCAGGCTCATGCGTCTCAGTCTGGCACCTGCGGCCGGCGCCGCACTTCCCTCGGCGCCGCAGCCGCCGTGTCGGATGCCCCGGCTAGTGTCGATGAAGAAGGGGAGCCATGCGATATATCGAGCACGACGGCCGCATCGTCTGGAGCGCCAGCGACGTGAAGGCGGCAGCCGAGTGCGAGTTCGCCTGGCTGCGCGCGATCGACGCGAAGGTCGGCCGTGTGCCGGCCGTCGACGATCCCGAAGACGCGACGCTCGAGCGGGCGGGACGCCTCGGCATCGCGCATGAGCGTCGTGTGCTCGACGCATACCGTGCGAGGTATGGCGACGCAGTCGTGGAGATCCCGGAGACGCGGTCGTCCGACGACGACGCGTTGGCGGATGCCGCTGCCGCCACGCGTGCGGCACTGAGCGATCCCCGCGTGAGCGTGGTATACCAGGCCGCGTTCTCCACTCCGGAGTTCGTGGGCTTCGCCGACTTCCTGCTGCGTGGCGATGACGGGCGCTGGATCGTGCAGGACTCCAAGCTCGCCCGGCATGCGCGCGTGACCGCGCTCATGCAGCTGGCGGCATACGCCGATCAGCTCGACCGGCTCGAGACGCCCCGCGCAGCGAGCGTCGATCTGCTGCTCGGCGACGGCACGGTCAGTACGCATCGGGTCGACGACCTCATGCCGGTGTTCCGGCTGCGCCGGGAACGGGTGCGCGCCCTGGTCGCCGACCGCCGGCTGGACCTGGGCCTCGAGCACCCGGCGATCGTGTGGGGCGATGACCGCGGTGAGCTCGGCGTCGTGGCATGCGGCCGGTGCGCGACCTGCGAGCAGGAAGTCGTGGCGCACCGTGATCTGCTGCTGGTGGCCGGGATGCGGCCCGTGCAACGCGAGCGCCTGCGCGCCGCCGGCATCCGGACCATCGACGACCTGGCGGCCGCGGCCGCACCGCCCGAGCGGATGAGCGCGGAGACATTCGGCAGCCTGCGAACTCAGGCGCGGCTGCAGCTGGCCAGCCCTGCCGGCGTTCCAGAGCCCACCGCCGTGCGAGCTCCGACCCCGGCCGTCGAACCCGCGCAGTCCTCGGTCGTTGAGCGAGTGCAGTCCTCGGTCGTTGAGCGAGCGCAGCGAGTCGAAACGCCCGCGCCCGAGCCGCCGGAACCCCCCGTGCCGACCTACGAGGTCGTCTTCCCGAAGGCGCTGGGCGCGCTTCCGCGTCCCGACCGCGGCGATCTGTTCTTCGATTTCGAGGGCGACCCCCTCTACACCGAGGGCGACGGGCACGACTGGGGGATCGACTACCTGTTCGGCTGGGTCGATCTGCGCGAGCAGTACACGGCGTTGTGGGCGCATGGCTTCGCCGAGGAGAAGGCGGCGCTGGAGCGGTTCCTCGACATCGTCGCGCAGCTGCGGCGGCAGTATCCCGGCATGCACATCTACCACTACGCGCCGTATGAGCCGACCCATCTGCTGGCGATGGCGGCCCGGTACGGTGTGCGTGAGGCCGATGTCGACGGCCTGCTGCGCGACGGGGTCTTCGTGGATCTGTATCCGATCGTGCGTCGGGCGCTGCGGGTGGGCTCGCGGTCGTACTCGATCAAGAAGCTCGAGCCGCTGTACATGGGGCACGAGGTGCGCACGAGCGATGTGCAACGGGGCGACGACTCGATCGTGAAGTACGTCCAGGCCCGCGCGCTGCGCGATGCCGGCGAGGATGCCGCCGCCCAGGCGGTGCTCGACGATCTGGCCGACTACAACCGCTACGACTGCGTGTCCACGCGGCGCCTGCGCGACTGGCTCGTCGAGCGAGCGCGCGAGGCCGGGCTGGTCCCTTCGATCGACATCGAGTCGGTCGAGATCGCCTATACCCCGGCACCGCAGGCCGAGGAGCTGCGTCGTCTGGCGGCGAGCGCCGAGCGCGCCGGCGCGCCGGAGGCGGATGTCGAGGCGCTGCGGCTGGGCGCCGCGGCGATCGACTACTACCCGCGCGAGTCCAAGTCGTTCTGGGCGACGCACTTTCTGCGGCTGCGCGAGCCGGTGTCGGTATGGGAGGACACTCGCGACGTCGTCGTGGTCGACGCATCCCGGAGCGGCACTGTCGAGCAGTGGCATCCCGGGCCGCGCTCGGTACGCCGCACGGTCCGGCTGCGTGGCGAGCTCGCGCCGGGCACCCGCCTGACCGAGGGGAGCCGGCCGTTCGCGCTGTATGAGCTCCCGGCGCCGTTCGCGGCGCGCACGATGCCGCGATGGGTGCATGTCGCCCGCGAGGTCGAGGTGATCGAGGTGCTCGACGACGGCGCGATCGTGGCCGAGAGCGCTGTCGACGGTCAGACCTGGCAGGAGCTGCCGGTCGCGTTGACTCCCGCCGCGCCGCCGCGGGCGGGCAACCAGCAGACGGCGATCGAGGAGTGGGCCGACGCGGTGACCGCCGCGGCGCCCGAGCTTCCAGCCGGGCCGGCCACCGACATCCTGCGCCGGCGACCGCCACGATTGCGCACCGGCGCCCTCGACGGGCGCGCTGCCCAGCCGGTGCCCGCGATCGTGCAGGCGCTGCGCGACCTCGATGACAGCTACCTGGCCGTGCAAGGTCCACCCGGCACAGGCAAGACGTACGTCGGATCGCACGTGATCGCCCGCCTCGTGGGTGAACACGGATGGAAGGTCGGCGTCGTCGCGCAATCGCACGCCGTCGTCGAGCACATGCTCGACCGGGTGGTGGCCGCCGGTGTGCCGTCGACGCAGGTCGGCAAGGCGCGTAAGGCCGGCGTCGACGGTGACGTCTCGTTCACCGCCTTCCCGAAGAACGGCCTTGCCGCGTTCGCGAGCGAGCACGCCGACACGGGCTTCGCCATCGGCGGGACGGCGTGGGACTTCAGCCATCCGAGCCGGGTGCCGCGCGGATCGCTCGATCTGCTGGTGATCGACGAAGCCGGGCAGTTCTCCCTCGCCTCGACGATCGCCGTGGCCGTGGCCTCCCCGCGCCTGCTGCTGCTCGGCGACCCCCAGCAGCTGCCGCAGGTGAGCCAGGGGATCCACCCCGAGCCGGTGGATGCGTCGGCCCTGGGCTGGGTCATGGACGACACCGCGGTGCTGTCGCCCGAGTACGGGTTCTTCCTCGACCGCACCTGGCGGATGCACCCGGATGTCGCGGCGCCCGTGTCGCGGCTGTCGTACGACGGCGAGCTCGCCTCGCGTTCGTGCGCGGCGCTGCGCACGCTCGGGGGGATCGAGCCGGGGATGCACCCGGTGGCCGTGCGGCATCGGGGGAATGCGACGCAGTCGCCACAGGAGGCGGCCGAGGTCGTTCGCATCGTGCGCGACCTGCTCGGGCGGCCGTGGACAGACGTCGTGGACGACGTGGCGGATCGGCCCCGGCCGCTCGCGCAGACGGACATCATCGTGGTCACGCCCTACAACGCGCAACAGGTGATGGTCGAGCGCGCGCTGGCGGATGCCGGGTACCACGATGTGCCGGTGGGGACGGTGGACAGGTTCCAGGGGCAGGAGGCGGCAGTCTCGATCGTCTCGCTGGCGGCATCGAGCGGAAAGGACGCGCCGCGCGGACTGGAGTTCCTGTTGCTGCAGAACCGGCTCAACGTCGCGATCTCGCGCGCGAAGGTCGCGGCGTATCTGTTGTACGCGCCGGGCCTGCTCGACGATCTGCCGCGCACGCCCGACGGCGTGGCGCGGTTGAGCGCCTTCGCGCGCCTGGTCGGGGTGCGGTAGGCCACGGTCGACATGTGCGGATGCCGCGACGAGGCGTCCACGTAGACTCTGCGCATGAGCGAGGACCTGCCTCAGCAGTTCGAGATCGACCTGCCGCCCGAGATCATCCCCGGAAACTACGCCGACTTCGCGAACGTGTGGCACACGCCGACGGTCTTCGTCATGGACTTCGTCACGCTCGCGCAGCCGCCTCGCGAGGAGACCGACGAAGACACCGGCGCGCGCGTGGCCGTCGTGCCTGCGCGGGTGGTCAGTCGCATCCGGATCCCTCCCGAGCAGGTGTTCGAGCTCGCCAAGGCACTGACCCAGCAGCTCGAGTACTGGGAGCAGGAGACCGGCCGCCGTTCGCCGGAGTGACGGGCCGGGGACGGGCGAGGCGCCGGACCGGGTAGACTTGCCCGTCGGGTCCGCACTCGGGCCCCGTAGCGGAAGGAGGTGACGGCGATGGCCGATCATAGTCGTAGCGCCGTCGGCAGCCTCTTCCGCGTTGTCTCACGCTGACCTGCGTCGGCGGGTTGCGGTCCGGCGCTGCCGTGGCGCTCGCCCCAGCCCCCCAGTTCGTTGCGTGCCTGGTGCGCGCCGACGCAAGGAGCGCGCATGCTCATCGACAACGGAATCTACGTGTCCGGCCTTCGGGTCGACAGCCCGACGAATCTCGAGGAGACCTACGAGCTTCTCGCCGACCACGGCGGGCTCGCCTGGATCGGCCTGTATCGGCCGACGGCGGGTGAGCTGGCCTCGCTGGCGGCCGAGTTCACCCTGCATCCGCTTGCCGTCGAAGACGCCTTCCGCGGGCACCAGCGCTCGAAGGTCGAGCGCTACGGCGACACGCTGTTCGTCGTGCTGCGCCCGGCGCGCTATGACGACGACACCGAGCGCGTCGAGTTCGGCGAACTGCACCTGTTCGTCGGCCCCGACTTCGTGGTGACGATCCGGCATGCCGAGTCGCCGGACCTTGCCTGGGTGCGTCGCCGCCTGGAGTCGCAGAGCCCGCTGCTGGCGCGCGGTCCCGAGGCGATCCTCTACGCGATCCTCGATCGCGTGGTCGACGAGTACGAGCCGATCGTGCGGGGGCTGGAGAACGACATCGACGAGATCGAGCAGCAGCTGTTCGGCGACAGCGACGACGACGCGCTCTCCCGCCGCATCTACGACCTGTCCCGTGAGGTGGGCGACTTCCAGCGCGCCGTCAAGCCGCTGGTGGGGATGCTGGAGTGGTTGCGCCGCGGATACGACAAGTACAGCGTCGACGTCGAGGTGCAGCGGTCGCTGCGCGACGTGCTCGACCACGTGATCCGCATCGGCGAACGGGTCGCCGAGTTCCGTTCGCTCCTGGACAAGGCGTTGACGGTGCATTCGGCACTGGTCGCACGGCGCCAGACCGAGGCGTCCCTTCGTCAGAACGACGAGATCAAGAAGATCTCGTCGTGGGCGGCCATCATCTTCGCGCCGACGCTCGTGGGCACCGTCTACGGCATGAACTTCACGCACATGCCCGAACTGGACTGGACGTGGGGGTACCCGGCGGCGCTGGCCCTCATGCTGGGCTTCGCCGGAACCCTGTACGCGATCTTCAAGAAGAAGCGCTGGCTGTAGCTGCGCGCGGGCGCTCAGACGGTGCCATACAGCCGGTCGCCCGCGTCGCCGAGCCCCGGCACGATGTAGCCGCGCTCGTTGAGCCGCTCGTCGCGAGCACCCAGCACCAGCGTCACGTCGCGATCGCCGACCTGCTCGTCGATCTTGGCGATGCCCTCGGGGGTGCCTAGCAGGCAGATCGCGGTGATGTCCTGGGCGCCGCGCTGGAACAGGAAGTCGATGGCCGCGCCCAGCGACCCGCCGGTGGCCAGCATCGGGTCCAGCACGAAGCACTGGCGATCGCTGAGGTCGGCGGGAAGCCGCTCGGCGTATGTCGTCGGCTGCAGCGTCTGCTCGTCACGCACCATGCCGAGGAACCCGACCTCCGCGGTCGGCAGCAGCTTGACCATGCCCTCGAGCATCCCGAGCCCGGCCCGCAGGATGGGTACGACGATCGGCCGCGGCTCGTCGATGCGTACCCCCGTGGTGGCTGCCACCGGGGTCTGGATCTCGACCGGCGCGACTCGCACGTTGCGCGTGGCCTCGTAGGCGAGCAGGGTGACGAGCTCCTCGGTGAGCTGGCGGAAGACCGGCGAGGGGGTGCGCGCGTCGCGCAGTACCGTCAGCTTGTGGGTGATCAACGGATGGTCGGCGATGTGCACGCGCATGCTTCCAGGGTAGTCGGGCGACCACGTACGCTCGACACGTGATCCTCTCGTTCGCACCGGCCATGGACCGCGCCCTCGCGCTCGCGGCGGCGGCGGCCGCAGGCGGCGACGTGCCGGTAGGGGCGGTCGTGGTGGATGCCGCCGGCCGCTTCGTCGCAGAGGGAAGCAACGAGCGCGAACAGACGGGAGACCCGACTGCGCACGCGGAGATCGTGGCGCTGCGACAGGCCGCCGCGACCGTCGGCTCATGGAATCTCGAAGGCCATACGCTGGTCGTGACGCTCGAGCCCTGCCTGATGTGCGCGGGCGCGATCCTGCAGGCGCGCGTCTCCCGGGTGGTCTTCGGCGCGTGGGATGACAAGGCCGGAGCGGCGGGGTCGATGTACGACGTGCTGCGTGACCGCCGGCTGCCGTACCGCGCGGAGGTCGTCGGAGGGGTGCGGGAGGATGCGGCCGCCGCCCTGCTGCGGCAGTTCTTCGACGAGCATCGACCCGGTCGTTGAGCGAGCGCAGCGAGTCTCCCGGTTGTTGAGCGAGCGCAGCCCGGTCGTTGAGCGAGCGCAGTCCGGTCGTTGAGCGAGCGCAGCGAGTCTCCCGGTCGTTGAGCGAGCGCCGCGAGTCGAAACGACCCGATCCCGCGACGGCTACAGGTCGCGCACCTGCGGCAGCACTTCCGTGCCGAGCAGCTCGAGGTGGTCGAGGTCGCGCAGGTCGATGAGCTGGAAGTACACGCGTTGCGCGCCCAGGTCGCGCAGCCGGGTGACCTTCTCGATGACCTCGTCAGGTCGTCCGGCGATGACGCCGTCGTTGCGCACGGCCTGCGGGTCGCGTCCCACCGCGGCAGCGCGCCGCGACAGCGAGGCCTCGTCGGTGCCGACGATCGTCGGCAGCGCCACCGAGAGCTTCAGCGTGCCGGGGTCGCGGCCTTCCGCCTCGCAGGCGGCGCGAACCCCCGCGAACTTCTGCGCGATCACCGGCTCGGGCTGGAAGCCGATGTTGAACTCCGTCGCGGATCGCGCGGCGATGGCCGGTGTGCGACGTGGTCCGCCGCCGCCGACGATGATCGGCACCCGCCGTTGCGCGGGCTTGGGCAACGCCGGCGAGTCGATGAGCGTGTAGTGCTTCCCCGCGAACGCGTATGGCCCTTCGGCATCCCAGAGGCCCGTGATGAGCTCGAGCTGTTCCTCCAGCATCCCGAACCGCTGCGCGGGGAACGGGATGCCGTAGGCGCGGTGCTCGGCCTCGAACCAGCCGGTACCCAGGCCCAGTTCGACTCGGCCGCCGCTCATCGCGTCCACCTGGGCCACCTGGATCGCGAGGACGCTGGGGTGCCGGTGCGTCGCCGACGACACGAGGGTGCCCAGCCGCAGGCGGGAGGTCTCCACCGCGAGACCCGCGAGCGTCGTCCACGAGTCGGTCGGGCCGGGCAGCGGGTCGCCCTCGCCCATCCGCATGTAGTGGTCACTGCGGAACCAGCCGTCGAAGCCGAGCCGTTCAGCGGCCTGGGCATGCGCGCGCTGTTCGGCGTAGCTGAACCCCTGCTGGGGCTCGGTGAACACGCAGAATTCCATCAGTCCTCCGATTTCAAGATGACGGCCTCGGTGGGCGGAGCGTGGTCCGCATCGGGGCGGTAGAGGTCGGGTTCGAGGTAGATGACCCGCGCGATCGGCACCGCCGCGCGGATGCGAGCCTCGACGGCGTCGATGTCGTGTGCGATGGTCGCGAGCGGTCCGTCGGAGGCGAACGCGAGCTTGGCGGCCACCAGGAGCTCGTCGGGTCCGAGGTACAGCGTCTTGATGTGGATGACCCGGCGTATCTCAGGGCCGTCCTGGATCGCCGCGACGATGGCGGTCAGATCCGCCGGCCGCGCGCCTTCGCCGACGAGCAGGCTCTTGGTCTCCACGCCCAGCGTGATCGCCACGAGGATCAGCAGTGTGCCGATCATGAGCGTGCCGATCGCGTCGAACACCGGATCGCCGGTCAGCCATGACAGCCCGACGCCCAGCAGCGCGAACACGAGACCGGTCAGCGCTGCTGTGTCCTCCAGCAGCACGACGGGCAGCTCGGGTGCCTTGGCGTGGCGGATGAACGCGAACCACGACTCGCCTCGCTGCTTGTGCGGAGCCGATTCGTGGATGGCCGTGCGCAGCGAGAACCCTTCGAGACAGATCGCGACCACGAGCACGAGCACCGCCAGCCACACGTGGTCGAGCTCGTGCGGGTGCGTGAGCTTCTCGACACCCTCGTAGATGGAGAACAGACCGCCGACCGAGAACAGGATGATCGCGACGACGAACGCATACACGTATCGTTCGCGCCCGTAGCCGAAGGGATGCTCCTGGTCGGCGCTGCGCCGGGACCTCCTGCCGCCGAACAGCAACAGCAGCTGGTTGCCGCTATCGGCGAGGGAGTGGATGCCCTCGGCCAGCATCGACGCCGATCCGGAGAAGAACCACGCGACGAACTTCGCCAGCGCGATGCCGATGTTCGCCAGGAACGCGGCGACGATCGCCTTCCCCCCGCCGGATGAGCTCATGCCGACGAGTCTACGGACATGCGCAAACCGCGAGAGTGCATCTGACGGACGAGGATGCGGGTGACACCCACGCTCTCGTCCGTCAGATGCACCCTCGCCGCCCGGGGTCGCCGGAGCGAGGCGGGCGCGGGCGTGCCGGGGCCTGGGCTGGGCGCACAGGCGCGCGAGGCCGGGGCCCCGGTTCAGTCGGCGGACTTCAGGATGATCGTCTCAGTCGGCGGCGCCGGGTCGTGCGGCGATCCGATGTAGCCCATCACCTGCAGCAGTGCCCGGCGGACCAGACCGGGGCGCTCCAGGTGCGGGGCGTGCCCGACGCCCTCGAGCTCGAGCTCGGTGACGTGCCCGCCGGCGGCCTGGTACGCATCCAGCACGTCGCGGGTCTGGCTGACCATCGGCTGCGGAGGAGCAACCTCGTCGCCGGGCCAGCCAGGCACGATCCCCGCCTTGCCGAGCTGGTTGAGATCGAAGAACGACGCATCCGACACGATCGCGTCGGCGGTGCCGTGCACCCACAGGACGGGAGGCTTCGGGTCGAGCGCGACGATGCCCGACACGTCGAAGTGGCCCGGCGCCATGGTGTTCAGCACGCCGGTGCGGCCCGCGCCGAATCCCGGCCAGTTCTCACTGGGCACGCTGTCGCCGGGATAGCAGCCGTCCGCCGTGGAGGTGGTGAGCATGGACTCCACCCAGACATCCTCGTGCGCGGTCGCGTATTCGGCCGACACGTACGACGATCGGAACACGCTGCGCGGCGAGGTCGCGGCATCCGCCGACGTGTCGTGGTCGCGCAGACGCTGCACGAAGTCGGGGTTCGCGCCGCCGCCACCGCAGCCCGCGTCGTCAGGAGTGAGCCGAGACCCGTCGCGGCGCGTGCCGCCGAAGCCGTACGGCGAGACCGGCGCCTGCAGGGTGAGGCTGCGCACGGGATGGTCGAGCGCATACTGCATGATCACGCCGCCGCCCATCGACCAGCCCACGAGGTGCACGGCGCCCAGATCGAGCGCCTGCAGCGTCGCGTGCAAGTCGTCGGCGTAGTCGCGAAGGCCCCGCGTGGCATCCACCGGCAGCGCTTCGGTGCCGCCGAACCCCCGCAGATCGACGGCGATCGCGCGGATGTCACCGGGCAGGTCCTCCATGATCTCCTGCCAGAACAGGGCCGATGACACGTTCCCGTGCACGAAGACGACCGTCTGCTCAGCGGGCGTGGCCGGGTCGTCGGCGGTGCGCTCGAGGATGTTCACCGCCAGACGCGGGGTCTCGACGATGCGTGCGGCGATGCCGTGGAACACGGTCATGGAATCGGCCTCCTCAGCGTCCTTGTCTCGACTATAACCGCGGGAGATCACCGTAGGATGAGCGGCATGCTCCCTCCCATCGCGATCCTTGGCGCCGGCTCCATGGGTGGCGCGATCCTGCACGGTCTGGTCGAGTCCGGACAGGCATCCGACATCGTCGTCACCAACCGCACAGCCACCAAGGCCGCCGTGCTGGCGGGCCTGTCGGGGGTGCGCAGCGTCGCGCTCGAGCGGTCGCCGGACGGCAACACGGATGCCGCGGCATCGGCGGACATCGTGCTGGTCGGGGTCAAGCCCGCCCTGGTGCCTGACCTGCTGCGCGAGATCGCCCCTGCGCTGCGGCCGGGAACCGCGGTGGTGAGCATCGCCGCGGGGGTGACGATCGCGACCTTCGAGAGCATCCTTCCCGACGGCATGCCCGTTCTGCGCTCGATGCCGAACACGCCCGCGCTGGTCGGAAAGGCCGTCACCGGCCTGTCGGCGGGCACCTTCGCCGATGTCGACACGGTCCGCGTCGTGCGGGCGCTGTTCGAGACCGTCGGCACCGTGATCGAGGTGCCCGAGGAGCAGATCGACGCGCTGTCGACGATCTCCGGCTCGGGCCCCGCCTATGTGTTCCTGCTCATCGAGGAATTCACGAAGGCCGCCGTCGGCAAGGGCTTCCCGCTCGTCGCGGCTCGCACGATGGCCGAGCAGACGTTCATCGGCGGGGCGGCGCTGCTGCAGGCATCCGGCGAGGACCCCGCCGAGTTGCGTCGCCGCGTCACCAGCCCCAAGGGCACGACCGAGCGCGCGATCGCGGTGCTGCAGGACGCGCACCTGGACGACGTGTTCGCGCGGGCGACGGATGCTGCGCTCGCACGCGCGAGGGAGCTCGCCGAGGGTCGCTGAGCGGCGCTCTTCGGCATCCTGTCGTGGTGCCTGACATCCGGCGGCCAGTGCGGATGCGGCGGGTGTGGATGCGGCGGATGCGGCCGGTGGCGCCGCATTGCCGCGGCGGACGTCGACCCGCGAACACACGTCGACCCGCGAATGCACATCAAACCCGCGAATGCACATCAAACTTGCGGCAGTTTGATGTGCATTCGCCAAATTCATGTGAATTTGGCGCAGCAGGAGCAGCAGGAGCAGCAGGAGGAGCAGCGGCAGGCCAGCCCGGCGCCCCGGCCGCGGCCGGCGGCTCAGCGCTCGAGCGACGCGAAGCGCTCGATGTCGGAGTTCGTGCCCGACACGATGATGAGGTCGTGGTTGGTGACCACGGTGTCGGCCTCCGCGTAGCGGAACGGCCTGCCGGGGCTTTTGACCCCGACCACCGTGACATTGAACTTCGTGCGCACGCCGGACTGGTTCAGCCCCGTCCCGCGGATGAACCTCGGCGGGTACATCTTGGCCAGCACGAAGTCGTCGTCGAAACGGATGAAGTCGAGCATGCGCCCGCTGACCAGGTGCGCCACGCGCTCGCCGGCCTCGCGCTCGGGGTATACGACGTGGTTCGCTCCGACGCGGGCGAGGATCTTGCCGTGCGAATGCGACACGGCCTTCGCCCAGATCTGCGGCACCTTCAGGTCGACGAGGTTCGCGGTGATCAGCACCGACGACTCGATGGACGATCCCGTGGCCACCACCGCCACCTGGAAGTCCTGCGCGCCGATCTGCTTGAGCGCGTCGATGTTGCGGGCGTCGGCCTGCACGGCGTGCGTGACCCGCTCCGACCACTTCTGCACGAGCTCGAGGTTCTCGTCGATGGCGAGGACATCGCGGTCCAGCCGGTCCAGCTCGCCCGCGCAGGCCGCGCCGAATCGGCCGAGTCCGATCACCAGGACCGGCGCATCGCTTCGGATCTGCTCAACCAACGATCGGCCTTTCCACGGGCAGCGAATACAGCTGCGAGCGCGACGTCGCGGCGACCGCCGCCGCGAGTGTCACTGTACCAATGCGGCCCATCAGCATGGTGGCCGCCAGCACGTACTTCGCCGGGTCGGGCGCGGCCTCGGTCACTCCCGACGACAGTCCGACCGTGGCGAACGCCGAGATCACGTCGAACAGCACGTCGCCCACTGGCGCCTTAGTCATCTGCGCGACGGTGACGGTGGAGACCGCGACGATGGTCGCCCCCCACGCGACCACGGCCAGGGCGACCCGTTGCACGTCGCTGGGGATGCGGCGGCCGAACGCCTGCACCGAGGGGCGGCCCTTCGCCTCCGACCAGACGGCCAGCGCCAGCACGGCCAGGGTCGTCACCTTGATCCCGCCGGCGGTGGATGCCGAGCCGCCGCCGACGAACATGAGCATCGAGCCGACGATCACCGACGATCCGTGCAACTGGCCGGTGTCGATCGTGGAGAAGCCCGCAGACCGGGTCATCCCGGACAGGAAGAACGACTGGAAGATCGTGTCCCACGCGTTGCGGTCGCCGAACGTCTGCGGGTTGTCGAACTCCAGTCCCAGGAACACGACGCCGCCGACGAAGAACAGCAGCACCGTGGTGATGATCGTGAGCTTGGCGTGCAGCGACCATGCACGCACGTGCCAGCGCTGGCGCCAGAGCGTGTAGATGACCGGGAACCCGATCGAGCCGAGGAACACCGCCAGCATCATCATGGTGAGGAAAAAGTAGTCGTGCAGGAACGGCGTGAGGCCCTCCGGATTCGGGGTGAACCCGGTGTTGGTGAACGCCATCGCCGCGTAGTACGGCGCCTCCCACAGCGCCCGCAGGGGCGAGACCCCGCCGACCAGCAGCGAGGGATACATCAGCACGGCGATGCCTGCCTCGATGATGAGCGTCGACAGGGCCACCGTCGACAGCAGCGAGCCCACCTCGCCCAGGCGCACCGTCTGCCCCTCGTTGACCGGGCCGCCGTGCGCGCGCAGCGGGTTGGTGTCACTGGCGGCGATGAGTTTGGCCCGCAGCCCGAGACGCTTGGAGATCACCAGGCCCAGGATCGAGGCGAACGTGAGCACTCCCATCGCTCCGACGTTGACGCCCACATAGATGACGATCAGGCCGAAAGGCGACCAGTGCGTGCCCATGTCGACGGTCGTCAGCCCCGTGACGCAGATCGTCGACACCGCGGTGAACAGAGCGTCCACGAACGCCGTTGCCGTGCCCGATGCGCTCGCGATCGGCAGCGTCAGCAGCACCGTGAACAGGGTGATGAGCGCGAGGAACACGAGCACCGCGAATCGCGCGGGCGACGCCGTCGTCACCTCTCGGCCGACGTCCCGCGCGCGCACCGCGAACGCCTGCATCGTGCGGGCGAGCCCGGGAGACGGCGACCGCTCCGGAGGAATCGAGGACATCTGTGTCATGGTACTCAGCCGGACGCCCGGCTAACCTAAGGGTCATGGCCGACATCTTCGACGTGATCGCGGACGGCACCCGGCGCGACATCCTGCGCCTGCTGCTCGATCGCGCCGCCGGCGGACAGGACGGCACGAGCGTGTCGCAGATCGTGTCCGAGCTGGGGGTGAGCCAACCCACCGTCTCGAAGCATCTGAAGGTGCTTCGAGAGGCGGGGCTGGTCGCCGTGCGCGAGGAGGGGCAGCACCGCTACTACCGCCTGCAGGCCGCGCCGCTGGACGAGGTGGACGCCTGGATCGTGCCGTTCCTCGACGAGGCCGGCTCCGCCGACGTCATCCCGCTCCCCGAGCCCGCCGTGCACGCCGCCGAGGCGGTCGGGCGGGCCGCGGCCTCTGCCAAGCACGCCTGGGAGAGCGCACTGAAGAAGCTGCCCGGACGGTGACCGGGTCGGATGCCACGCACGGAGCGATCATGCTCCTGTGCGACTACTCGTTGCGCTATCTCGGCGGTGCGCAGACGGCGTTCCTGCGGCAGGCGCGCGGTCTTGCCGCGCAGGGATGGACCGTGGTGGTCGTGGCTCCCGACGCCGACGTGCTGGACGGCACGCCGGGCATCGTTCCCGTCGACGCGCGCGCGGCATTCATCGTGCCCGGCGTCGGGCTGCCGGTGCTTGCCGCGCGCCGTCGGCTGCGGGTCGAGGTCGCGCACCTGGCCGCACAGCACGACGTCGAGGCGCTGCTGGTGCATTCGGAGTTCACCCTGGCTGCCGCGGCCCTCGCGGTCGGCGCCGCACAGGATCGGCCCGTGCTGCACACCGTGCACACCTTCTTCTGGCAGGCTTCGCCGGTGCTGTCGCTGCTGGTGCCGCTGGCGCGCTGGGAGTACCACCACATCACCCACCTGCACGCGGCCCCGCGCTACGTCGGCAGCTCGCCCATCAACAACGCGCTGCGCACCATGACGCTCACGATCGCGTCGCGGGCCGACGCGGTGCTGTCGCCGTCCGCGCATCAGGCGCGGGCGCTGCAGACAGTAGGGCTGCGCGCCGTGTACGAGCTGTCGAACATCGCCGAGCCGCTGCAGCCGGCGGCATCCCGCGGCGACGAGCCGCTCACGCTGGTCTGGGCGGCACGGTTCGCTCCGGAGAAGCGACTGGATGTCGCACTGGAGGCGATGCGGATCGTCACCGCGCGCCTGGGGGCGGGCCGGGTGCATCTGCACGTGGCCGGCGGGGAGCACCGGCCGCAGACCGACGTGACGTTCCACGGACGTGTGCCAGGCGAACGGGTGGGCGCGCTGGTGGCGGCATCCGACGGCGTGCTGATCTCGTCGCTGGGGTTCGACAACCAGCCGATGGTCGCGTTGGAGGCGTTCAGCCGCGGTCGGCCCGCCGTCGTCGCCGACCCGACGCTCGCGGAGGAGTTCGGTGACGCGGCGCTGGGCGCGCAGACGCCGGATGCCGCGGGGCTGGCGGCGGTGCTGGAGCGTCTGTCCGCCGACCGGGGAGCGCGGGACCGCGCGGCGGCAGCCGCGCTCACCTATGCACGGGAGCGTCAGCCCGCACCGCACGCGGCGCGGCTGCGCGACCTGATCGATGCCGCCGGGCAGCGGCGGCAGCGGCGGGCCGCCGCGGAGCGGCAGGGTGCGCGGGAGTGAACACCACCGCGCGCTGCACCCCGAAGCTGACCAGGAACATCGTCGCCTCGGTCGCCAGCTTGGCCGCCACGAGCGGCGTGCCCACGTCGACGAGCACGGTGATGACGCCGTAGTTGGCCGCCAGCAACAGGGTCGCCAGGCTCAGGTAGCCAAGCGCGGCGGTGCGCACAGGCACGTCGCGACCACGCCGGAACACGAGTCGCCGGTTCACGGCGAAGTTGACGCTCGCGCTGAGGATCCGCGCGGCGATCACCGCCAGCAGCAGCGAGCCGAGCACCGGCTGCAGCACGAGCAGCGCCGTCGTGTCGATGAGCAACGCCGACAGCGCCGACAGCGCGAAGCGCGCGACCGGCGCAGAGATGCGCAACGAGTCGCGCACCGGCCGGAAGTGGCTGGACGCGTTGCCGTCGGCGTAGACCGTGGCGATCGGCTCCTCCACGAGCTCGAGCCCCGCGGACCTCGCCTGCAGCAGCATCCGGAACTCGTAGTCGAACCGGTCGCCGCGCACGCTCTGCAGCCAGCCGAGGGCGGATGCGGGCAGGCCCCGCAGTCCGGTCTGCGTGTCGCGGATGTGCCGCCCCGACACCCATGCGAACACCGCGCGGGTGGCGGCGTTGCCGATGCGGCTGCGGGCCGGCACCGTGCCGGTGAACGCGCGCGCGCCGAGCACGATCCGGCCGTCGGCGATGCGCGCCGCGACGCGTTCGATGTCGGCGGGGGTGTGCTGGCCATCGGCGTCGGCGGTGACGACGTCGCTTCCGGCGAACTGCGCGGCGATGAGCGCGAAGCCGGTGCGCAGTGCCGCGCCCTTGCCGCGGTTGCGGTCGTGGGCGAACACGATCGCGCCGGATGCCGCGGCCTGCGCGAACACGCCGGCGAACGCCGGACCGGACCCGTCGTCGACGACGACCACCGGGCGCCGCTCGCGCAGGGCGTGCACGAGGCCGACGAGCCGCAGGTCGGGCTCGAACGCGGGGATCAGGACGACGGTCACCGTGTGCTCATCCCGCGATCCGGAGGACCATGTCCATGTGCACCAGTGAACGCGGCGTGAGTGGGCGGATCATCTGCGCACGACGAGGGTCCGCTATGTCAACCTTCTCGAACCGCTATGCGCGTCCTGGGCGTTATCACACCCGTCTCATGGGTTTACACAGATCGCTCTGACACCATAGAGTGTGCACAGCAGTGTGGGGCTGCTGTGATCTGGGGACCGAGCAGCCGTTGCTGGGGAAAGGTGAATGAGGACATGGCCGAATTGCCCGATGTGCGATTCCTGACGGTTGCCGAGGTCGCGGAGATCATGCGCGTCTCGAAGATGACCGTCTACCGCCTGGTGCACTCAGGCGACCTGCCGGCCGTGCGTTTCGGCCGCAGCTATCGAGTGCCCGAGTCGGCCGTCGCTGACGCTCTGCATCGTCCTATCGCCGACGTCGGCTAGACTGTCACGAGGCATTTTCCATCTGCCCGTTCCCGGGCGCGGACCATCTGCGCCCAGACCCCTGACTAGTGAGGTTTTCCGTGGGTTCTGTCATCAAGAAGCGCCGCAAGCGCATGGCGAAGAAGAAGCACCGCAAGCTGCTTCGCAAGACTCGCCATCAGCGCCGCAACAAGAAGTAAGCGGCTCAGACACCGAGCGCCTGTCCTGTGGGACGGGCGCTTCGTGTAGGCGCTTCGTCGCCCGTGAGGGCGCTGGGCAGGCACCGACAAGGGGAGAGGGAATGAAGACGATCACGGTTCAGCAGCTGCACGAGAGCGTGGACGTCCCGCTCGTCGACGTGCGCGAAGCCGACGAGTACGCCGCAGGTCACGTTCCCGGCGCGATCAGCATGCCGATGTCGACCATCGCGGACCACCTCGGCGAGCTGCCCGACGCGCCGTTCCACGTGATCTGTCAGCTCGGTGGTCGCTCCGCGCGGGTCGTGAAGTCGCTGCAGGCGCAGGGTCTGGACGTGACCAACGTCGAGGGCGGCACCGCCGCGTGGGTCGAGCAGGGCTACGACGTCGAGCGCTGAGCCGCGAGCGCTGAGCCGGCGGCATCCGCTTCGCCCGTAGGATGACAGTGTGACCACGCTCACCGTCATCGGCAAGCCCGACTGCCACCTCTGCGACGTCGCCCACGGAGTGGTCGATCAGGTCCTCGCGGATCTGCCCGAAGGGGTCGCCGCGCGCATCGACGTCGTCGAGCAGTCGATCCTCGACGATCCCGCGCTGTACGCGCAGTGGTGGGAGAAGATCCCGGTCGTCCTCATCGACGACGCGCTGCACGCGCACTGGCGGGTGGGCGCCGATCGGCTGCGCGATGCGCTGCTGGATGCCGTGGTGGTCAAGCGATGACGCTGCGGCACGTCGTGGCGTGGAAGCTGGCCGCCGACGACGAGAGCACCCGCGCCGCGCAGGCGAAGGAGATCGCCGACCGTCTGAACGCCCTGGTCGGCGTCGTCCCGACGATCGGGCAGCTGCGCGCGGGTGCGAACGTCGTCGAGGGCAACTGGGATGTGGCTCTGGTCGCCGACTTCGCCGACCACGACGCACTCGGCGCGTACGCCGTGCACCCCGCGCACCTCGAGGTCGTGGCCTACGTGCGCAGCGTCGTCAGCGACCGGGTCGCCGTCGACTTCGAGGTGTGATCGCTTCTCGATCTCAATGGCCTCGGCGACCTCGGCGCTCGGCGCGTTCGCCCTGGCCTGTTCGATGCCATCGAGGGGTCAGGGCGCCAGGCGAGTGGGTCCGCGGAACAGGAACGTGACCTCGCGGATCGACGCCTCGCCCAGCAACAGCATGAGCACGCGCGCCAGACCCATCCCGAAACCGCCGTGCGGTGGCACGCCGTAGCGGAAGAAGTCCAGGTAGTGGGCGAGTCCCTCGAGCTTGAGCCCCTTGGCCAGCGCCTGCTGCTCGAGCAGCTCGATGCGGTGCTCGCGCTGCGCGCCGGTGGTGATCTCGACGCCCTCGTACAGCAGGTCGTAGCTGCGGGTGAGCCCCGTCTCGGGGTCGACCATGTGGTAGAACGGCCGGATCTCCGGGTGGTAGTCGGTCACGAACACGAACTCGTGGCCGTAGGTCTCGGCGACGTGCGCCGAGACCTGTCGTTCGCTCTCCGGGTCGAGGTCGCCGTCCGCACGCGGGTTCT
>CALKHM010000002.1 GCA_937988695.1 uncultured Microbacterium sp. | reverse complement strand
GATCTTCGACATGACGCTCGGCGAGGTCGCTCCGGGTGGCGCCGGGTCGGGCACCTACGCGCTGCTGATCCTCGTGGTCATCGCGGTGTTCCTCACCGCGCTGCTGCTGGGCCGCTCGCCGGCCTACCTCGGCAAGCGACTGGGCGTGCGCGAGCTCAAGCTCGTCAGTGTCGCGATCCTCGTCATGCCGGTGCTGGCCATCAGCGCGAGGGCGGTGAGCTTCGCGATCCCGCCACTGCGGGCCGTCGTCGTCTCGAGCATGGGCAACGACGGCGCGCACGGCCTCACCGAGGTGATCTACGCGTTCATCTCGGCGGCCATCAACAACGGATCGGCCTTCGCAGGGCTTGCCGCCGACAACCCGACGATGAACATCATGCTCGGCGTCATCATCCTGCTCGGGCGCTTCATCCCCATCATCCTGGTGCTGGCGCTGGCCGGCTCCCTGGCCGCACAGGGCAAGGCCACTGTCGTCGAGCTGCCGCTGCACAGGCCGCAGTTCGTGGTGCTGCTGGTGAGCCTCATCGTGTTCATCACGGTGCCGATGTTCGTGCCGCTGCTGCTGGCGGGCCCCTTCACGGAAGGACTGGCCGGATGACCGCCACCCCGCCTGCCACAGCCTCGGACCACGGTGCCGTGCTCGCGCTGCACACGGTCGGGCCCGTGCTGCTGGACGCGCTGCGCAAGTTCGACCCGCGCTACCTGTGGCACAACCCCGTGCTGCTGCTGACCGAGATCGGCGCCGCGCTGACGACCCTCATCGCGGTCGCCGAGCCGTTCGTGGGCGGCGCCATGCCGTCGGGCGGCACCGCCATGCCCGCCGGATTCACCGGGATGCTGGCGATCGGGTTCTGGGCGTGCCTGTTCACCGCGACGCTGGCGGAGTCCATCGCCGAGGGTCGCGGGCGCTCGCAGACGGCGTCGCTGCGCCGCGCGCAACCCGACACCACCGCATCCCGGGTCGCCGACTACGACCGCGCGAAGGACCCGGCGGCCCGATCGGCGGTGGCCGAGCGGGTCGACGCGCACAGCCTGCACGCCGGCGACGTCGTGGTCGTCGAGGCGGGCGACGTGATCCCCGCCGACGGCGAGGGGCTGTGGGGCGCGGCCGAGGTCGACGAGTCGGAGTTCACCGGTCACCCGGGAGCGGTGATCCGCGAGTCGGACGGGGACCGCACCGCCGTCACCGGGGGCACCCGCGACCTGTCGGACCGCCTCGTCGTGCGAGTCAGCGCGTCGCCGGAGGCCAGCGCCGTGGAGCGCACGATCCGGCTCGCCAGCAGATCACGACGGAAGAAGGCACCTCTCGAGGTGGCGTTCAGCGCCCTGCTGGCATCCTTCTCGCTTTCGTTCGTCATCCTCGTGCTGACCCTGAACTCGGTGGTCTCGCCGGTGGCGGCGCCGGTCTCGGTGCCCGTGCTCGTCGCGCTGGTCGTGTGCCTGATCCCCACCGAGATCGCCGCCCTGATGTCGGTGACCGGCATCGCCGGCATGTACCAGCTGCTGCAACGCGGCGTGCTGGTGACCTCGGCCAAGGCGCTGGAGACGGCCGGCGATATCACCACTGTGCTGCTGGACAAGACCGGCACCGTCACCCGCGGCAATCGCAGCGCGGTCGCGTTCCTCCCGGTGGGCGGCACCGATCCGCGGCAGCTCATGCGGGTGGCCGCGCTCGCCTCGGCGGCTGATCCGACCCCGGAGGGCGTGTCCACGGTGCGCCTGGCCGCCGAAGCGGGGGTGACCCTCGACGACGCCGACACGGCCGGCGGGCAGCCGGTGCTGTTCAGCGCGACCACGCGCCTGTCGGGCATGGACCTCGCCGATGGCACCAGCATCCGCAAGGGCGCGGTCTCCACGGTCGCCGCCTGGCTGAAGCAGCAGGGAACGCAGCCGCAGCGCACGATCATCAAGGAGCTCCGCGAGAGCGCGCGTGCGATCGCGAGCACGGGCGGCACACCGCTGGTCGTCGCGATCAAACCTGCCGACGGCCGCGGTCACGCCCTGGGTGTCATCCATCTGCAGGATGTCGTGAAGGATGCCGTGCGCGAGCGGATCGCGGGGCTGCGGGGCCTCGGCGTGCGCACCGTGATGATCACCGGCGACCACAAGCTGACCGCGCGGGCCATCAGCGCGGAGGTCGGCATCGACGAGTATGTCGGCGACACGACCCCCGAGGACAAGCTCGCGCTCATCGTGCAGGAGCAGGAGAAGGGGCATCTGGTCGCGATGAGCGGCGACGGCATCAACGACGCGCCCGCGCTCGCCCAGGCCGACATCGGCATCGCGATGAACACCGCGACGGCCGCCGCCAAGGAATCGGCCAACATGATCATCCTGGACGACGATCCCGCCCACCTCATCGACATCATCGAGGTGGGACGCCGGCAGATGGCCACGCGCGGGGCGCTCATCACGTTCAACTTCGCGAACGACGCGGTACGCTACTTCACGCTGTTCCCGGCGCTGTTCGTGGGGGTCTTCCCCGACCTCGGCATGCTGAACATCCTGCGACTGCACTCGCCGGCGTCAGCGATCCTGTCCACAGTGATCTTCAGCAGCGTGGTGATGGGCGTGCTGATCCCCCTCGCGCTCATCGGCGTTCCGTATCGCACCACGCAACTGCGGTCGGCCCTGACCCGCAACCTGATCTACTGCGGGCTGAGCGGCCTTGCCGTGCCCATCATCGCCATCAAGGTCATCGACCTCGTCGTCGGCCTGCTGCCGGGGTTCTAGGAGACTGCGATGACCCGCCCCCTCACCCGCACCCTCAAGGCGACGTGGATCGCCGTGCGGCTCATGATCGTCTTCACGGTGCTGCTCGGCATCGCCTACCCCCTGCTGATCACCGGGATCGGTCAGGCCGCGTTCCCGCACCAGGCCAATGGATCGCTCGTGCATGCCGCCGACGGACGCGTCGTCGGGTCCGCGCTGATCGGGCAGGAGTTCCGGGACGCGAACGGGTCGCCCCTGCCGCAGTACTTCCAGCCGCGGCCCTCCGCCGCCGGCGACGGCTATGACCCGACGGCGTCCGGCGGATCGAACCTCGGGCCGCAGAGCGCCAGGCTCGTGGCCGAGATCGCCACCCGCAAGCGGCAGGTCGCCGCGTTCGACGGGGTGCCCGAGTCGCGGGTACCGGTCGACGCCGTGACCGCGTCGGGGTCGGGTCTGGACCCCGACATCAGCCCGGCGTACGCGAAGATCCAGGCACGGCGCGTCGCCCGGGCGCGGAACCTGCCGCTGGCGGAGGTCGAGGCGCTCATCGCGAGGCACACCGCGGGGCGCGACCTCGGCTTCATCGGAGAGCCGCGGGTGAACGTCGTGGAGCTGAACCTCGCGCTCGACCGGCGGTGACCGGCGCGGCGCGGCCGGCAGCGATCCGCGCGGCGCGGCCGGCGGTGACCGGCGCGGCGCGGCCGCGTCGATCAGCGCTGCGCCGCCGCATCGAAGTGCGCGGCGAACCCACGCAGCTCCGACAGCGCCGCCGTGGACCCCTGCACCCGGCTGACGATGATGGCGCCTTCCAGCAGGCTGAGCATGCGCCGCGCCTCCGGCCCCGCGTCTCGCACGCCCAGGGTCGACAGCGCGCCCCCGATCGCCGCGAGCCACCGCTCGAGAGCGGCTCGGTTCGCCTCGCCGAGGCCGGTCGTGCCGTCGCCGGGATCGAGCGTCGTGGCCGCCACCGGGCATCCCCTCTCGAAGTCGCACCGCTCAAGATCCCGTGCCCAGACCTCCAACAGGTGCACGAACAGCCCGCCCGGCGTGGGATCGGCCGATCCCAGGTAGGCCGCGACATCCGCTGCCGCATACTCGCCCGACCACGCCAGCGCCTCGCTGAGGATCTGCTGCTTGCCCCCCGGGAAGTAGTGCCGCAGCGATCCCCACGGCGCGTGCGCATCGCGCACGATCGCGCGCAGCGACGCCGCCGTCGGGCCCACCGAGCGTAGTTGCTGCGCGGCGGCATACACGACGCGTTCGCGCGGCGTGCGCTGCGGACCAGCGGACGTGCTGTGCTCTCCCGACATATGACAACTGTACTAGTTGGGCGTACAATGACGCTTGTCATAGTAGGATGCGAAGGAGCAGGACATGATCGTGGGCTTCATCGGCGCGGGACTCATGGGCGAGCCGATGGCAGCCAACGTGATCAGGGCAGGCTTCGACGTGCGGGTGTGGAACCGCACCGAGCCCGCACTCGCGCGCCTGGAGGCGATGGGAGCGACCCGGGTCGCGACCGCGGCGGAGGTGCTGCGCTCGAGCGACGCGACGATCATCATGCTCTCCACCGAAGACGTCATCGTCGACGTCCTCCAGCCCGACGGCGCCGCGTTCCGCGCTGCCATCGCCGGGCACGGCCTGGTGCACATGGCGACGACCTCAGCCGAGTTCTCCGCCCGTCTGGGCGAGGCGGTCCTCAGCGCGGGCGGCTGGTACGTCGAGGCGCCGGTCTCCGGCTCGCGCGCGCCGGCCGAGCAGGGACAGCTGGTGGCGATGGCGGCCGGCGACAGCGACCGTCTCGACGCGCTGGAGCCGGTCCTGTCTGCGATGTGCCACCGCGTGCTGCGGTGCGGGCAGCCGCCCGCCGGCATCCGGATGAAGTTCGCGGTCAACATCCACCTGATCGCGCTGGTCGTCTCGCTCGCCGAGGCGTATCACTTCGCACAGGCCGAGCAGCTCGATCTCGCGACCTTCGTCGAGGCGATCAACTCCGGTCAGATGGCCTCGCCGATCGCGGCGGTCAAGCTCGACAAGCTGCAGCGCGACGACCTCAGCCCGCAGGCGGCGATCCCCGATGTCTACAAGAACAGCCGGCTCATCAGCGAGGCGGCACGGCGGGCGGGGCTTGCCACCCCGCTGCTGGACGCCTGCCACGACCTCTACCGGGAGGCCCTCGACCACGGCCTCTCCGACGTGGACATGGTCGGGGTCGTGCGAGCGATCCACGGGCGCACCGACGGGACGTGGGCGCGGTGACGCGCTGACGAGTGGGCAGGCCGTCGAGAGTGCGGGTCGTGCTGCTGCCGGGCTTCATCGACGGCAGAATCGTTCCATGTTCTTCGCCATCGCAGTCGTGCTCGCGGCCCTCGCCGCGCTGTTGCATGTCTACATCTTCGTTCTGGAGTCGGTGCGCTGGATGCATCCGTCGACGCGCCGGATCTTCGGCGTGCGCTCGGCGGCGGATGCCGCAACGATGAGGCAGCTCGCCTTCAATCAGGGCTTCTACAACCTGTTCCTCGCCGTCGTCACGGTGATCGGCATCGTGATCGCCCTGGCAGCAGGGCACGCTGTCGGCATCGCGCTCATGCTCGCCGGGACCGGCACGATGCTCGCGGCCGCGTTGGTGCTCGTGATCGCGGATCGCTCGAAGGCGCGCGCTGCGGCGACGCAAGGAGTCATCCCGTTGCTAGCGGTGGTCGGCCTGGTGATCTCGGCGGTGGTGTGAGTCGACGCGCGGCGGGGTCAGTTGCGGGCAGTGCCGCTGTAGCCTGCGACCGGCTCGTGCTCGGGGCAGTCGACCCGCAGCGCGGACCGCGGAAGGGGGATCTGCAGCAGCGCACAGGCGGCGCCGTCCGCCGCCGTGCGGAAGAACCGGCAGCTGGTGCACGTGCGCGCGACGTCGACGACTCCCGCGCCCAGCAACGCGTCGATCGCCGACAGCAGCCCTTCCAGCAGCGCATCCTCTGACGGGATGCGGCCGATGGCGTCGCGCATGACCTGATCGGCCTCGTCTGCTTCGCGGGCGAGCCGCTCACCGGCATCGGTCAGCCGGAAGGGCGTCCGTCGGCCGTCCCGAACATCGGACGAGCGCACCACGAGCCCCTTGCGCTCGAGAGCGTTCAGCGAGTCGGTGACCGTGGGCCCCCTGACCCCGAGCTCTCGCGCCAGCGCGCCGGTGATCGGCTGCGGGGGCTCGCCGGCGGCAAGCAGCAGCAGCAGCTCGAGCTGCAGTGGGCTGAGGCCCAGACGCACGGCGACGGTCTGGTGGAACGATCGGACGCCGCGCCCGATCCGATCGAGCGCGGCGACGATCTTCGTCGGAACGTCCTGGACCTCCCGGTTCGCGGGCTCCGAGCTCACCACAGTTCAGGAGTATACGGTCGTGCCCAGAGCGCGACCGAGAGCGTCACCGCCTTCATCCACGCCTGATGCATCGCGTCGACCTCCTCCGCCGTGGCATCGCCCGCCGTCAGGAACGGCCGGATCGTCACGGTGATCGGCACGATGAGCGCGATCAGGTGTCCCAGCGGGACGTGGCCCGACGTCGAGGCGACGCCGTCGGTCAGGTTCTTGCCGACCGGGTGGTGGCGACGGGCGATCTCCTCCTGGTAGCCCAGCCAGATCTCGTCGTGCGGCCTCGTGCAGAGGTCTTCGATCCACTTGCCGAACCGAGCCCGGACAGCCGCGAGGTAGGCGCCGTCCAGCGACCCATCGGCGCCCGCGAAGGTGGCGACGAGGTGCGGGTTCACACCCACGAATCCATACCAGACGTCGAGGATCGCATCGGTCTGCGGCACGAGGATGCCGGCTGCGCGCGCAAGTGCTGTCGCATCCTGCTCGCCCCAGAGCAACGAGGCGTGCAGGTCGTCGAGCTCCGCGGTCGTGACGGGCGAGGGCTCGACCTCGGCGTACGTGTATCCGGGGATGTCGGTCATGAGTGGCTCCTTACGTCCTTGTTGGGGAACTGCTGTTCCGTTAGGCTAGTAGGAGTCCTATCTAATTACAAGAAGCGCTCACCCACGCTGATCGGGGCGCCAACCAACACATGACCTGCGACTTCGATGCGTAGCGACACGACCGCCCGCCAGGTCAAGATCCGGGTCTACAACGATCGGTTCGAGGTATGCGCGCAAGCAGGCGACAATCGAGAAGCACTTTCACACGATCGACAACGTCATCCGCACGGGTCGCCGCCCGTATCTCGCCGGCGGGATCGAGGAAGATCATCGTGGATACCAGGTGATCCTCGAGGGCCACGTTCACCGCAAGACGAGTAGTGGAAATCGGACGCCCCGAAACGCCGTGCCTTGATGGCCTACTTGTCGGGATGACAGGATTTGAACCTGCGACCCCCTGACCCCCAGTCAGGTGCGC
>CALKHM010000001.1 GCA_937988695.1 uncultured Microbacterium sp. | reverse complement strand
CCGCCACGACCGTCAGCAGCGCGGCGGCGGTCCACAGCATCCCGAGGACGAAGCCGACCAGCTGCCAGGGATTGCGGCCGAGCGTGTTGAACAGGATCCGGTAGCGAAGCCTCAGGACTGTCGCAACCATGCGGGCCCCACCCCATCGTGCCGACCGCCCACCAGCGTGATGAAGCGCTCCTGCAGGCTCACGCCGGCGCGCACCTCGTCGACGGCGCCCGCCGCCAGCACACTCCCGCCGGCAAGGATCGCGACGTGATCGCACATGCGCTGGACGAGGTCCATCGAGTGACTCGAGACGATGACCGATCCGCCGGAGAGCGCATAGCTGCGCAGCACGTCCTCGATGTTGGCAGCCGAGACCGGGTCGACGGACTCGAACGGCTCGTCGAGGACGAGCAGGCGCGGCGCGTGCACGAGCGCACACGCCAGCGCGACCTTCTTGGTCATGCCCGCCGAGTAGTCGGCGACAATGGTGCCTGCGGCCTCGCGCAGATCCATCATCTCCAGGAGATCGGCCACGCGCGGCGCGATCTCGGGCCGCGGGATCGCGAACATCATCGCGGTGTACGTGATCAGCTGCTCGCCGGTGAGCCGGTCGAAAAGACGCACGCCGTCGGCGAGGTTCCCGATCATGCGCTTCGCGTCGACGGGTTCCTGCCACACGTCCACGCCGTGTACGCTCACGCTGCCCGCATCGGGGCGCAGCAGCCCGGTCGCCATCGAGAGGGTCGTCGTCTTGCCCGCCCCGTTCGGGCCGACGAGTCCGAAGAACGAGCCGGTGGGAATCTCCAGGTCGATGCCCGCCACGGCGACCTTGTCGCCGAAGCGCTTGGCGAGCCCGCGGATCCGCAGGGCGGCGTCGGTCGAGTCGGTCATCGCATCGAGCCTATCGGGACGCCGTCGCGGGTCTTCGCGGTCAGTCGCGGATCTTCGCGCCGTACCGCTCGGCGGCCACCTCGACGCCCTGCAGCTTGGCAGCGCTGGCCTCGGCAGCGGTCAGGGTGCGGTCGGACGCGCGGAACAGCAGCGCGAAGGTCAGGCTCTTCGCCCCCTCGGGGACGCCCTGGCCGCGATAGTCGTCGACGAGCCGCAGCGATTCCAGAAGGGCGCCGCAGCCGTCGACGAGGGCGCGGCGCACATCGGCGGCCGGCACGCCCTGCGCAACCACGAGTGAGACGTCCTGGGTCGCCGCCGGATAGGTCGACAGGGATGCCACGGCCACGGGCGCACCCGCGCGGTCCAGCAGCGTGTCGAGGTCGAGCTCGGCGACATACACCCGCCCGTGCAGATCGGCGTCCTCGGTGACCTGCGGCAGCAGCTCACCGACGTAGCCGACCTCGCGGGAGACCGACCGCTCCCCTGCCGGTGCGGCCGGGTCGGTGACCGTGAGCACGCCCGTGCGCCCCGGATGCAGCGCCGCGCGCTGTGCCTGGACCACGTCGACGGTCACGCCGGCCGCCGCCGCCACGACCTGCACGGCATCCAGCGCGTCGGAGAGCGTCACCGGTTCGGCCGGGCGGCCGGGCTGCTTGGCGATCCGGTTGCCGGCCAGCAGCACGGCGATCCGCCGCGGCTGCGCGGGCAGAGCCGCATCCAGCGCCGCCAGCGTGCCCTCGTCGGGCCGGCGCGCAGGCGGCGGCACCTCCGCTGTGCCGTACTCGACGCCCGGTTCGGGCAGGAACACGGCGCCCAGCTCGAACAATGCGAGGTCAGTGAACCCGCGGGCGAGGTTGCGGTGCGCGACCTGCAGCAGACCGGGGATCAACGACCGGCGCAGGCTCGGCGCGTTCCCGTCGAGCGGATTGGCCAGCCTCACCGACGGCAGGTGCTCCCCGGAGGCCGACCCGTGCAGGTCGTTCTGCTCGTCGGTCGTGAACGGGAACGACGGCGTCTCCACGTAACCTGCGGCGGCCAGCGCGTTCGCGATGCGCCGGCGGCCCTGCTGGTGGGCGGTCCAGCCCCCTCCCGCGGGCGGCGTGGGCAGCACGGAGGGGACCCGGTCCAGGCCGTGGATGCGCGCGACCTCTTCTGCCAGCGTCCACTTGTCGGTGAGGTCCGGGCGCCACGACGGTGGTGTCACCAGCCACTGATCGCCCTGATCATAGACGTCGCAGCCGATCGTCTGCAGTGCCTCGGCGACCTCCGACGGGGCGTAGTCGACGCCGATCAGCCGTGCCACGAAGGGCCGGGGCAGCGCGATCGCTGCACGCTCGTACACGGCGAACAGCGCGCCGCCGTTGTGGAGGTCGAGCGTTCCGCCGGCGAGCTCGACCATGAGGTCGGCCACGCGCCTGGCGGCGACGAACGGGATGAGCGGGTCGACGCCGCGCTCGAAGCGACGCGATGCCTCGGAGGGCAGCTTGTGCCGGCGCGCGCTGCGCGCGATGGTCACCGGATCGAAGGTCGCCGCCTCGATGAGCACGTCGCGCGTGGTCGCGCTCATCTCGGTGGCGGCGCCGCCCATGACCCCGGCCAGGCCAATGGGGCCGGACTCGTCGGTGATGAGCAGATCCTCCCCGTGCAGGTCGCGCACCTGATCGTCGAGGGTGGTGATCTTCTCCCCCGGCCGCGCCCGGCGCACGGTGATGCCCCCCGACAGCTTGTCGAGGTCATAGCCGTGGACGGGGTTGCCGAGCTCGAGCATGACGTAGTTCGTGATGTCCACGAGCAGCGAGATCGACCGGATGCCGGAAAGCACCAGTCGCGCGATCATCCACGGCGGCGTCGGTGCCGTGGCATCCACCCCGCGCACGATGCGTGCGACGAACTCGCTCGCCCCGACATGGCCGCGGATGGGGGCGATGTCGTCCACGGCGACTGGGAAGCCGCTGTCGGGCTGCTCCAGCTCGCCCCACGGCCGGTCGCCGGGGTCGCGGAACGTGCCACCGGTGGCGTGGGCATACTCGCGGGCGACCCCGCGCAGGCTCAGCGCGTAGCCGCGGTCGGGGGTCACGTTGATCTCGACGGCGACGTCGTCCAGGCCCAGCAGCGCGATCGCGTCCGCGCCCACCGGCGCGTCGATGCCGAGGTCGACCAGGCGCAGGATGCCACTGTGCTCGTCGCCCAGACCCAGCTCACGCGCCGAGGCGATCATGCCGTCGGAGACGTGTCCGTACGTCTTGCGCGCCGCGATCGGGAAGGGCCCGGGCAGCACGGCGCCGGGCAGGGTCACGATCACCCGGTCGCCGACCGAGAAGTTGTGCGCGCCGCACACGATGCCGCGCACGCCGCCGTGCTGCGCGCCGACGTCGACCTGGCACCAGTTGATGGTCTTGCCGTTGGTCTGCGGTTCGGGCGTGAGCTCCAGCACCTGGCCGACCACGATCGGGCCGGACACGTCGAAGCGATGCACGTCCTCCTCTTCGAAGCCGACCGACACCAGCGCGGCCAGGATGTCCTCGGGAGTCGTCCCCGGAGCCACCTCGACGTATTCACGCAGCCACGAGAGCGGGACGCGCATCACACCACCATCCCGAACTGCTCGCTGAATCGGATATCGCCCTCGG